>CAJTYO010000010.1 GCA_910584045.1 uncultured Oscillospiraceae bacterium | reverse complement strand
TTTTTAGCAAATTTTCCTTTAATGATATTAAAGACATGGTGCTAGCACCATGTAACAAGGACATTATGGAGAAAATATGTGTTGGATTTGTTACGCTTTAGCGTCTTAGAATACCTTATTTTACAGGGCGTTGGGGGCATGGGTATGATGTGGAGGATATTTTATACTTTTGTTCTCAAAAATAGCTTTTATTGCATAATATTTCAAAAATGAGTTGCCAAATTGCCGGGAATTGCTATAATAAATGCGTGGCAACATTTTGGCAACAGAAAATCAGCAAGCCATAATAAATGATGTAATTGATGTAAAAATGGGCGTGTATTTACATAAAGCTTAAACAAATATAGTTAAGCGCAACAAAGAACACGCCGAGTTCGAGTGATGAAATGAGATTTAATCTGTATGAAAAACAGAACGATTTGAAAGGGCAGAAATACAGAATAGAAAAATCGTTGGAACGATAAGAAATGTAGGGTGTGGCAGTTGCTGCGCCCTATATTTTTGTGGAAAATTGGAAATGGAAGTGGTATAATTAGGCATATTGTTGTAGAATTTAAAATGATTGATGGGAGGAATATAGATGTCAAAACAAAAATTGATTATTATAGCAGGTTCTCCGTGTGTGGGGAAAACGACAGTGACACAGAAACTTTTTACTTCTTATGAAAACAGTGCTTATTTTGATGGCGATTGGGCATGGTGTGTCAATCCGTTTTCGGTTGATGATCCGAGATTGAGAAATGGTGATAAAACAATGTCATTCGCGTTATCTACATATTTAAACTCTGGTTTTGATTATGTCTTTTTTTCGTCGGTGGTTGTTGTGGATAAGACAATTCGTGAAGCGATTTTAAAAGATATAACAGCAAAAGATTATTCTGTTATTGGTATTACCCTGACCTGTTCAGAGGAAACTTTGTGTGAACGTCATAAAAAGCGTGGAGATGCAAATGAATGTTCTTTTTTCTGGCTACATTTAAAACCATATGAGGGCGATTATGTTATCAATACAGATAGTAAAAGTGTTCAGCAAATAGTTGATGAAATGAAAGTTATTATAGATAGTGAGGGAAATGAATAGTGGAATTTAAAACAAACGATTTAATACTGCGAACTGTGACTGAAAACGATATTAAGGAGATTGCAAGAATGTGGGAATACCCACATGAAACAACGATAGATAAGGCATACGAAGCGTTAAAATATATGGAAGATACTCATAGTAAGAACCGACAGAAATCAATTTGCCATTTATGTTTAGGTGTTTTTCAAAAGAAAGAGCCAAATGTGATAATAGGCTGGTGCGGATTAGACGGAGAAGCCGAAATAGGAAAAACAGTTCTTTTTTATATGATTGATGAAAAATACCGAAATCGAGGTTATGCTACACAATGTGCTATGGAATTGATAAATTATGCGTTTGAGGAGATGGAATATGACATAATCTATGGAGGATGTGCAAAGAGTAATGTAGAATCATATAGAGTAATGCAAAAGGTAGGAATGGTTCAAAATTCCTTTTATGAAAATGGGGATTATATTTTTTCGATTGATAAAGAAACATTTATAAATTTCAAAAGGTGAACGGTTTGCAAGTTTTAAAGTACAGCCTGTCGCCCCTATTTTCTTTAGTAATAAGAAATACATGGTTCTAGTACCATGTAACAAGGTCGATAAGGAGAAAATATGTATTGGATTTGTTACGCTTTAGCCTTTAGAAATACCTTATTTTACAAGGCATTTAAGATATGAGTATGACGTGGAGGGGATCTTATACTTTTGTTCTCAAAAATAGCTTTTATTGCGTAACATTTCAAAAATGGGTTGCTAAATTCACGGGTTTTGCTATAATAAATGAGTGGCAACAGAAAATCAGCAAGCCATAATAAATGATGTAATTGATGTAAAAGTGGGTGTGTATTTGCATAAAACTTAAACAAATATAGTTAAGAATGACAAAGAACACGCCGAGTGGGAATGAGTTCTCCGCTTCCCGCAAAAATCGAACCCCGGAAACCCTTGAATTGCAAGGGTTTCCGGGTTCGCTGTTTTTCTCTGCGGTATTGACTTTGCGGAACATCTGCGGTACAATCGGCGCACGAAATGCGGAACAATTCAGACTTAGGAGGTATGGCAAATGAAGTATACCTCTGTTAGTGTTCGACAATTAGACCGCAAAGGCAAGCCGTGGCAAGCAAGGGCAAAATACAAAGATGTGTATGGTAAGGCCCGGTTGGCCTTGTCCTTTCGCTTTATATTCAGATTGCTGCGGCAATCTGTTACCCCTCGCTGTTGACAACGGAGCCAGGATTGTCTGACACTTGACCGTTCGCAACATCCTCTTGGAAAGTCATTTTTAGGTCATCCTTACCGCTATTGCTATCCCCTACATAAGCCCCGGCAGGCAGGTTGCCAGTGTTACTATATTCTATATAGAGCCAGTACGAACCATTGATTTTGACAACAATATTTTCCCCATATTGATATACTTCACAGCCTACTATGGGGTGATTTGCCTGAAAATTTTCCTTTGGTATCCCGTCATAACCACCGCCCTGGTAGTTGGAAACATCACTTAAAATCTTTCCGAGATATACAAAATCGTCTTTCTGCTCCTGATAGCTCTGCTGGTCGTTGGATTGTTTGTAAAGCGCGTCATTCACATAAACCATAGGGGCAGCGTCAACCACGCCAGTCCCAATCGTTATATCGTCATCATGACGTGTATGGGAGACAAAAACTCCAACGGAGAGAACAAGTACGAGGCAAGCCACCATAGACCCCCATTTCAACCAACCGGGTCTTTTCGTCTGCTGAGTGGGTGAGGCTTCTTCGACGTAATCCGCGTCTACTTGGCCTAGGGCTTTTAACACACGCTTTTCTTTCATAGATCAAAACCTTCTTTCTCCAATAGTCGTTTCAAATCGTTCCGGGAGCGGAGCAAAGACATCTTTACTTTGCTCTCACTCATTGAATAGCCTTTCGCAATTTCTTTGATTGTGTTCATATACCAATATCTACGCATGAAGATTTTTCGACTGTCCGTTGAAAGAGTACCTAGGAACCGATTGAGCAGTTCTGTCAAAGCAAGATCATCGATAACCTGTTCTACATTTTCTGAAGCTGGGATACAGTCGCTCAATTCTTCCAGCACAAGCGGTACTTGTCCGCAGCCACGTTTTTCTGCGCTGTATTGCTCCCACTTGTTTAGCGATAGATGCCGGGTAATCGTTCCAAGAAAAGCCGCAAATTTACTCGGACGCTGGGGCGGTATTGTCCTCCAGGCGTTGAAAAATGTATCGTTTACACATTCCTCGCTATCTTCATGGCTGTGCAGGATATTAAATGCAATAGAATGGCAGTACCTCCCGTACTTCTTCGCAGTTTCGGATATAGCAGTTTCAGCGCGCGCCCAATACAAATCTATAATTTGCTTATCCTCCACACGAACCTCCTTTCCCCTGCGATAAGGCCCTTCACCCATATAGACAGGAAACCTCTATGGCACGTCACATTTTTTCAAAAAATAAAGTGCAGGCGACAAAACTCATTTACGTTTTGTCGCCGCACCTTTCCATCCAGATAACCATATCCGAAAATCAGTCGTTGCTATGTGCTTGACATAACCAGTACAAGAGCATCTTAAAAAGTCGCAATGATATTTTATGCTGTATTCGTGGTATTGCTAAAGCAGTTGTGTATGGATGGGGGCGTTCTGCACAGAGTCTAAGTCTTCGTACCATTATTCTACTTGATGCAACATCATTCGTCAAGTAAGGGAACATTTTTTGATATTCTTTAAAATGCTTCCGCTCTAATAGACATACAGAAATACCGCTGAGATCGTGGGATCCCAGCGGTATCTGCATTATTACCCCTGCTTCGCCCCACTCCGGTCATAGGCCACGATGACCCGACGGTTGGGATCGGTGCCCATGGAGTAGGTACTCACGCCCTCCACATCCTGCAAAGCGGTGTGAATGACATGCCGCTCATAGGCGTTCATGGGTTCCAAAGTGACGTTGCGGCGCAGCTTGACGGCCTTTGCCGCCATCTTGCGGGCCAGATGCTGCAGGCTCTGCTCCCGCTTATAGCGGTAATTCTCCGCGTCCACGTGGATTCTGACCCGCTTGTCGCCACCCTTATTTACGGAGTAGTTGGTCAACTGCTGGATAGCGTCCAGGGTCTCGCCCCGCCGTCCAATCAGGGAACCCAGCTTATCCCCCTCCAGAACCACCTTGTAGCGCTCCTCCTCATCCCGATAGACCTTTACCTGCGCCCGGCTATCCATATGATCCAACAGCCCGGTGAGAAAAGCTATAATCTGCTGCGCCTTTTCATCATTGCAGATCTCTCCCGGCTGAGGCAGCGGGGGTACGGGGGCAGCGACCGGCACAGCCTGGGCAGAAGACCTCTGAGGGTGTTCCACCTTGGCGCGGACGGGCTTTTTCGCAGGCTTGGGGGCAGGAGGAGAGGGTATGGCCTGGGGCTTCTTCACTTCCGGATCGGGAGGCGGCGGCGGGGGAGGCGTGGCCTTTTTCTCCTCATTTTTTATCGGCTCCTCCGCCGCCTCATAGGTGATCCGCACCTTTGCCGGGCTGGCTCCCAGACCCAAAAAGCCCTTTTTGGCCCGTTCCAGAATCTCAACGGACACCTCGTCCCGGTCCAGGCCCAGGTCGGCCAGCGCTTTGGAGATAGCCTCCTCCTCGGTCTTTCCGGTGACGTCAATAAATTTCGTCGTCATATCCTAATCCTCATTCTTTTCTTCATCGTAGCGATCCGCCCGATAGCTGCGCCCTCTGGCATAGGGGCGCTCGCCGATACGGCCCGCGTCGTTGGTGGATACTTTTTTCTCGCCGGTCTTCTGGGGCTGCTTCTTGGGCTTTCTGGGCTCCTGTTCCCTCTGTTCAGCAACCCGCTTTTTGGCCTCCTCCATACGCAGCTGGCGGGCGGCCTCTCGTTTGGCAGCTCTCTCCTCCTCTTCTTCATCCAGCTTTTTGGTGTAGAACCGGCCCATCAGGCCCTCTTGAATCATGGAGAAAAAGCTGTTGAAGAACCAGTATACGCCCATGGCCGCGGGCATGGTGAAGCACCACCACAGGGAGAACAGAGGCATCATGATGTTCAGCATTTTCATGCTGCCCTGCTGAGCCTGGGCCTGTCCGTTGCTCTTGTTGGTCACGTAGGTGAATAAAAATTGAATCCCGGCAGCTAGAACGGGGATCAGCAGCAGCCCGATCGTCCCTACACTGAATGTGAAGCCCTTAAAGGCGCTGCTGGGGATGGCACTGAGATCAACACCTAGAAAATTGAAGTTGACATTGATTAGTCCTTCCGCCGTATTCTTCATGCTGTCCCAGTGACTGGACACGAACTCCGTCAGAGCAATCTGCTCATAGGCGATATTTCCGGCGCTGGGATCGAAACCCAGGCCGATAGCGGCGCTGCGTACGGTCTCCAGAACCTCCTCGCTCAGGCCCATGAAATGGGTGATAGGCCGGTAGACAATCTGGTACAGCGGCAACAGGAGGAACAAAGGCAGTAGGGACCAAAGACACCCGCTCATGGGGTTTACCCCCTCCTCCTGATAGAGCTTTGCCAACTCCTCCTGGTATTTCTGCTGATTTTTTGCATACTGCTTTTGCAGCTCCGCCTGCTTGCCGGACAGACGGCCCATGCGGACCATGCTGCGCTTGGACTTCATCTGAAAGGGGAGAAGCACCAGCTTCAGAATCAGACTGAACAGGATGATGGCCACACCGTAGGACCCGGTGATGGAGTACATCCAGCGCAGCAGGGCGGCAAAGGGTAAGGTGATGAGTTTGCCCATTAAATTTTTTTCCTCCGAATCGCATCATATGTGGGCTGGACCCCGTCAGGGAACGGGATCATAGAAATCTCCCTTATAAAAGGGATGGCACCGCAAAAAACGCCTCAGGGCCAGCCAGCTCCCCCGGGCCGCGCCATATTTTACGATAGCCTGGGCGGCATACTGGGAGCAGGTGGGGATGAAGCGGCACCGAGGCGGAAAACACGGGGAGATATGCCTCTGATAAAACCGGATTACGCGCAGCAAAAACCGCCGGATCATGTTCTGTTCTCCTTCGCAAGCCCCACCTGGCCACAGGCACGGTAAAATGCGCCGGTGAGCTTCTGATACGGTCCGTTGACCGCACGGCTCCGGGCCACCAGAACCACGTCATAGCCCTGCTTCAGCTCCGGCTGGGCCAGCCGAAAGACCTCCCGCAGCCGTCTTCTGGCGCGGTTACGGACCACGGCGCAGCCAAGTTTTGTACTGACGGTCACTCCCAGCCGGTTATGACCCAGATTGTTGGGGCGGCAGTAGAGTACCAGGAAGGGGGTGACGGCAGAGCGTCCCTTGCTGTATAGCCGGCGGAAGATGCGGTTTTCCTTGATCGTAACGGTTTTCTTCATTGTCTTACTACCCGTAAGGACGGCCATCTAAACGCCTTGCGCTTAAACGACCGTCCTCCATCAAATCTATCCCTTATTTGCGGTGCTGCAAGCTCCGGGGCGTGCCTCAGTGGGTCAGGCGGCTGCGGCCCTTCGCGCGGCGGCGGGCAAGCACCTTACGGCCGTTGGCGGTTCTCATCCGCTTGCGGAAGCCGTGCTCCTTGGAGCGCTGGCGCTTTTTGGGCTGATAGGTACGGAACATTTGCATACACCTCCTAAAAGAATCTTTTTGCTGAGGGACTTTACACCCCTCTACTCGACGGCGGGGAAGTGCTCCCCCCGCAGTTGACATATTGATGGCCTGTCTTTCGACAAGCAACAGTTATTATACATAAAAACAGAAGGGATGTCAACAAAAACTTCCACTTTCCAGCCCTGATTCCAGTTTCTGTCGCCTCTGCGGCTCACAAACGGCGCAATGACTCCTACAAACGAAATTTTCTTATATGTTAGAATATGTGTCTGTTGCAATCCCATCCATTTTTTGATATAATAATTCAGATATACTTTCCACAAGAAACAAGAAGATGAAAGAAACACCCCTGAAAGACATAACAGAAAGGGACCGATAGAAAAAAGAAAGGGAGAGCTCCTATGCAATCTGTTTCCGACGTGTGGTCCATGATCCTGGACAGACTACGCGAGGATCTATCCGAGACCACTATAAAAACATGGTTCGATGAAACCACCGTTGTCGCCCTGGAGGGGGACGTGCTGGTGCTCCACTGCCCCAACGCCTTCAAGCGCACCAACATTCAGGATCGTTTTCTCCCGAACATCGAATCGGCCCTCAAGGACATCTTTTCCTCCAACATGACCGTCCGCCTGCTGGACGACAGGGCCCTCCACCAGCGGGAAAACAAGAAGTCACAGCAGCCCGCCTCCTTTATGGAGAGCGGGGAATTCACCTTTGAGACCTTCGTGGTGGGCCCATCCAACCATCTGGCCAGCTCCGCCGCCCGGGCCGTGGCCGACGCGCCCGGACAGCATTACAACCCTCTTTTTATTTATGGAAGCTCCGGACTGGGAAAAACCCACCTCTTGTACGCTATTGCCCATGTTATCCACCAAAACAGTCCCGACTTCCGTATCCTCTATATCAAAGGCGATGAATTTATAAACGACTACATCGAGACCGTCCGCTCCGGCCGCTCCATGAACGAATTTCGCACGAAGTACCGGGAGGCGGACCTGATGCTTGTAGACGACATCCAGTTTGTGGCCGGTAAAGTGGAAACCCAAAACGAATTTTTCCACACCTTCAACGCTCTCTATGAGAGCAAAAAACAGATTGTCCTTACTTCCGATCGACCGCCCCAGGAGATGGCCCTGCTGGACGACCGGCTGCGTACCCGCTTTGAGTGGGGTCTGATGGCCGACGTACAGCAGCCCCATTTTGAAACCCGGGTGGCTATCGTAAAAAATAAGGCCGCTAACCTCCAATTAATCCTGGACGACGATATCGCTAAATACATCGCCAATAAGATCACCTCCAACGTCCGGCAGCTAGAAGGAACAGTCCACAAAATCAAGGCCTTTCACGACCTGGGCATCGATGTCGACCAGTCTACCGTAGACCGCGCCATCCAGGACATGATCCGCTCCAACGAGTTCACCGTCACCCCCGACAACATCATTAAGGAGGTCTGTCGGTACTTCCGGGTAGAGGAGGACCAGATCCGCGGCCCCTCCCGCAGCCGGGACATCCTTAACGCCCGTCAAATCGCTATGTACCTCATCCGCCGTCTCACCAGCCTGTCCCTGGACGACACCGGCAAGCTCTTCGGCGGACGAGACCACTCCACCACGCTCAACGGCGTAACAAAAGTCGAGAACCGTATGAAAACCGACAACAACTACGCTGAAACCGTAAAAGCCATCATCACCAACGTAAACTCTACAAAGTAACCCTCTTTTCTCCACGACGGCTTTCCACATTTTCCCCAAAGTTTTCCACAAAAGTAACCTTTTCCTTTCCACACCCCCTGTTGAAAACATAGTTTGCTATTTCCCCTGTGGAAAGCTGTCAGTTTTTACTACAATTTTCCACAAACCATTTCCCGCTAATTTTTCCAGTATTTCCAAGCATGTCCCACACTTATCCACAATTTTTTCTTCTACTGCTTCTCCTTCTAAAAATAATAACTTATTCTTTTTTAGTTTCCAATATACCAACACTTCCCTAAAAAAACCGAAAGGATCATATACTATGAAATTCTCATGTGAAAAACTCCTTCTACAAACCGCCGTCAACACTGCCTCCAGAGCAGCTGCAACAAAAAGCTCAATTCCTGCACTAGAAGGTATTCTCATTCAAGCAGTAGATAAACTCACCATCTCTGGCTTTAACATGAGCACTGGCATTCGTACAACATGCGAAGCAGACATCGTAGAAGAAGGCTCCCTTGTTCTGCCCGCCCGTCTTTTTGGTGATATTATTCGCCGCCTGCCAGATGACGTCGTTACCTTTGATTCAAATACTAACCTGAACGTTAATCTGACATGCGGCGACGCTTCATACAACATCATGGCCCTCTCCGCAGACGATTACCCCGAGCTACCAGAGGTGGAGGATCAATACTCCTTCCACGTCTCACAAAAAGTCCTCCGTTCCATGATTAAGGAGACCTCCTTTGCCGCCTCCACCGACGAATCCCGTCCTATCCACACGGGGTCCCTCTTCGAAATAACCGAAGAAAATCTAACAGTCGTCAGTGTAGACGGTTTCCGCTTGGCGCTTCGCCGTGAGCCGCTGGCTGGCGTTAAGGGCGGAGCCTTCAACTTCGTCGCCCCCGTTGCCGCTCTTAACGAGGTAGAAAAAATCTGCGACGACGTAGATGAGGAAGCCGCCATCATCCTTGGCAGCCGCCACCTGCTCTTCGACGTGGGCAACACCCAGCTTATCTGTCGTCGTTTGGAAGGAGAATTCTTAGATTACAAGGCCGCCATACCCCGTTCAAACCCCATAACGATCACAGCAGACTCCAAAAGCCTTATGAATTCCATCGATCGCATCTCCGTTGTTATTTCCGAAAAACAGAAAAGCCCCATTCAATGTGTCTTTGACAGCGGAAAAGTTACCATGTCTGCCAAAACCTCAATCGGGGAGTCAAAGGACATCTGTCCCGTAGAGGGTGACGGCAAAAATCTGGTTATTGGCTTTAACAACCACTATCTCATGGACGCCCTAAAATATGCGCCGGCGTCCAACGTGCGGTTGGAGCTGAATACCAATATCTCTCCGTGTATCATCCTTCCAGCAGAAGGGGATGAGAATTTTCTGTATATGGTCCTGCCGGTACGGCTGAAAAGCAATTAAGCGGGTATACTTTTTATGGAAACAATTACCATTACCACGGAATTTATTCGGCTGCAGGATCTGATGAAGCTAGCCAGCCTCACCGCCTCCGGCGGCGAGGCAAAAATGCTGATTCAAGACGGACAAGTGCTGGTCAACGGAGAAGTCTGCCTACAGCGGGGAAGGAAGCTCCGTCCAGGGGATACAATTACCTATAAAGGACGGACATACACCACTGCCTATGCGACTTGACAATATCATTTTGGAGGACTTTCGCAACTACGCTTCCCAGCGGGTGGACTTCAATCCCAGCTGCAATGTAATCTACGGCGAAAACGCCCAGGGAAAGACAAACCTGCTGGAGGCTATGGTCTGCCTGTCCACGGGCAAGTCCCACCGCACGCGGACAGATCGGGAGTTGATCCGGTTCGACCAGGGAGGCTTCCATCTGGAGGGCTCCATACACACTCGTGACCGGGATTTTACCAGCTGCATTGAGGTGGGTTTCGGGAAAAAAAAGAAAATTACTGTCAACCAGATTCCTGTCAAAGCAGCCTCTGAGCTTAGTGCAGTACTGAATACAGTATTTTTTTCTCCTGAGGATTTACAGCTTATAAAGGAGGGAGCATCCTCCCGGCGGAAGTTTATTGACGCCTCTCTATGTCAGCTGCGGCCGCGGTACGCGGCTGCCCTGTCGGAATATCAGCGGCTGCATGAACATAAGACAAGAATTCTTCGGGACTGTGCGGACCGTCCGGATCTGATTGCTACGCTGCCGGACTTCAATCTCCGCATGGCGGAGACAGGAGCGATTCTTATACACTACCGGTCTCGATTTATCAAGATGCTTTCGTCCTTTGCCGCCGCCGCACACGGGGAATGCTCCGGGGGTAAAGAAGAGCTTGTTCTTCAGTACAGGACGGTAAAGACCGTATCTGACCCGTTCGGTGACCACAAGCTGCTGGTTATCCAGCTGCTGGAGCACCAGAGAGAACACCACTACGCGGAAATATCCAGCCGTCAATGTCTGTCCGGTCCCCACAAAGATGATCTGGAAGTTCTTTTAAACGGGCTGAGCGCCCGCACTTACGCCTCACAGGGGCAGACGCGGACGGCGGCGCTGTCTCTGAAGCTGGCTGCCCGGGAGATTCACAAGGAGATCATAGGGGAATACCCTATTCTGCTGCTGGATGACGTACTCAGCGAACTGGACCCCAAGCGGCAGGAATACGTGCTTAACCGAATTAGCAGCGGTCAGGTATTTATAACCTGCTGTGAGGAGGACCGTCTGCACTCTCTTTTGAAAGGAAATGTCTATCAGGTGAGAAATGGAGTGGTAACACAGAGGTGAGAGATTTTACTCACAGAAGTCCGTATTTTTACCTGTTTTTATATTTGCTTATCAAGGCTGTCTGTACTCCCTGCCATACGGGGTTGGAAACAGAGCCCTGGCAGAACGTGAGGAAAAGAGCGTATGTATCTCCATCTAGGCAGCAGCATATCCATACCGACCGGCGATATTATTGGGATATTCGACCTCGATAACGCCACCACATCAAAAATAACAAGAAAATATCTAAAAAATGCGGAGGATGAGGGGATGATTGTCGCCGTCAGCAACGACCTTCCCCGTTCCTTAGTCGTCAGCTGCCCACAGGGCAGCTGGCAGAGAGTCTACCTCTCGCCCCTCACCCCGGCCACCCTTCTGGGGCGGCTGACATCCCTACGAATATGATGACTGGAGGTCTGAAAATATATGGCTGAACTACAAGATATGAATGTTATGACCGAGATGGAGGAGGAAACTGTCACCCAGGTGGATCATGCCTATGGGGGCAGTGAGATCCAGGTACTGGAGGGCCTGGAGGCCGTCCGTAAACGCCCGGGCATGTATATAGGCTCCACCAGTGAGTCGGGCCTGCACCATTTGGTCTATGAGATTGTGGACAACTCCATCGATGAGGCATTGGCCGGCTTCTGTGATGAGATCACTGTGACCATCAATCCCGGCAACACCATTACCGTCACCGACAATGGGCGCGGTATTCCGGTGGACATACAGCCCCAGACCGGGTTGCCCGCTCTGGAGGTTGTCTTCACAGTCCTCCATGCCGGCGGTAAATTTGGGGGAGGGGGCTACAAGGTCTCCGGAGGTCTCCATGGCGTGGGCGCCAGCGTGGTCAACGCCCTGTCCGAGTGGCTGGAGGTCCAGGTCCACAAGGACGGCAACATCTACGAGATGAAATTCTCCCGGGGCGACATTACCCAGCATATGCAGGTGGTAGGAAAGACCGATAAGACTGGCACCGTCGTCACCTTCAAGCCCGACCCGGAGATGTTCGATGTGACCGCCTACAGCTATGAAACAATTCATACACGGATGCAGCAGCAGGCTTTTTTGAATGCCGGGCTGAAAATCAGCACCTATGACAAAAGGGAGGGGCAGGAGGCTGCGGATTCCATGTGCTATGAGGGTGGAATCCGGGAGTATGTCACTTGGCTAAACCAGAACAAAACGCCCATCCACGACGATGTGGTCTATATGCGTGGTATGAAGGACGACGCTTCGGTGGAGATCGCCCTGCAATATAACGATAATTACAGCGAGACCATTGTCTCCTTTGCAAATGACGTGCGCACACCGGAGGGCGGTATGCACGAGGAGGGCTTCCGGCGAGCTCTCACCACCGTGTTGAACAACTACGGTAAGAAAATGAATCTCATCAAGGGAGACGACAAGGTATCCGGGGAGGACTGCCGGGAGGGGCTGACATGCGTTATCTCCGTCAAACTAACCGAGGCTCAGTTTGAGGGGCAGACAAAGGCCAAGCTGGGCAACGCCTCCATCCGGACCCTGACCGCCGCCGTGGTCAGCGAGAAGCTGGAGGAGTATCTGGAGGAGAACCCAAAGACTGCCAGGCTTGTTCTGGACAAAGCCATGATGGCTAACCGTGCCCGGGAGGCCGCAAGAAAGGCCAAGGAGTCCATCCGCCGGAAAACCGCTCTGGGCGGCGCAGCTATGCCAGATAAGCTCCGGGACTGCAACGAGAACAACCCGGAACTGACGGAGATCTATATTGTCGAGGGTGACTCCGCAGGAGGTTCCGCCACACAAGGACGGGACAGCCGCTTTCAGGCCATTCTGCCGCTGTGGGGCAAGATGCTGAACGTGGAGAAGGCCCGGGTGGATAAGGTCTACGGCAACGATAAGCTTCAGCCCGTCATCACTGCCCTGGGCGCGGGCATCGGCGAGGACTTCGACGTAAATAAGCTCCGCTACCACAAGGTCATTATTATGGCCGATGCCGACGTGGATGGCAGCCACATCCGTACCCTGCTGCTGACCTTCTTCTTCCGATTCATGCGGCCGTTGATTGAGCAGGGATACGTCTACTCCGCCGTTCCGCCGCTCTTCAAGCTGACGAGAGGAAAGACCACCCGTCTGGCCTTTTCCGAGGAGGAGCGTGATGCAATTTCCGCCGAGCTGCGGGGCGACAACCCCAATGCCAAGGTGGACATTAATCGCTTCAAGGGCCTGGGTGAGATGAACCCCCATGAGCTTTGGGAAACTACCATGGATCCGGAAAAGCGCACATTGCGCCGCATCGAGCTGAACGACGCAGTCCAGGCCGACGCTATTTTTACCCTCCTGATGGGGGAGAAGGTGGAGCCACGGAAGGAGTTTATTGAGAAAAAAGCAAAATACGCAGTCAACCTCGACTATTAAGGGAGAATACAATGAGTAAAAAACCCCAGTATGATCCGGAGGAAATTCGCTATCCGGATCAAAAGATCACAGCCTCGCCCCTTGTTCCGGAGATGGAGCAGTCCTTCATTGAGTATGCCATGTCCGTTATCGTTGGCCGGGCTCTGCCCGACGTACGGGACGGATTGAAGCCCGTCCACCGTCGGATTCTCTACGCCATGTACGAGGATAACCTCACCTCCGACAAGCCCTTCAAGAAGTCGGCTACCTGCGTGGGCGATGTGCTGGGCCGCTACCACCCCCACGGAGATCAGTCCGTATATGACGCTCTTGTCCGGCTGGCCCAGGATTTCTCCACCCGCTATCTGCTGGTAGACGGCCATGGAAACTTCGGTTCCGTGGACGGCGACCCTCCGGCGGCCTACAGGTACACAGAAGCCAGACTCTCCAAGCTCTCCAACGAAATGCTGCGGGACATCGACAAGGACACGGTGGACTGGGACCCCAACTTTGACGAGTCCCGGAGAGAGCCCCGTGTTCTGCCCAGTCGCTTTCCAAACCTGCTGGTAAACGGCTCATCAGGAATCGCCGTGGGTATGGCCACCAACATACCGCCCCACAACCTGCGGGAAGTTATCGGGGCTTGTATCCATGTTCTGGAGGACCCGGAGGCAACCCTCAGCGACCTGATGGAGTACGTGAAGGGCCCTGATTTTCCCACCAGGGGCATCATTATGGGCCGTGCCGGCATCCGGCAGGCCTACGCCACTGGCCGGGGCCACATCAAGGTACGGGCCCGCACGGAGTTTGAGGAGTTCGGTCAGAACCGTACCCGTATTATTGTTACCGAGATTCCCTACCAGGTCAACAAGAGGATGCTCATCAAGAACATGGCCGACCAGGTGGAGGACAAGCGGCTGGAGGGTATCAGCGACATCCGGGACGAGTCCGACCGAAATGGTATGCGCATCGTCATCGAGCTGAAGCGTGATGCCAACGCGCAGGTGATCCTTAACCGACTCTTTGCCCAGACGCAGCTGCAGACTACCTTCGCCATCAATATGCTGGCCCTGGTGGACAACCAGTCCCAGCCCAGGATTCTGTCTCTCCGCCATATTATTGACGAGTATCTGAAGCACCAGGAGGATGTTCTGCTCCGGCGCACCCGCTTCGATCTGAAAAAAGCACAGGACCGTGCGCATTTGCTGGAGGGGCTGCTCATCGCCCAGGATAATATTGACGAGGTTATCCGTATTATTCGCACTAGCTATGACGATGCCAAGGAAAATCTGATGGCACGCTTCGCTCTGGACGACGTTCAGGCTCAGGCCATTTTGGAGATGCAGCTTCGCCGCCTCCAGGGGTTGGACCGTGAGAAGCTCCAGGCGGAGTACAAGGAGCTTGAGGAGCGCATTGCCTACTATCAGAGCCTTCTGGCCGACGAAAATCTACTCAAGGGCGTTTTGAAGGAGGAGCTGAAGGAAATTGCCAGCAAGTACGGAGACGACCGCGTCACGGAGATCGGCTTTGACGAGGACGACCTGGATGTAGAGGACCTCATTGAGGAGGAGCAGTGCGTCTACACCCTCACCGACGGCGGCTACATCAAGCGCACTCCCGCCAGTGAGTACCGTCTCCAGGGCAAGGGGGGCAAGGGAAACAAGTCTATGTCGACCAAGGAGGAGGACAACGTAAATACGGTGTTCACCGCCTCCACCCACGACTATATCCTGTTTTTCACCAATATGGGCCGGGTGTATCGGCGGAAGGGCTACCAGATTCCTGCCTCCGGCAAGACGGCTAAGGGGAACAATATTGTCAATATCCTGCCCATCGAGTCTGGCGAGCGTATCAGTGCCATGATTTCCACCGGCGATATCGCCGGCGGAGAGCGATTCCTGGTCATGGTCACGCGGAACGGGACAGTCAAACGTCTGCCCGGCGAGTCTCTGCGTAATCTGCGCAGCAACGGTATTCGTGCTTTGACATTGGACGAGGGGGATGAACTGATCTCCGTGAGGGAGACAGACGGATCCATGAAGATTCTCATTGCCACCCACGACGGATCCGCCGTCTGCTTCGATGAGACAGACGTGCGTCCGACCGGGCGGGGTTCCATGGGTGTGCGTGGCATCCGTCTGCGGGATGGAGACTATGTTATCGGAGCTGCCCGGGCCCTGCCCGGCAAGAACGTGTTGACTATCACAGAGAAGGGATACGGCAAGCAGACGCCGGTGGAGGAGTACCGGGTCACCGCCCGGGGCGGCCTGGGTATCAAGAACTACGGTCTCACTGACAAGACAGGCAGCGTGGTGGGAATTAAGGTTGTGAGCGGCAGCGAGGACCTTCTAGTTTTGACGGAGAAGGGCATTCTGCTGCGCACCGCAGTGGATTCCATCAAAACCTGTGGCCGCTCCACCCAGGGTGTTATCGTTATGCGCTTTAAGGAGGAGGACGACAAGGTCATTTCTATCGCTCTGGCGGAACGGGAACCGGAGGAGGAGAACGCGGAGGAATAAAACTGCGGGAGGACCTATGAAAATTGTGACCATTTATACCGACGGGGCATGCTCCGGCAACCCGGGACCCGGCGGTTGGGGGGCTATTCTCCAATATGGCGATCACACCAGGGAGCTGTCCGGCGGTGAGAAGGATACCACCAACAACCGTATGGAGCTCACAGGCGTTATCCGCGCTCTGCAAATATTGAGGGAGCCTTGTATTGTTGAGCTATACTCCGACAGCAAGTATGTTATTGACGCCCTGTCCAAGGGCTGGGCCAAGGGCTGGCGGGCCAGAGGCTGGATCAAGAGCGATAAAAAGCCTGCCTTGAATCCAGACCTGTGGGGGACACTGTTGGATCTCTGCGAGGTTCATCAGGTTCGCACACACTGGGTCAAGGGCCACGCAGAGAACCCCTTCAACAACCGCTGCGATCAGCTGGCAGTCAGTGAGTGGCAGAAACTGAAGTAAAAAATATCCTGGATCGTTGAGATCCAGGATATTTTAGTTGACTATTAACATTAAATGGGTGAGTATGTCAATATGTACTACAAAGGGACAAAAAATCGCATAGTTCACGAAATAGTTCAAAATCGTTCATAATTTATTTACATGGCGTACATGATTTCTTCTTAAAGATACAGTAATATATAAACCAGCAAAGGGGTAAAACCCGATGCGATTTCTCCCTCCTAAAACACACACAACACACACCAAGAAGCCCCGTCCTTGTGGCGGGGCTTCTTGGTGTCTCTAAAAGTTTACCAGTCTGGCGAACAGCGGAGCTGTCGCCACTGTCAGCAGACCCGTTACAACGATAGCAAGGGAGCTGGCCGCGCCCTGGACTTCGCCCAGCTGCACCGCTCTGGACGTGCCCGCCGCGTGGGAGGAGGTCCCTATGGCCAGCCCCTGGCTCAGCGTGTCGTGGATTCCGAAGAGCTTCAGAAGGGGAGGAGCGGCCACCGCCCCAAACAGACCCGTCAGCATGATATTGGCCATTGTTATGGCCGGGTATCCGCCCAGCTCCTCGCTCAGACCCTTGCCGATGGCGGTAGTGATAGACTTCGGCAGCAGAGAGATATACTCCGCCGCTTCCATTTTAAAGAGGACAAGCATCAGCACGCACCCTGCCATATGGGCCAGCACCCCCGCCGTACACCCGGCCAGCACGGCCGCCGCGTTTTTCTTCAGAAGCTCGAACTGCTTGTACAGCGGTATCGCCAGACAGATGGTGGCCGGCGTTAGCAGAAACTCCAGCACCTGTCCGCCGTTTTGATAAAAGACGTCGTACTCCGTCCCTGTCAGAAGCAGAACAGCGCCGCACAGCAGCGTTGCGAACAGCAGGGGGTTGCAGATTTCCCTTCCCACTCTCCTGTTGATGATCCTGGCCAGCTGATAGCTCCCGACGGCCATAAACAGACCGAAGCAGGAACAGGCGGCAAAGAGCTCAGTCATGAGATTTCCTCCTTCCAATCACGGCCTGACAGACACGTCCGGTGATCAGCATCACTGCCATGGTCCCCAAGAAGCCCATGAGAAGTACCGGTAGCAGCATCCCCTGCAGCGTGTCCAGCACCGTCAAAAAACTGACGGAGGCCGGCACCAGCAAAAGGGGCATCAGATCCAATAGCAACCCGCCCACGTGCTCGATCTGCCTCAGCTTCAAAAGACCCGTTTTCAGCAGGATGAACAGCAGAATCAGCCCATAGATGCTGGCCGGTATAGGGAGGGGTATACAGAATTTGATGATCTCTGAAGCAAACGTAACGGCGGCGATGATAACCGCCTCATGCAGATATTTCATGCTGTCTCTCCCTGAAAAAATGCCCGGATATCCTCCGCGCCGGCCTGTACGCTGCCCTGCACAAAGGCCGGTTTTCCGCCGCCACGGCCATTAAGCGCCCCGTTGAGTTTCCTTGTCAGGCCGTGCAGATCCCCTCCATCCTCCGCGATGGCGTACTGGTATCCGCCGTTCGTTCCGGCAAACACTGCGCACCGGCCGCCGCACTTCTCCTTGACCAGGCCGCACAGCTTCCGCAGGGACTCCCCGGACATAGTTCCCTCAATGAGCAGTACGCTCCCACTCCCGGCCAGCTCCTCCGCTTTCCGGATGAAATCCCGCTCCTCCAGCTCCGCTACACGGCCCCGCAGGGCATACAGCTCTTTCTGTAACCGCTCCACGGCGGCGGCGGTCTCCCCGGGCTTGGCGGACAGCAGCTGGGACACTCTGGTATTCTGCCCCGCAATCTGATTGACCCATTGCAGCGCTCGAGCACCGGCGGCCATCTCAATTCTCACTCCATCCCGGAACCTCTGGCAGGAGATCAACTTCACTATACCGACCTGTCCGCTGCTGCGCACATGGGTTCCGCAGCATGCGCAGCAGTCTGCCCCCGGCCAGGAAACAATCCTGACCGGGCCGCTGAGCGCCTTCTTGCTCCGGTACTCCAATGCTTCCAGCTGGGTAGGGGAAGGCCAGTCAATCCGCAGGGTGTGGTCCTCCCAGATGTATTGATTGGCCGCCTTTTCCACAAAAGCCACATCCGCTGTGGACAACTCGGCGTTAAAATCGATGGTCACCAACTCATGTCCAATGTGGAATCCTACGTTGTCGCAGCCAAATTTTTCACATAAAATCCCGCTGACAATGTGTTCCCCACTATGCTGCTGCATAAAATCGAATCTTCTGGACCAATCTATACGCCCGCTGACAGACTCCCCGATTTGCACCTTTCCATCGCACAAGTGCAAAATTTCTCCGTTTTTCTCCCGTACGTCCACCACGTTTACACCGTCCAGCGACCCGTGGTCCGCCGGCTGGCCTCCACCCTCCGGATAAAAAGCGGTTCGATCAAGCACCACGACCCACTGTCCTTTTTCCTCTCGGCAGTCCACAACGACGCCGGTAAACTCTCTGAGAAGTGCGTCCTCATAATAAAGCTTTTCCGTCATGACGATCCTTTCCCCATTATAGCGAGATTAAGCCCGCCCAGACCAAATTTACCACGACCCATCCCAGGGCGTACGAGATCCCATTTGCTGCGAACCCATACCAGAATGCCCTTCTCTGGGATTTACCCCGGAACCAAAGCTTGTAGATGTTTGCTTCCACCGCCGCGATTAACAGCTCCACCGGGATCATAAAGATAAGAAAGAATGGGAGCATATATAGACTGCCCTGCACCAGAGCTGAGCTGAGCATGAGGGACAGCGCCCCCTGGGTCACCAGATTTACCGACAGGAATACGAGCCAATTCCTCTTTGAGGACAGACCAAAGGCCATAAGCACAAGCCCCTCGATGCCCAGCGTTGGGAGCAGGGTTGCAAACAGCTGTACGCCCATGGCGACCCATTTGGGCTTCAGCCGGGCCGTATGGGTTTCCCAGTCCACCGTTACCGAGGTGTTCAGTATCTCCCGCTCTATAGGCTCTGATACCCAGCTCTCTCCCGACTTAGTGACAATCAGAATACGGAACACCTTCGGCGCATCCAACCCGTGGAACACATGGAGGCCGTTTTCACCGGCCATGTCTCCCCTGAAGTAATCTCCCATGCCTGACAACGTGCAGGCAAGCCAACCCTCCGGCTCCGCCTGTTCCATAGCTTCCAACAGCACTGGATCCAGTTCTTCTGGAGCGGGACCCGGTCTGCCGCCGTCCAACTGTTTCAGCAAATCCAGGTAATACAGCTCCTCCGGTGCATTGATCACCCTCACCGCCACCCGGTAATCCGGCGGCATGGAGTTGGCGTGGGCCGTTCCTGTCAGGAAAAGCGCGGTTAAGCAAAGTAGTAAAAATCTGCTTCCATGCTTTTTCATTTATCAGACCTCCAGTCAAACCGCCCCCGCCGGACGTCCAGCGCCCGGCGGGGGTGGAAAATTACTCTTTCTCAACCTCGGTTACGGCAATATGCAGCTCATCCAGTTGCTTCTGCTCCACGGCGGAGGGTGCGCCCATCATCAAATCCTGGGCATTCTTGTTCATGGGGAAGGGGATGATCTCCCGGATAGACTCTTCACCCGCCAGCAGCATGACCATCCGGTCTACGCCCGGCGCAATCCCTGCATGGGGCGGAGCTCCATAGCAGAACGCGTTATACATCGCCGGGAACTTGCTCTTTACATCCTCCTCGCCCAGCCGTACCATCTGGAACGCCTTGATCATAATTTCCGGGTCGTGATTCCGCACCGCCCCGGAAGAAAGCTCCACGCCGTTGCACACCAGATCATATTGGTACGCTGTAATACTTAGGGGGTCTACCTCTCCGGCAATGGCCTTTTCCAGGATATCCTTCCCGCCGTTGGGCATAGAGAAGGGGTTATGGCAAAACTCCAGCTCCCCGGATTCCTCGCCGATCTCGTACATGGGGAAGTCCACAATCCAGCAGAACTCGTACCGCTCTTTGTCGAAGTGGTTGGGGCACAGCTGCCCCAGCTTGTTCCGCAGCACGCCGGCAGTCTTCTGGGCCGCACCCTTCTTCCCGGCGGTGAGTCCTACGAAGCAGCCCGGCTTCAGCCCCAGCTTTGCAGCGACCTCGTCCTTCTTGTCCGCCACGAACTTAGCGATGCCGCCAACGATCTCGCCGTTCTCATCCAGCCGGAACCAGTACGGTTTCTCGCCCGCCTGGACCTCTACGTCGGCGCACAGCTTGTCGATCTGCTTCCGCGCCGCAGTGAAGTCAGTGACTACGATAGCCTTGACCACATTGCCCTCGAAGGGCCCGAATCCGCACCCACTCAGCAGCTCCGTGGCGTCCTGTACCGTCAGATCGATCCGCAGGTCCGGCTTGTCGGATCCGTACGTCTCCATGGCTTCCACGAATCCGATCCGCTTGAACGGTGCGCTGGACGCTACGTTATACAGCCCGTACTTGGCAAAAATGGGCGGAAACACGGCCTCGATTACCCCGAACACGTCGTCCTGGGTGGCGAAGCTCATTTCCATGTCCAGCTGGTAGAATTCACCCGGCGACCGGTCCCCCCGGGCGTCCTCGTCCCTGAAGCAGGGCGCAATCTGGAAATAGCGGTCAAACCCGGAGGCCATGAGCAGCTGCTTGAACTGCTGGGGCGCTTGGGGCAGGGCGTAGAACTTTCCCGGATGCTTCCGGGCGGGCACCAGATAGTCCCTGGCTCCCTCCGGCGAGGAGGCCGTCAGGATGGGCGTCGTAATCTCCAAAAACCCATGATCCGTCATGGCCGCCCGAATGGCGGACACCACATTGCACCGCAGGATAATGTTTTTCTTGACCTCCGGATTTCTCAGGTCCAGATACCGGTACTTCAGCCGCAGCGTCTCGTCCGCGTCCCGGCTCCGGTTCACCTGGAAGGGGAGCTCGTTGTACCGGCATTTGCCCAGTACCTCGATCTTCTCCGGCACCACCTCGATCTCTCCGGTGGGCAGATTGGCGTTTTTGCTGCTTCTCTCCCGGACGGTGCCCTCCACGGTAATTACGGTTTCCTTGTTGAGCCCGTGGACGGCGTTCATCATTTCCTCCGTCTCAATGACTATCTGCGTGGTCCCATAGAAGTCCCGCAGAATCACAAAGGCGAAATTCTGCCCCACTTCTCTTACGTTTTCCATCCAGCCGGAGAGCTTTACCTTCTGCCCTGCGTGCTCCAGCCGGAGCTCGCTGCAGGTATGGGTTCTGTTTTGCGTCATGTTTAAACACCTTTCTTTTTATACTTGTATAATAGTAGTATAAAATTACGATTTGTTTTCAATCTTTATTCCAAATTCCTGTCTATACGTGAACAGCTTCCCTGATTACTTCACTGCGGCTCTCGTCACTGTCCAATGCCCAGGTGCTGTTTCCGGCGAGTGGGCAGGTCTCTATAGTAAGCATACTGACAAAAGTGATTTTTCCATCCACGACCAGCTTTCTAAAGCTTCTCGGCCTGGTATACCAGAGGCAGAAGATGACTGCCCCACCGCTAGTACGCCCAGCACGATTTTCCACTTTCTGATCATAGCGCTAAGATTCCTTTTTTGAATATATTATCCAACCATGTTCCTGGACAAACGCCAGGATTTTCTGCAAAATATCCGGGTCCTGTACCTGCGTAAGGATAGTCCTGCCATTGACTCTGAAGGTGGCCGCCGTTCCCCTATATGTCGACGAAAAATTTTCTTCTGTTCCCGTTACCGCCAATAGAAAGACCGTAACGCTCCCATCTCCATAAATCGGTTCGGGGTTAGTAAAGGGGAACAGGCTTCTGAGTCTGACCCTATATTTACAGCTTTGGAGAATCTCCCTCAGCTCAGCTTCGAACTCACCACGGCTATCAAACTGCCACTCCTCCTTAATACGCTCGGTTGCATTCGCCTCTACGGCATGAGTTTTAATAATGAAATTCTGAAACTCCCCGTCCCCAACCAAATCCTCAAAACTCCTCGGCCTGGTATACCAGAGGCAGAAGATGACCATAAATGCCAGCACTCCCAGTGCAATTTTCCACTTCCTCGTCATAGCATTGCAGCTCCTTTCGTAGCTTTGGCTATAAAAATCTAAGAATCAAGCGGGGTCAGTCCAATTTTCATTACAAAAAGAGGATCTTCATTTCCATATATTGTCTCAAAGCCGCCTGGCTTCACAAACCCGTATTTTTCCCCTTCGTCGGAGCAAGGAGGACCCTACCCCAAAATCACGCACCCTTCCTCCATCTTCACCAGTCCGTCCCGCACTCGCGCCAGCGTCTCATCGAACCCTAGCTTCGTCTGCTCACCGGACTTCATATCCTTGCAGGCCACCACGCCATCCCGGAGCTCATCTTCTCCCAGGAATACCACGAAGGGGACCTTGATCTTGTCGGCATAATTCATCTTTGCCTTGAATTTCTTCTGCTCTCCATAGAGCTGTACTCTGACCCCAGCGTTTCTGAACCGCGTCGCCAGCTCCACGGCGGGGGAGAGATCCTCCACCATAGGCATCAGCAGAACATCCGCCGGCGCGGTGTTCCGCTCCTGATTCAACATTCCCTGTTCATTGAGAACAAAGAACAATCTGGTCAGCCCAATAGAGATTCCAACTCCTGGCAGTACTTTATCTGTATAATATTCCGATAGGTTATCATACCGCCCCCCGGAGCAAATGGACCCAATCTCCGGATGCTCCAACATAAACGTCTCGTACACGGTGCCGGTGTAGTAATCCAGCCCACGGGCGATGGTCAGATCCACCGCGAAATTCTCCTCCGGCACGCCGAAGCCGCCCAGATACTTCACCACGGTTTTCAACTCGTTCAGTCCCAGGTCAAAGAGATCGTTCCTGCCTTGATACGCCTCAAGGGCCTCCAGCACCTGTCCGTTAGAGCCCTTGATCTCCATGAACCCAAGGATTTCCCCGGCCTTCTCCTGGGAGACGCCAAGCTCCGTCAGCAGCCCTCGAACCTTGTCCGACCCGATCTTCTCCAGCTTGTCTACGGTGCGCATAATGTCCCCGGCTTGTTCGCTGAGCCCCAGCATTCCATAGAAGCCATTCAAAATCTTCCGGTTGTTCACCCGGATCTGGAACTTCTTTAACCCCAGTCGGTTAAATACCTGATAGATGATTGCGGGCATTTCCGCCTCATTGGAAACGTCCAGCTTCCCGTCGCCAATCATATCGATGTCGGCCTGATAAAACTCTCGGAACCGGCCTCTCTGGGCCCGCTCTCCCCGGTACACCTTTCCGATCTGATACCGCCGGAAGGGGAAAGCTAATTCCCCATAGTGCAGAGCCACATACTTCGCCAGGGGCACCGTAAGGTCGAACCGCAGGCTGAGGTCATTGTCTCCCTTGGTGAAGCGGTAGATCTGTTTCTCCGTCTCCCCGCCGCCCTTGGCGAGGAGCACCTCGCTGGCCTCAATTAAGGGCGTATCCAGGGGTGTAAACCCATAGAGGGAGTAGGTTTCCCTCAAAATCTGCATCATGTCCTCCATCAGGAGCTGCTCCTTGGGCAACAGCTCCATAAAGCCGGACAGGGTTCTTGGCTGCACTTTCATATCATTTCTCCTTTTTGGAAAAAGTTTTGTTTCGATTGTCGGACCGTCCGACCTGATAATCTATGGATACGCCGAAATAGTCGGCCAGTATAATCAGTCCGTCAATATTGGTTCTGATTTTCCTTTTTCGTTGTAGACAGAGAAATTCTTCACACACAGCAACTCTCCGAGTTTCCTTTGTGTAGAGCCCATTTCTGTCTACAGTGTAAACAGGCGTTTTGCGAAAAGCGACATGACTATTTCCTCCTATTAATAATAGATTAAAGATCTAATGTAGAAGGACAAATATGGGGGATAAGCAATCACTATTCGTAGGCCGCCTTTCTCCTGGGCTTTCGCCTGGCGTTTAACTCGATATCCACACCCGGATTTTTGCATTTGATCTTATCCGCGCCGGAATCATAATTTGGGAGTCAAATAAAATCTTTTCAAAACACTTTTTTGCCCCGTGTACGGTAAAGAGCAAAGCTCCCGTCCCCTGACCAAGCGGGACGAGAGCAAAACGAACTCCCGTGGCGCCCCTGGATGCGGCTCTGCCGTAGGGCAGAGCCCTGGGGTGCTCTCGCGGTGTATACCAACTTTTGGATATTATAGCAGTTTTCAGTCAAAAGTCAACTACTGTCTGTTATATTTTTGCTTTGGATTTACAATATTTCGCCAATCCAAATCGCCCCGATCCATTCCCAGCACCAGCATTTCTGCCGTCGCCACATTGGAGGCGAAGGGGATGTTATTCTGGTCGCACAGCCGGGAAATATACAGCAGCTCCTTCTCCATGGAAGAGTCATTGGGGTCCACAAAGAACAGCACCATATCCATCTCGTTATAGGCGATCCGAGCCCCGATTTGCTGACTGCCCCCGTGTTGGCAGGTCAGGAACCGATGCACATGCAGTCCTGTGGCCTCCATCACCATCTGTCCGGTTGTACTGGTTGCGCATAGATTATGTCTGGACAGAATACCCGCATAGGCTGTACAGAATTGAACCATCAGATCCTTTTTATTGTCGTGGGACATTAGAGCGATATACATACGCTTCCCTTCCTTTCTCCTTTAGAACCTGTATTTATCACCGGGGAATACCGGCTGGGCGGCTATTTTTCCTGCAGGGCAGGGGAAAGCGGCGCAGCGTGGCGGGAAAAAGACCGGCCAGAACGGCGTACAGCGATTGTAGGTACAGATTCTTAGTCTTATCTACAGCCTTAAAGGACCAGGCGGTATTTTTCAGCGTAACTCATACAAATAGTAAAGTATATTATCTGATCCGCATTAGTGCGACCCTCTGTCCATCCATTCTCTTGGCAATGTTGCGATAGGCCGTGGCGGCGCAGTTGTTGTTAGTGTGCAGCAGGGGAATCCCTCTCCCCGTATACAGCGGCAGTGTCTCATCCTCCGGCACGACGCCCAGCAGGGGCAGACCCGCACTGTCGATGGCGTCGTCAATGGTCTGATGCAGGGACCGCAGCAGTTTCCGCATACAGCGGTTTACCACAAGATGGACCTGACCCCTGCCCAGGTCTCCCAGCTCCATGACGGTCCGCTGTGCGTCTCGCAGGCTGCTGGCTTCGGTGGTGGTAACCACCACCGCTCGGTCGGCTCCCGTCAGAGCCAGGTGGAAACCGGCCCCCAGTCCAGCCGGCGCGTCAACCAAGCAGTAGTCAAATTGTTTTTTAATCTCCGGGAACAGGGCCCGAAAGGCCTCCTGGTCCACGTCGCCGGCCCCCATTCGTGCCGGTGCGGTAAGCAGAAATAGATTTTTTTGCAGGGGATGGGCCGCGGACCCCTCCTGCAGAGAGCACCGCCCTCTCATTATGTCGGTAAAATCCATCATGGCCCTGTCCGTCATTGTCAGGGCGATGTCCAAATTTCGCAGCCCCACGTCACAGTCCAGACACAGGGTAGGGTGTCCCATCCGGGCCAGCGCCATACCCACGTTTGCGGTGAATGAAGTCTTCCCCGTGCCCCCCTTGCCGGACACGACGGCAACCACCTGCCCCATAGGACCCTCTCCTCTCTCTGCCGCTGTTTTTCAGTCGAGCCCCAACGGCTGTTTCTTGATGAGTGCGAAGCGCCTGGGGTATTTATTGGGAGTAGAGGATACCTTTCGTATACAAACCACCCGGTGGACCACGTCGGTGGTGGGCACGGTGTAGTCCTCGATCCCCTCGATCCGTCCGCCCAGTGCGTCAATCGCCTTTTTGGAGTGTTGGATCTCCTCCTCGCAGCTGGCAGACTTCATGGCCAGCATTCGCCCGCCCGGCTTCACCAAAGGCAGGCACAGCTCACATAGCACCGGCAGCGTGGCTACCGCCCGGCTGACGGCGGCGTCGAACAGCTCCCGTCGCTCTCGGGCCAGCTCCTCCGCCCGTCCGTGTATGAATTCTGTGTTCTCCAGTCCCAGCCTTCCGCAGGCCTCCCGCAAAAAGTCCACCCGTTTTCCCTGGCTGTCCAGCAGCGTCACCCGCAGCTCCGCTCCCGCGATAGCCAGCGGCACGCCCGGAAATCCCGCCCCACAGCCCACGTCCACCACGCTCTCCTGCTCCAGACCCGCCAGTTTTTTCAACGCCAGACTGTCCAGCAGGTGCAGCGCGGCCACGTCTTTCGGCTCTGTAATGGCAGTCAGATTCATCACTTGATTCCGCTCCAGCATCATTTCTGCGAAGCCCGCCAGCCTGGGGATGAGGTCCATCCCCATCCCCAGCAGCGGCAGGCCCTGCTCCAATGTGTTCCTCATTTCTGCTGCGCCCTCAGGAGGTCCCTGATCTCCGTCAGCAGCTTTTCTTCGCTGGAGGGCTCCGGCGGCGGGGGAGGGGGGGACGCCTCCTTTTTCCGGGAGAGCCGGTTAATAGCTTTCACCATACAGAATACAACGAAGGCCATAATGAGGAAATTAATAACGGCCTGAATGAAGTTTCCATAGGTGATGACGGCGCTGCCCAGGGTGACGGACAGGTCAGCGAAGCTGGCTTCGCTGACAAAGATACCGATCAACGGCATAAGAACGTCGTTAATCAGCGAGGTGGTGATGGAGCTGAAAGCTCCGCCCACGATCACGCCCACCGCCAAGTCCATCACGTTCCCCCGCATGGCGAAGTCCTTAAACTCCTGAAAAAACTTTTTCATGCCTGCCGTCTCCTTGTTTTAGTCGTTCGATGTTATTCAGCCTTCGGCTCCTGGGGTTCGGCGGGCTCCTCCGGCTCAGCGGGCTCGGCAGCCTCTTCTACAGTCTCGGCGGACTTTTCCGCCGTCTCTGCCACAGTCGAGGAGGCCTCCTCTGTCTTGGTTGCGACATACTCCACGCTCAGTTCGTCGCTGAACAGATGGGGCTCCTCCTTATTCGCGGCGTTCAGCAGCTTGCTGGTCAGCGTACCCTCGCTCAGGTTGATCCCTATCTTCTTGTCCTCGCCGGCGGGGGCGCTGGTGATCCGCCACAGGAGGGCCTGATAGCTTTTTTCGCCGGTTTCCTCATCTGTTTCTACTTTGTAGGGCGTCAGACCGGCGGCCAGCGCGCCTAAACTGAGAATCTTCCAAAATGTTTTCATATCATGCTCTCCTTTACGATTTTATTTAGGTGTACATACTTTTTCTTCCAAGAAAAAGTATCAAAAAGAATCCTTTGTCGGCGCTTCCCTCAGTGATTGGGGAGCATCTGCTCCTTGCCGCCCATGTAGGGGCGCAAGGCCGCTGGAATCCGTACGCTGCCGTCCGCCTGGAGGTTGTTCTCCAGAAAAGCGATCAGCATTCGGGGCGGGGCCACCACGGTATTGTTGAGAGTGTGGGGCAGATAGTTTTTCCCGTCGCCGCCCTTAACACGTATTTTCATCCGCCGAGCCTGTGCGTCGCCCATGTTGGTGCAGGAACAGACCTCGAAGTACTTCTTCTGTCGGGGACTCCAGGCCTCGATGTCGCAGCTCTTGACCTTCAGATCCGCCAGATCCCCGGAGCAGCACTCCAGCTGTCTGACCGGGATATCCAGACTGCGGAACAGCTCCACGCTGAACCGCCACAGCTTCTCGTACCACGCCATGGACTCCTCGGGTTTGCAGACCACGATCATCTCCTGCTTCTCAAACTGGTGGATGCGGTATACGCCCCGCTCTTCGATGCCATGGGCCCCCTTCTCCTTCCGGAAGCAGGGAGAATAGGAGGTCAGCGTCTGGGGCAGCTGGTCCTCCTGCAAAATCTGGTCGATAAACTTGCCGATCATGGAGTGCTCACTGGTGCCGATGAGGTACAGGTCCTCGCCCTCGATTTTATACATCATAGCGTCCATGTCCGTCTGGCTCATCACTCCCTCCACCACGTTGCCGTGAATCATGAAGGGGGGAATGCAGAAGGCGAAACCCCGGTCAATCATGAAATCCCTGGCGTAGGCCAACACCGCCTCGTGAAGACGGGCGACGTCGCCCATGAGGTAGTAAAATCCGTTGCCGGACACGCGCCCCGCCGCGTCCATGTCGATGCCGTCAAAACGCTCCATAATATCCGTGTGGTAGGGGATCTCAAACGTCGGGACCACCGGCTCACCGAAGCGTTCCAGCTCCACGTTGGCGCTGTCGTCTGGACCGATGGGCACGGAGGGGTCGATAATATTGGGGATCACCAGCAGGATTTTGTGAATTTCCGCCTCCAGCTCCGCCTCCCGCTTCTCCAGTTCCGCGAGATGCTCGGCGTTGGACTTGACCTTGGCTTTGACAGCCTCGGCCTCCTCCAGCTTGGAAGGGTCTTTTTTTGCTTGGCCCATCAGCATTCCCACCTGTTTGCTCAAGGTGTTCCGCTGTGAGCGCAGCTCGCTGGCCTCTGTGATAGACCGCCGGTTCTCGCTGTCCAGCTCCAGCAGCTTATCCACCAGGGGGAGCTTTTCCTCCTGGAATTTCTTTCTGATATTCTCCTTAACCGCTTCCGGGTTCTCCCGGATAAATCTAATGTCTAACAAATGACGTTTCCTCCTTTTTTCCGCGCCCGTCTTCTTCCCGGGCCGCAGAATGTTCCACGTGGAACATATTTAAAATCATTTAGCCGCCTAGCCGCTCCAGGGCCTCCAGCAGGTTATTGAGGTCATCCACGCCGTAATACTCGATCTCAACCTTTCCTTTTTTCTTCCCCTGGGAAATCCGGCAGGCCCGGCCCAGCCGGGCGGAGAGGGACTTAGCCGCCTCGGCGGCGTAATCTACCTTCCTGGAGACGCCGGCCTTTTCTGCCGCCTCGTCCCGCAGTTCCTCCAACTGGATGCGTCGGACCAGTTGCTCCGTTTGCCGGACGCTGAGCTGATGCTTGACAATCTCCTCCACGGCCCTTTCCCGCAGGGAGGAGGGCAGGCCCAGAATCACCTTGGCATGGCCGGTGGAGATTCTCTCCTCCTCCAGCGCGCGCCGAATGGGCTCGCTCAGCTCCAGTAGACGCAGGGCGTTGGTCACGGCGCTGCGGGATTTGCCCACGCTCTCCGCCGCCTGGGTCTGGGTCATGCCATAAATATCGGTGAGAGTGCGAAAGCCCTCGGCCTCCTCAATGGGATTCAAATCCTCCCGCTGGAGATTTTCGATCATGGCCAGCTCCATAGCTTTGCGGTCGTCGGCCTCAATAATAACCGCTGGTACCTCCTCCAGTCCCGCCAGCCTGGCAGCCCGCCAGCGCCGCTCTCCGGCAATGATCTGGTAGTACCCGCTGGATAGCTTCCGCACCGTCAGAGGCTGGATTACCCCGTGCTGTCGGATGGACTCGGCTAACTCCTCCAGCTTCCCGCTGTCAAAGCTTTTCCGGGGCTGCCCCTGGCAGCTCTCGATCTGGGAGATGGGAAGGGTGGAGGACGGTGCGGAAAAGTCGGCGGAGAAGTCGTCTCCCAGCAGGGCGCTCAGGCCCTTGCCCATTCCTCTTTCTTTTGGCATGGAATCGCCTCCTGCTTACTTCTGATTCTTGCGCAAAAACTCCTCGGCTAAGGCGGCGTAGGCCTCGCAGCCCCGGCTGGTCCGGTCGTAAGCGCAGATGGGCTTTCCGTGGCTGGGCGCCTCGCTCAGACGCACGTTTCGGGGAATTACCGTGGCATAGACCTTCCCGGGGAAGAAGCGCTTGACCTCCTCGGCCACCTGCATAGCCAGATTGGTCCGGCTGTCAAACATGGTCAGCAGCACGCCCTCCACCTCCAGATGGGGATTGAGCCCCCGGCGCACGGCCCGTATAGTATACATCAGATCGCTCAGCCCCTCCAGGGCGAAATATTCGCTCTGCACCGGTACCAGGGCGCTGTCCGCAGCGCATAGGCCGTTGAGGGTCAGCAGCTCCAGGGAGGGGGGGCAGTCAACGAATATGTAGTCATATTTGCTCCGCAGCTTATCCAGTGCCTGCCGGAGCAGGTATTCCCGGTTCTGGATGCCCACCATCTCCACTCCTGCCCCGGCCAAACCTTTGGAGGAGGGGAGCACATCGCCATATCGGGTGGACACCACCCGCTTCTCCGGTTCCACGTCGTTAAGGAGCACGTCGTAAACCCCAGGGGAGAGGGATTTGTCCACCCCCATACCGGAGGTGGCGTTGGCCTGGGGGTCGAAATCGCAGAGGAGGACCCGCCGGCCCTTTTCCCGCAGCGCGGCCGTCAGACTGACACAGGTGGTGGTTTTACCCACGCCGCCCTTTTGATTTACAATGGTAATGATTTTTCCCATAAACCGCCTCCGGGAGAAGGGCGCGCCGCCCCATTATCTTTACGTTAGCATATAATGGTAGTATAACACAAAAAAATCACATTTCAACAGGAATAAAGAAATTTTTTCCTGAATATAGGAGGTTTTTCCCTGCGGAGGGGGATGGCAGGCAGAATTTGACAAGGTATGGCGCGTTATTAGAGTATAATAAGCAGACCGAGACCAAAATGGACCGAAGGCCGGAAGGGCGCTATTACATATGGCGGTTAACTCAAGGAATCCCTCACATATATCCGACAGGGGGGTAATGTGGGTGTGGAGAAAGAAGCTCATGCAGCTGCTGTGAATCCATGCGACCGCAGTGGCAGTAGCGGTTCTGCTCACTATAAAAGCGTGCTGACTGCCTGGCTGGACCCCAGGCAGTCAGCATAATTTGCTATTTTGATGCTGTTTGAGGGCTGACCATCTTGCATCAACGCTCTATTATAAATAGTATACCGCTTCATCCCAGTTTTGTCAAGCGGACGGCCGGGAGTGGGAGTGTCCTCTCGCGCATTTTATAATAGGAGAAATTTGCAGAGACGGGTTCTTGTACGCCCTCACTCATGCAAGGGCCTGAGAACGAAAACCGAAGCAGAACCTCCACAAAAAATCTTTGAATGGGACAGTCCCGCCGGGAGTTTGTGCCCATCTCAATAGAGCGAACCGTCTCGCTCTAGGAAAATATATTTACAGGATGGTCCTATTGACATAGGCGTTCCGCTGTGATATGCTGGCCCTTTCCATTATTACACATAAAGGAGGAGGGTATGATGTTATTGGAAACGGATCGCCTGCAGCTGCGGGAGCTGACCCAGTCCGACTATCCCGCCCTATGCAGGATTCTTCAGGATGAGGAGGTCATGTACGCCTATGAGGGAGCTTTCAGCGGCGAGGAGGTCCAGGATTGGCTCGACCACCAGCTGGCCCGCTACCGGCGGTACGGCTTTGGACTCTGGGCCGTCCTACTTAAGGAGACTGGCGAGGTGATCGGCCAGTGCGGCCTGACTATGCAGCAGTGGAAGGAGGAAGAAGTTTTGGAGGTTGGCTACCTCTTCCAAAGGGCCCACTGGCACAACGGCTACGCCACAGAGGCCGCCAGAGCCTGCAAGACATACGCCTTCGATATGCTGGGTGCGAAGGAGGTTTGCTCCATCATCCGCGATACAAACACGGCTTCCCAGAATGTCGCCGTCAGAAATGGGATGGAAAAGAAAGATTCCTGGACCAAGCATTATCGGGGTATAGATATGCCGCATTTTCGCTATATAGCCGTGCGAAACAGAGAAAATAGCTGATGCAATAATTGAAAGCCGGGAGGATGTTCCACGTGGAACATCCTCCCGGCAAGTTTTATATTCTGCCAGGTTCCATTACAGCGGTTTTTTTGCGGTCAAAAAAAAGCGATGGGTTCTGCCCACAATTACGCCGTCCCGATCCAGTATCTCCTGGGCTCTCCAAAGCCGGTTCAGACAGCATTCCACCGAGAACCCGGGAAACTCCCACTCAATAATCCGGGCGAACCAGACCAAAGCTCCCACGTCCCAGAAGCGAATAGATTGAAATGCCTCCTCAGCCTCTAAAATAGAGAAACCGCAGGTCTCCAGTTTCCTACGGGCAATATCCAGATACTGCGCCGGAAAGGGGAGCGGAGGGACGGGGTCCAACAAAAGATGCACCAGCTCCCGGTCGTTCTCCGCGCCCACCTGCTGAGTGAGAAAAACTCCGCCGGGTTTCAGTATCCGAAAAACCTCCTCTGACCGGTAATCGCCGTGGCGGTTGAGCACCAGGTCGAAGGCTCCATCGGGAAAGGGAAGGGGGCCGTTTCCCTCCGCCTCATGAAAATCGATGCCCAGAGGCTTCAAGATCCTCCGGCAGAGCGCGGCATTCGGCGGATAGCCCTCGGTGGCGCTGGTCAAATGGTGGGGATGGCCCAGGGAGAGAAGAAATTCCCCGCCGCCAGTATCCATATCCAGGATCCGCGCCTCTGGACGAAGACAGAGTCGAACGGCATCCGCATAATCCCAGGGCAAATCGTTCTCCTCCTGATAACGCCCACGGATATGGGAGAAGTCCCATCCGTGAATATGGGCGGCCTGCTCCTCTGCCAGCCATTGGTTCAAATACTCTTGGTGCTCCATAACAAATTTTTCCTTTTTTGGTTGTTCCGAAGATTACAAACCGGAGTAGAAATTCTGGAGTACAGTGGTTTTAGTCTGGAGGTTAAAGCTCTTTACATATTATATGTTCCACGTGGAACATCTTTCATGTGGAGGAAAAATCAAACAACGAGGGAGACAGGTTCAACCTTTCCGGTGGCGTGAATGTCGGTAATGAGCTTGCGGGGGCACTTCTCCACGCACACGCCGCAGGAGGTGCACCTGCTGTAGTCGATGGAGGCCACGTTGTCCGTCACTGTGATGGCTCCAGCGGGGCAGTTCTTCTCGCACAGGCGGCAGGCGATGCAGCTGACGGTACACAGGTCCTTTGCGGCGGGTCCTCTGTCCCGGTTGCCGCAGGGGACCATGATGTCCGAGGCGTAGGGCACGTCGATGATGACGTGCCGGGGACATACCTTGGCGCACTGCATGCAGTGGGTACATCTGTCCTGATCCACCTCAGCAACGCCCTTATCGTTGATGCGGATGGCGTCGAAACGGCAGACTTGGACGCAGGTGCCCCGGCCCAGGCAGCCGTAGGCGCAGTTCAGCGTTCCATTGCCGGACACCTTCATAGCGGCGATGCAGTCCTCAATGCCCACGTAGCGCTCAAACTTCCGACTGGCCCGGTCGCCGCCGGCACAGCGAACGAAGGCAACCCGGCGCTCCTGGGCTTTCACCTCCACCCCCATGACGGCGGCGATGCGGCTGGTCTGGGGGCCGGAGCAGCTGGGGCAGGCGTTGACTGGGGCCTCCCTGGCCAGGATGGCCGCCGCGCAGCCGGCGCAGCCGGGATAGCCGCACCCGCCGCAGTTGGCCCCCGGCAGGCAGTCCAGAATCAGCGCAAGCTTGGGGTCTGTTTTTACCTCGAAAACCTTGGACGCCAGGGCCAGGATCAGCCCAAAGCCGCCGCCCAGAACGCCCAGGGTCAATACAGCGTAGAATATGTTCATATTTTCTCCTCACTTCCTCCCGGCCTTTACCAGGGAATCCGCAGGCCGGAGAAGCCCATAAAGCACAGAGCCATCAGACCGGCGGTGACCAGCGCGATGGGGAAGCCCCGGAAGGCCCTGGGTGGGTCGGCGAACTCCAGGCGCTCCCGGATGCTGGAGAACAGCACGATGGCCAGCAGGAAGCCAGCGCCGCCAGTGATGCCATAGACCACGGATTCGATGAAGTTGTAATTGTTCTGCACGTTCAGCAGCACTACGCCCAGCACTGCGCAGTTGGTGGTGATGAGGGGCAGGTATACGCCCAGGGCCTCATATAGGGTGGGCATGGATTTCCTCAGGAACATCTCCACGAACTGTACCAGGGCTGCGATGACCAAAATGAAAGCCACCGTCTGCATATAGCCCAGGTCCAGGGCCCGGAGCAGCAGATTCACCGGATAGCACAGGGCGGAGGCCAGTCCCATGACGAAGATGACCGCAAAGCCCATGCCCACGGCGGTGTCCATCTTCCTGCTGACCCCCATAAAGGGGCAGATACCCAGAAACTGCACCAGGATGAAGTTGTTGATCAGAATCGCCCCCAGGGCGATGTCAAACAGGGTGGTCCATTCCATTGCTTATTTCCCTCCCTTGACCTTCCGCTGAGCCCACTGCATCAGAGCGATGAGGCAGCCCAGGGTGAGGAAGCCTCCCACCGGCATGGCCAGCATGTTGGCGGCATACTCGACGGGAAAAACCCGGGTCCCGGCCAGAGAGCCGGATCCCAGCAGTTCCCGTATGGCGCTCATGACCAGCAATACCAGAGTGTAGCCCAGGCCCTGGCAGAGGCCGTCCACGGCGGCGGCCAGGGGCTTAGACTTGCTGGCGAAGGACTCCGCCCGGGCCAGAATGATGCAGTTGACTACGATCAGAGGAATGAACACCCCCAGGCTCTCGGCAATGTCGGGAAAAAAGGCCTGGAGCAGCAGGTCTACCATGGTGACAAAGCCCGCAATAACCACGATATAACATGCGATGCGCACTTGCTCGGGGATGATCTTCCTGAGCAGAGATATGAAAATGTTGGAGAGGGTCAGGATGATGGTCACCGACAGACCCATGCCCAATCCGTTGGAGACGGTGGTGGTGATGGCCAGGGTGGAGCACATGCCCAGCAGCTGGACCAGCACCGGATTCTGGGTGAGCAGACCTTCCTTCAGCTGTTTTCCGATATTCATACCGCGTTCTCCCTCCTTTACGACTGGCCGCCAACGGCGGCCAGGGCGGCGTTGACCCCGGCGGTCACGCCCCGGGAGCTGACCGTCGCGCCGGAGACGGCGTCAAAACGATTGCTCCCAGCGTTGACAGTGATCTCGCCGTCTGCCCGGCTCATGCCCACAAAGCGGTTCAGGACAGCCGGATCGGCCACCACCTTGGTGCCGATATTGGGGGTCTCGCTGTGCTTGATGACGGACACGCCGGTGACCTGGCCCTCCATATCGACGCCCACCATCATCTCGATGACGCCCTGGGAGCCGCCGGTGGAGGTTTCCGCCACCCAGCCGGTCTGCGCGCCGCCGGAGAGAGCCCTGTATAGGGCCGGAACGCCGGCGGCGGTGAAGCCGGTCTCCTCGTAGCTGTCAGCGAAGAGAACCTGAGCCATGGCGGCCTCTTTCTTCGCCTTCTCAAGAGCGGCGATGCGGGGCTTGGTTATCTGATTGACAACCCCCAGCAATAGGGCTGTTGCCAGACAGATACCAAGCAGGACGCCGGTAATGCGCCCGGCGTATCGAGGGTCGACGGAGAGGGCGGGGCGGGACGGCTTGGGGGCGGCAGCCGGTTTTTCCTTGCTCATTACTTCACAGCCTCCTTTTTCTTCTCCGGAGAAGCCTTGGGCGCGGGGGCCTTCCTGGATTTGGCCACGCCGAAGCGCCGGGGCTTGATGCTCTTGTCGATGATCCAGACCGTCAGGTTCATGACCAGAATAGCGTAGCACACGCCCTCGTTATAGGAGCCGAAATAGCGGATGAACACGGTGATCAAACCGCAGCCCACGCCGTAAATGGCCTGGCCCAGGTGGCTGACGGGGCTGGTGACGTAGTCGGTGGCCATGAAAAAGGCCCCCAGCATCAGTCCCCCGCCCAACAGGTTATACAGCATCCACTGTACCGGGTCGTTCCCCCGGGAGAACAGGAAGGTCAACAGGGCCACCGTGCCAATGAATCCGACGGGGATATACCAGGTGATGACCTTCCGCCACAGGAGGAACAGCCCACCCAGAATCAGCAGCAGGGCGCTGACCTCCCCCAGGGAGCCCCCGATGAGGCCCACAAACATTTTGGGCAGATCGTACATCTGCTGAAGGCCCGTCAGGTCCCCCTCGTGGAGCAGGGACATAGGGGTGGGGTAAGTGGCCGCGTCAAAGGCCCCCCAGGCGGGCACATTGGCCCGGGGACCCACCCAAGTGGTCATCTCTCCCGCCCAGGAAAGCATAAAGGCCCGGGCCGCGAGGGCGGGGTTGAGAAAGTTCTTACCCACGCCGCCGAAGAGCTGCTTGACAACTACAATGGCAAAAAAATCACCGATGAGGAGAATCCAGTAGGGAATGGTCACCGGGCAGACAAAAGCGATGAGCACGCCGGTGACAGCGGCGCTGAGGTCCCCCAGGGTATTGCTTTTCTTCAGCAGGGCCCGATACAGCCACTCGAAGCCACAGCAGCCCGCCAGGCTGACGGCCGTAACTGACAGGGCCCGGGGACCAAAGTTGTAGACCGCGAAGGCCAAAGGAAGCACCATGGCGATCAGCACCTCCCCCATGATGTGGCCCGCGCCGTCCCGGGTGCGGATATGGGGGGAGGAGGAACCGATGAGGTTCAGGGATTTGTAGTCCATGGTCAGGCCTCCTTCTTTTTCTCTTCTGCGGCCTTGGCCGCAGCTTTGGCGTTGTTAATTTTCTGCTTGCCTGCCCGGAAGGCCTGGACCAGGTGGAGCCGGCCGGGACAGATGTAGGTGCAGGCCCCGCACTCGATGCAGTCGAGGAGATGGGCCTCCTCCAGGGCTGAAAGCATTCCCGCCCGCTCGTACTGGTACAGAAATACCGGCTGGAGGTGCATGGGGCAGACGGAGACGCACTTGCCGCAGCGGATGCAGGCAGGGTGCTCCACGGTGCGCTCCTCCTTCTCGCAGAAGGCTAGGATGGCGTTGGTCCCCTTGCCGATGGGGGCGGCCATATCAAACTGGGCGTGGCCCATCATGGGGCCGCCCATAAGGATTTTGAAGGTGGACTTCTTCACGCCGCCGCAGGCGTCCAGCAGGTCGCTGATGGGTGTGCCGATAGGGCAGAGGAGGTTCCGGGGCTCGTTGATACCGGAGCCGGAGACCGTCACCACCCGATGGGTCACCGGCTTGCCCAGGTAAACGGCGTTATAAATAGCGATGGCGGTGACGATGTTGAAAACCGCACAGCCGATGGAGGCAGGGAGGGCGCCGGGGGGCACCTGCCGGCCGGTGATGGACTGGCAGAGCTGCTTCTCCGCACCCTGGGGGTAACGGGTAGGAAGCAGATCCACCACGGCGGGAGCCCTCTCCTCCTCGATCTTAATCTTCAGCATCTCGGCGGCATTGGCCTTGTTGTTCTCCACCACGATATGGACCCGGTCCACGCCGAAGAGGCGGGCCAGCAGGCGCACGCCTCCCAGCAGCTCATCCGGGTGCTCCAATAGAATGCGGTGGTCGCTGGTGATGTAGGGCTCGCACTCGGAGCCGTTGACGATGACTGTGTCCACCTTGCCCAGGCCGGAGCTGATCTTCACGTGGGTGGGGAAGGTGGCCCCGCCCATGCCCACCACGCCGGCCTCCTTGACCAGGGCAGTGATCTCCTCGGCGGAGAGGGCGTCCGGGTCCCGGACAGGGGAGAGGGGGGGACATGGGGCGTCGTTGAAATCGTTCTCGATAACCACACTTATCACCGGGACGCCGGAGAAGTGGATGCGGGGCTCCACCGCCGCCACCCTGCCGGAGACGCTGGCGTGGACGGGGGCGGAAACAAAGGACGGGGCCTCGCCCACCTTCTGTCCCACTGTCACGTAGTCCCCCGGCGAGACGCAGGGGGTGCAGGGCGCACCAATGTGCAGGGACATGGGAATGACAACGCGGTCGGGAGGCGGAAGGACCTCGATGGGCTTTTTGTTGGTGGCCGCCTTGTGGTCGTTGGGATGAATGCCGCCGAAAAAGGCTTGTGCCATATTGTCACCTCAGTTTCGTTTCTCAATAAAGGGTACATCCATACTAGCCTATCATACTATTATTTGTGGGCGGTGTCCAGATAGTTTTTGCAGGTTTTGCTCATTTTTTTGTGGAGATGGTCGTAAATGCGCGGGCAGCATTGTTTAAAGTGTCGTGGCTTGCATTTCCCGGGAAATCGTGGTATGATGGGGAAAAATCTACGGCGATTTTCTTTGTGGGAGGTTCGATTGGTATGAGAGAACGGGCGGAAATTAAAGCGGAGGCCAAGGATATTATGCGTTCGGCGAGGGTCAGCCCCTATGTGATGACACTGATCCTGCTGGTCATCGGTTTCGTGCTGGACAGGGTGCAGATGCTGGTGGAGTTTGGTTCTCCCTTCTTCAGCGCCTCCTATGCCATGGAGGTCTATCGCGCCATGCTGTACGGAGATTCGTCGGCGCTGGAGGGGATTGCCGCGTCCCTGCCCGCCCAGACGGGGACCGGGTTCTTTTTCTTCTCCATCCTTATCGCCCTGTTTACCCAGATCCTAAACGCGGGGTACTACATCTACTGCATGGGCATACGCCGGGGGGCGGAGATGCCCTATTCCACGCTGGCCGACGGTCTGGGGGTGGCGGGAAAGCTGATCTGGTGCTGGGTGCAGATCTCGGTGAGGACCTTTTTGTGGTCCATGCTGTTTATTATCCCCGGGATCATCGCGGCTTATCGGTACCGGTTCGCCTATTACAACATACTGACGGATGACTCCGTGTCGGCCGGGGAGGCAATTCGGCGATCCTGTCAACAGACCATGGGGAGAAAGGGCGCGCTGTTTGTGCTGGACCTGAGCTTTTTGGGGTGGGCAATTCTGTCGGGCTTCACCTTCGGGCTGCTGCAGATCTGGCTGACGCCCTACATGACCCTGTGCGATCTGGCCTACTTCGAGGACGCTGCGGGACTGAGCGGTGGGACGGCGGGGATTGAAGATTACTCGCAGTACTGAAATATTTTCTCTTTTAATGGTTTAGAACCTGCAGAGAGCAGAAAACTGCAGCGAGGGCGGCTGGAATTATCCGGCCGCCCTCGCTGCGCGGTGAAAAACTGCGCGGGAAAGTGGAGGTCAGCTGAGCTGCACCGCCAGGGCTGCCCAGTCGGCGGGGGCGGGGGCGGTGAGGGCCTGGGTTTTGTCCACCGCGCCGCCGTCGTTGAAAACGGCAAGGTAGACATCCTCCGGCGCGCCGGCCCAGCCGTCCACAATCTTGACGGCGCTGTTCTGGGCTTTCAGAGCTTCCTCACCGCCCTCGGCCACGCGATACTGGGCGCGGACGCGGAAAACGTCAATATACCCCGCCTTGACAATGCCGCTGTAGGTGCCCGCCCAGTCAATGCCGTTGATCCGGTATTGCCCGGTATAGCTCGCCCGGTCCGCCTCCGGCCAGGCGCTCATGTAGCGTTCCACGGCCTCCTGGGCCTGGTCGTCGATGATGAGCCCGTCCTTGTCCAGGAAAAGGACCGTGGAGCCCTCGGCCTCCTGCCAGTCCGGTTCCTGAGGGATGATGTAGCTGGTGGAGAAAGGATTTTCCCCGCCCGCCTTCAGCGACCGGGCCAGAGCCACGAAAAGCTTGTCATAGTTGTCCCACTTGTTCCCGGGGGCCGAGCCCCGCACGTCGGGGCTGCTCTCACCGGCGCCGCTGTAGAATTGCAGCTGCCGCGCACCGCCGTCGGCGGCGGACAGGTTTACAAACTGCCCCGCATAATCGCTGCCCGGCTGGAAGGCGACGGACATCTGGGCCCCGTCACCGGAGGAGAGGCGGGCGCCGTTGGCCCCCTCCTTCGCCGCCGTCCAGCCCTCCGGTACATAGATGCTCCAGCCGTCCCCCTCGTACAGGGTGCAGGGCACCGTCTCGCCTTCCACCTGGAGGCTCAGCTGCTCCTCAGGTTTCTCCGGCGGGGTCTGAGGGAGTTGGGGCTCCTGCTGTGTCTGATCGGGCTCCTGAGGGGGTTCCTCCGTCTGGTTCCACGGCTGCCATACGCCCAGGCCCACTCCGGCTGCCGCCAACAGGGCGAGTCCCGCGGCAATGCCCGCCTTGGCCTTTCCGCTTAAATTTCTCAGCTTTTCCAGCATTTCCAAATTCCTCCTGTATGGATGTCTTTCTCTTTTTCATGGGCCGCCCAAGGCTTCCCAAGAAATATCATATCATGGAAAAGCCTCAAAGTCGTTTCATCAGCTTTACGATTCGGCAACAAATTGATGTCCGGCGGTAACAAATTTTGGTGAATTCCGTCGAACGTCTCCCTAAAATTATTGACAAACAATAATTACTGTGTTAAACTACCCCTAAAATTATTGTAAAACAATAATTACAAAGGGGGGAAGCGACATGAAAAAAAATCTGCCCGCCGCCTTGACGGCGGTATTGCTGCTGGCGGCGGCTCTAGCGGCGGCGACGCCGGCAGGAGGGCTGGCTGCCTTGGGAACTTGGCTGCGAAGGCTGTCCCTCTCCGGTGCAGGAGGGAACGCCGCCGCCTGGGGAATCGTCCTGGGGCTGTCGGCCCTGCCCGCTCTGGGGTTGCTGTGGAGGGGTCGGCAGGGGTATGACTGGCTGCTGCTGCTGGCGGCGGGGGAGATTTTCGCGGGGCTGTATTTTCTGGTCAATCCCACGCTGCTGACAGCGGCAGACGGCTCCGGGACGATGATCGGCCTGGCCGCCGCCGGGAGCGTGACGGCCACCGTGCTGGCCTGGGCGGCGCTGCGGGGACTGCAGAACATCATGTCGGCGGAGGATCCGGGGCGGACCATGGCTTTGCTGCTGCGGTGGTCGGCGGTGACCCTGGTCTGGCTGGCGGTCCTGCTCCAGGGAGTGAACCTGTGGCAGGAGATCAGCCATACGGGAGCTGCCAATACCGCCCTGCGTCCGGAGGAGCTGATGCCCACCTATCTGACCTTAACCGTGCTGGCGGTGATGGACCTGATTCCCACCCTGCTGTGCTGTCAGGTGCTGAGCTGGGGTGGAGAGCTGGCCCTGCGTCTGGAGGAGGACCCCTTCGGAGAGGGGACCGTGGCCATGTCAGAGCGGTTGGGGGGACGGTGCGCCGGAGTGGCGGCGGCGTCAGTGGGGGTCTGTGTGGCGGGAAACCTGCTTCAGTTCGCGCTGCTGTCGGTACTGCGCACGGCGCGGTTCAATGTGTCCTTCCCCTTTGCCGCGGTGCTGCTGGCGGCGGTGCTGGGGTTGCTGTGCCGCTACTTCCGGAGGGCCAAGGCGGTCAGCGACGACAATGGGACCATCATATAGAGGCGGGCCATGGCGATAACTGTACATCTGGACGAGGTGCTGAAGGCCAGGGGAGTGACCGGCAAGGAGCTGTGCGCCAAGGTGGGCATTACCGAGGCGAACCTGTCCATTCTGCGCTCGGGCAAGGCCAGCGGCGTGCGTTTCCACACCATCAACAGAATTTGCTACTATCTGGACTGCGGCGTAGGGGACATTCTGCGCTTCGACGGGAGATTGGAGGACGAGGATGAAGAGGAGAAGTAGATGGTTGGCCCTGATTCTGGCGCTTCTGTCACTGGCGGGGTGTTCTCTGGCCCGGTCGGAGGCGGTGGGTCCGGAGGGCGGCGATCGCTTTGTTGGTTTTTTTGTGGTTCCCCTTCGACAATACGGCGAGGACGCCTTCTCCGCCAGCCCCTATAAGGAGGAATACGGCGCGTTCTCCGCGGAAACGGAGCGGTTCGGCGCAGTGAGCTTCCCCAGGGAGGTGCTGTTTGCCGAGGAGGACGGGACGGGGAAGTTTACCTTCCCGGGGATCGAGGAGGGGTACAGGCTGTTCGTCTACCGGGACTATGAGGATGGGAGTCAGGGCGGGGTGAACTACGCCGTGGCCGTGGCGTCCGACATGGCCCCCGGCGGGGAGTCCAACCAGTGCAAGTACACGGACGAGGGCGTCTCAGAGATCGTCAGCGGCACCCTCTACTATGGTCCGCCCCTGGGGGCGGAGGACTGGGACCCCTATGTGAACAGGGTTATCTGGCAGTACTACCGAGTGTATCAGACGACGGAGGGGCGGGTGTACATCGACGGCAGCGGCGACAGTGCCGCCGGTCCCATGGCTGGCTATACCGCCGAAGAGACCCGCACCCGGACGGAGAACGGTAAGAGTTATACGGACGTCGTGCGCGTCACGGTGAACATGGAGGCCGTCCGGCGGCTGGAGCGGCTGACAGTAATTCAGTTCGGTGCGGACAACTCTGTTTTACGCACCGACGACCTGCCGCTGACCGGAGAGGAGCTGCCGGAGGTCCTGTGCGAAGAGGGAACCGGCTGGGTGCTGGTGGAGGAGAGGGGCGGGGAGGAGACTGTCCGCACCGTCTACAACGTGCCGGAGGAGGAGCCCGTCTCCCACCGGGTCGTACTGCTGGATGAAGCGGGGCTGGGGCGGACGGCCGGTCTGACGGTCCGCGGGGCATAAATAGATCGGGGGGAGAGAAATTTTCTCCTCCCGGCCTTTTTCTCCCTTTACATGGGGCGGGGAAGATGTTAAGATAATAGCCACAAACGCTCCGGCGAAAACTTGAACAGAAAGAGTGATCAATATGGACCGCAGCAGCGGTATCCTTCTGCCTATCTCCTCTCTCCCCTCCCCCTACGGCATCGGCACCCTGGGCCGGGAGGCCTATGCCTTCGCGGATTTCCTGCGGGATGCCGGACAGAAGTACTGGCAGCTCCTGCCCCTGGGGCCCACCAGCTACGGCGACAGCCCCTACCAGAGCTTCTCCGCTTTCGCGGGGAATCCCTATTTTATCGACCTGGATACGCTGGTGGAGGACGGGCTGCTGGAGCGGCCGGACCTGGACGGCGTCCGGTGGGGCGAGAACCCCCGGTACGTGGACTATGGGCAGATCTACGCCTCTCGCTTCCAGGTGCTGCGCAAGGCCTTCCGTGCCGGGTGGGGCCGGGACCGGAAGAAGGTCGAGGCCTTCCGGCAGGAGAACAAGTGGCTGGACAACTATGCCCTCTATATGGCTGTGAAGGCCAGCTTCGGGATGAAGAGCTGGCTGGAGTGGCCGGACGAGGACGTGCGGCTGCGCAAAAGTGCGGCCCTCAAGCGCTGCCGGAAGGAGCTGGCGGAGGACATCGACTTCTATTCCTATCTCCAGTACCTGTTTTACCAGCAGTGGGATGCCCTGCGGGACTACATCCACGCTCAAGGCATTCAGATCATCGGCGACATGCCCATCTATGTGGCCATGGACTCCGCCGACGTGTGGGCCGAGCCGGAGTTCTTCCAGCTGGGGGAGGATCTGACCCCTACCGAGGTCTCCGGCGTGCCCCCGGACTACTTCACCGCCGATGGCCAGCTGTGGGGCAATCCCCTGTACGACTATGAGCGGATGAAGAAGGACGGCTACGGCTGGTGGCTGCGCCGGGTGGAGGGGGCGGGACGTCTCTTCGATCTGATCCGCATCGACCATTTCCGGGGGCTGGAGAGCTACTGGGCGGTGCCCTACGGGGAGAAGACTGCCAAGAATGGCCGCTGGCGGAAGGGCCCGGGCATGGATCTGGTAGGTGTGCTGACGAAGAGCTTCCCGGATCTGCAGTTCATCGCCGAGGATCTGGGCTACCTGACCCCCGCCGTCCACCAGCTGCTGGACGAGTCCGGGCTGCCGGGGATGAAGGTGCTGGAGTTTGCCTTTGACACCAGGGAGCCCAGCAACTATCTGCCCCATACCTACAGCCCCCACTGCGTGTGCTACGTGGGCACCCATGACAACGAGACCGTCGTGCAGTGGCGGGAGCAGGCGGACCGCGCCTGCATCACCATGGCCCGGCGCTATCTGGGCCTGAGCGAGGCGGAGGGCTTTCACTGGGGGATGCTCCGAGGGGGCATGTCCTCCGTGGCGGACACTTTCGTGGCCCAAATGCAGGACTGCCTGGGCCTGGGGGCCGAGGGGCGGATGAATACCCCCGGAACCCTGGGGGGCAACTGGCAGTGGAGGCTGCTGCCCGGCGAGGCCAGTCCCGCCCTGGCTAAGAAGCTGTACCAGTACACGAAGATGTACGGGAGAATAGACTGAATCCCTAGGCAGGGGTCCGCCGGCGGGCCCCTGCCTATAGTTTTTCAGCGGGACAGGAAGAAGTCCTCCGCTTCCCGGACCATCTCCGTGATATCCCGGCCCGCCCGGTCGAGGATGGGGCCCTCAATCCAGCTGCCCTCCATGCCGCGGCGGGCGCGCAGACTGGCGTAATAGCACTGCTCCGCGCACACGTTCACGCCATAGCTGTGCTGAAGCCGCCAGGAGTTGTAATTCTCCAGCACCTGGTCCACCGGCATCCCGTTGGCGGCAATGCCCACGTACTCCTCGAAGTTTTCCATCCCGTAAGGCCCCATGGCCCGATACAGCGGCGCGCTGTCCGTCAGCATTTTCCGCTCCCCGTCGCTGAGGGGGTGGGGGTCCTTCAGCAGCGCCGTGTTCTCCAGTACCTGCTCCAGCGTGGACATGCCGGAGAGCACCGCGATGACGCCCTCACGCTCCGCCGCGAAGCGCAGTGCCCAGGAGGCGGGGCTCATACCAGGCCGGGTGGCCTGCATCTTTTCAAACAGTGCCCGGGGCGGGTGGGCGAGCATCCCGCCCTTCACGGGCTCCATGACGATTACATCCTTGCCATGGCGGCGGATGGTCTCATAGCACCGGGCCGACTGGACCCAGCTGCTGGTCCAGTCATAGTAGTTGAGGGCGATCTGGACAAAGTCCACCTCCGGGTGCTCGCTGAGAATGCGGTCCAGCTCCTCCGGACTGTCGTGAAAGGAGAAGCCCAGACGCCGGATCTTCCCCTCCTCCTTCAAGGCCTCCGCGATCTCAAAGATGCGGCAGGGCTTGGCCTTTGTGTTGTAGACGAGGCCGTTCATGTTGTGCAGCAGATAGTAATCGAAATAGTCCACGCCGCAGTTGGTCTGCTGCGTCTCAAACAGCTTGGTCACGTCCTCCTCCCTGGAGACGAAGAAGACAGGCAGCTTTGTGGCGATGGTGAAGCTGTCCCGGGGATGCCGCTCCACCACGGTACGGCGGGTGAATTCTTCGCTCCGGCCCCCGTGGTAGACATAGCTGGTATCGAAATAGGCGCCGCCCTTCTCTATAAAGGCGTCCACCAGCGCACAGGACTTTTCGAAGTCCACATTCCGGTCGTCCCCGCCGATGACAGGCAGACGCATCATGCCGAACCCCAACTTTTTGCACATATTTTTTACTCCTTCTGTTGACAGCCGACGGCTGGTTTGATAAGGTACATTGTAAACCTGACAGAATACTGTCAGTCAAGGGGAAAATAGGAAAACCCGGAGGTTTTTTATATGACATACACGGTGCGGCAGCTGTCGGAGCGCACGGGGCTCTCCGTCTATACGATCCGCTACTACGCCCGGGAGGGCCTGCTGCTGGATGTCCCCCGTAGCGCCTCGGGCGCAAGGCGCTTTGAGGAGAGGCACTTGATGCTGTTGGACATGGTTGAGTGTCTGAAGGCCTGCGGTATGACCATCGGCGAGATCGGGGAGTTCATCCGCTGGACAGACGAGGGGGACGGGACCCTCCCCCGGCGGCTGGAGCTTATCACACAGCAGGAGGTACGGCTGCGTGAGCGGATGGAGGCCCTGCAGCAGGCTGCCGATATGCTGCGGTACAAGCGCTGGATGTATACCGTGGCGGAGAAGGCGGGGACCATGGCCGTCTTTGACACGATGAGCGACGGCGATGTGCCGGATGACATTCTGGCCGTCCAGAAACGGCTGGTCCGGCAGGGACACGCCGCCGCCGCAGTCCCCGAACGCCGGGGCTGACGAATGACTTTTAAGGAGGAGCCGCCTGTGGGTTCGATCTATCTGGACAACGCCGCCACCTCGTTTCCCAAGCCGCCGGCGGTAGCGGAGGCCATGGTGCGCTATATCCAAGAGGTGGGTGCGTCCGTCAACCGGGGGGTGTACGCTGCCGCCCAGGAGGCGGGGCTGACTGCCCTTCAGCTGCGGGAGGACCTGTGCCGCCTGCTGGGCCACGGGGACCCCACCCACTGCGTCCTCACCAGCGGCAACACCATGGGGTTGAATATGATCCTGCGGGGCTGGCTGCGGCCAGGGGACCACTGCCTGGTCAGTGCCATGGAGCACAACGCCGTCATGCGGCCCCTCCACGACCTGGCGGCGGCGGGAGTGAGCTTCGACCGGGTCCCATGCGACGGGGAGGGCCGGCTGGACCCGGCGGAGGTGGGGAGGATGATCCGGGGCAATACCCGGCTGGTGCTGCTTGCCCACGGCTCTAATGTCAGCGGGACGGTTCAGGACGCCGCCGCCGTGGGGCAAATCTGCCGGGAGTACGGCGTGCCCTTCGCCCTGGACGCCGCACAGACGGCGGGGCACTGGACCATCGACTTTACGGGCTGGGGCCTGTCCGCCCTGTCGGCGCCGGGACACAAAGGACTGCTGGGGCCCGGGGGCACCGGCGCGCTGCTGCTGTCCCCGGACTTCGCCCGAGGGCTGACCCCCCTCGTCACCGGAGGGACGGGCAGCGCCTCGGACCTGGAGATCCAGCCCGCCTACATGCCCGACCGGTTTGAGCCCGGTACGCCCAATCTGCCGGGCATCTACGGTCTGCAGGCGGCGGTGGACTTTGTTCTGGAAAAGGGAGTGGAGGCCCTGAAGGCGAGGGAGAGGGCGCTGACGGCGCGGCTTTTGGAGAGGCTGCGGGAGACGCCCGGCATCCGTCTGGCGGGGCCCTGGGGCCTGGAGGGCCGGGCGGGGGTGGTGTCCGTCGACTTTCTGGGCGCGGACAACGCCGAGGCGGCGGAGCGGCTGGAACGGGAGTACGGTGTGCTGACCCGGTGCGGCCTCCACTGCGCCCCGTCGGCCCACAAGACCCTGGGCACCTTCCCGCGGGGGACCGTCCGGCTGAGCCCGGGATGGGCCACCACCGTGGAGGAGATCGACAGAGCGGCGGCGGCCGTGACGGCCATTGCCGCCGGGGCCGTCTCATAAATTGGGTAACGCGTCCCGTGTCAGGGGCGCTTTTGGAGCCCGGCGGCTTTTGTGCCGCCGGGCCGCTTGCAAAATGCGGACAAATTTGCTATAGTATAGAAAAAAGTTCTGGAAAGGAGGCTGCGCGCCATGCCCTACATTCAGCAGCTCTCTCCCCACGTGGCAGACCTGATCGCCGCCGGCGAGGTGGTGGAGCGCCCCGCCAGTGTGGTCAAGGAGCTGGTGGAAAACGCCATAGACGCCGGGGCCACGGCGGTGGTGGTGGAGATCCAGGGGGGCGGCATATCCCTTATCAGGATTACGGACAACGGCTGCGGCATCGCGCCTGGGGAGCTGTCCACCGCCTTCCTCCGCCACGCCACCAGCAAGCTCCGGCGCAGCGAGGACCTGGCTGCCATCGGGACGCTGGGCTTCCGGGGGGAGGCCCTGGCGGCCATCTCCGCCGTCAGCCGTCTGGACGTGTTCTCCAGGCAGAGGGGGGCGCAGACCGGCGCGTCCCTGCATCTGGAGGGAGGTGTCCCCGAGGCGGTGGAGGAGGCGGGCTGTCCGGAGGGGACCACCATGGCGGTGCGAGAGCTGTTTTACAACACGCCGGCCCGGCGGAAGTTCATGAAGACCGACAGCGCCGAGGCGGCGGCGGCGGCGGCCGTGGTCTCCCAGATCGCCCTGAGCCATCCGGAAATATCCGTCCGGCTTATCCGGGACGGCAGGGAGGAGCTCCACACCCCCGGTGACGGCAGGCTGCTCTCCGCCATCTACGCCGCCCGGGGGCGGGACTTCGCCCTAGGTCTGGTGGAGGTGGACGGAGGCGGGGAGGGCGTCGCGGTGAAGGGCTACGTCACCGAGCCTTTGGCGGGCCGGGGCAGCCGGGCCATGCAGACCTTTTTCTGCTGCGGACGGATTATCCGCTCCTCTCTGCTCACCGCCGCTCTGGAGGAGGCCTACGCCAACCGGCAGATGAAGGGCCGCTTCCCCGGGTGCGTCCTCCACATCGACCTGCCCCTGCACCAGGTGGACGTGAACGTCCATCCGGCCAAGACGGTGGTGAAATTCGTCAACGAGCGGGCCCTGTTCTCCGCCGTCCACCACACGGTGGCAGACGCGCTGGATGCCGCCGGGCGGGCCTCCGCCTCCCAGGCGGTCCCACCCACGCCTCCTACGGCTCCCCCGCCGCCGTCTGAGCCCCAGGCCGGGAAGACTGCGCCCCGGGATGGCTTCTATCAGACTATGGACGCCCAGACCTTCCGAGGGAAGACCGCGCCGCAGCGGGCGGGGGAGATCCGCGCCGCCGGCTCGGAGCTGGGAGGCCGTCTAACCTTCCGGGACGCCGCGCCGCCCCGGTATGGAGACAGGTCCCTGCAGAGCGCCGGCAGGCCGACGCCCCCCGCCCGGCGGGAGGCGCTTCCCGCTTCGGTTCCCACCCCGGCCGCAGAGAGGGAGCCCGCCGCGCCCGCTGGACAGACCGCTTTGCCCCCGGAACAGACTACGTTTACCCCCAAGCCCGCCCCCTGGCGCTTCGCGGGTGAGATTCTGCGCACGTATATTGTCGCCGAGGACGGGGACGAGGTGTGGCTGATTGACAAGCACGCCGCCCATGAGCGGATCAACTTCGACCGGCTGAAGGCCGGCGCGGAACCCATTATGCGCCAGCAGCTGCTTGCGCCGCTGGCGGTGGAGCTGCCCCGGGAGCAGTACGCCGCGCTGCTGGAGAATCTTCCGCTTTTGGAGGAGTTCGGCTTTGAGGCGGAGGACTTTGGTTCCGGGTGCCTGATGGTCCGGGGGGTTCCCGCCGACCTGGACGAGGGGCTGGTCCGGGAGACGCTGGAGGATCTGTCAGAGAAGCTGCTGACCGGGGGAAACGCGGACCCCGCCGCCGTCCGGGACGCGATGCTGCATACAATGGCCTGCAAGGCGGCGATCAAGGGCGGGTGGACGTCCGACCCCGCAGAACTGAGGGCCTTGATTGAGAGGGTACAGAGCGGGGAGGTGCAGTACTGCCCCCACGGGAGGCCCGTGAAGGTCAAGATATCTAAGTATGAGATAGAGAAGATGTTCAAAAGGGCGTGATATATCCGGCTTTTTGCCGGGCGGGACCGCGCATGGGTTGGACGCCCGGGCGAAAGCCCCCCGATTAAGGGAAGAAATCATGATATAGCCGTCGCGCAGCGGCGGCGGAGAAGAGACCGCATGGAAGCAAAGAAAGTCCTCTGTGTCGTCGGCCCCACCGCCAGCGGCAAAACAAAACTGAGCATCCTCCTGGCCGAGCGGTACAACGGCGAGGTGGTCAGCATCGACTCGATGCAGATCTACAGGGGGATGAGCATCGGCACCGCCGCTCCAACGGCGGCGGAGATGGGGAGGGTTCCCCACCACATGGTAGCTGTGGCCGAGCCCGGCGACAACTGGTCCGCCGCCCGGTTCACGGCGGCGGCAGGTGACTGCATACAGGATATATTGGAGAGAAATAAACTTCCCGTATTGGCTGGCGGCACCGGACTCTATCTGGAGGCCGTCGTCTCCGGCAGGACCTTCGCCCCCGGCGCGTCCGGCGGCGCGGTCCGCCGGGAGCTGGAGCTGGAGCTGGAAGCGGGGGGGATCGAACCCCTCCTGGCTCAGCTGCGGGCGGTGGACCCCGCCGCCGCCGGGCGGCTCCACCCGGCCGATACAAAGCGCATCCTCCGGGCTCTGGAGGTCTATCGGGAGACCGGGGAGACCATCTCCCGGCACAATGAGGAGAGCCGCCGCATGCCGGACAAGTACGATGCGCTCTACATTGGTCTTGCTTTCCGGGACCGGGAGGACATGCGAAAACTGATCGACCGGCGGGTGGACGAGATGCTGGCCGGGGGACTGCTGGAGGAGGTCCGGGCCCTCCGGGATGGGGGGACGCCCAGAAGCGCCACCGCCATGCAGGCTATCGGGTACAAGGAGCTCCTCCCCGTGCTGGACGGAGAGCGGACCCTGGAGCAGGCGGCGGAGGAAATCAAGCTGCGCTCCCGGCAGTACGCCAAGAGGCAGCTGACATGGCTGAGGCGAAACCCACGCATCCACTGGGTGTACTGGGAAAAAGAGAGGAATTTTGCCGCCGCTCTCCAAATTGCGACAGAAATTATCACCGCTCAGGGTCTACAATAGGCACGGGGCGGACAAGCCGTCCGTCCCAATAAACAAACAAAAGAGAGGTAGACAGTATGAGCAAATCACCAAACCTGCAGGACGTGTTCCTCGCCTCCGTCCGCCGCACCGAGACGCCGGTCACCGTGTTTTTGATGAACGGCTTCCAGATGCGGGGGACCATCACCGGCTTCGACGCCTTCACCGTGGTCCTAACCGCCGAGGGCAAACAGAACTTGATTTACAAGCACGCCATATCCACCGTCAGTCCCGCCCGCACCGTCGACCTGGCGGAGTGGGAGGACACCTTGTAAGAGAAGACAAGCTCCTCACCCGCAGCGGGTTCCCACCCCCGGAAAGAGAGATACATAATGAAAAACAGCACCCTGGCAACAAAATTGATGCTGGCCGCCGTATTCCTGGCCGTCCTGGTCTACTTTGGCGTGAATGTGGCCGCCTATTTCTCCGACCCATACACTACCACCGTGGCCTTCAGCTATACCGGCGAGAACGCCGTGACCGTATCCGGCTATGTGGTGCGGGAGGAGGAGGCGCTCACCGGCGGAGGCGAGCTGGTCTACTCCTCCCGGGCCGAGGGGGAGCGGGTCAGCCGGGGGGGCGAAGTGGCTCTGGTCTATCCCACGGCCCAGGCCCTCGCCGACGCCAACGCCCTGCGGGAGCTGACGGACCAGCTGGACCAGCTGCGCTACGCCCGCTCCCTCTCTGCCGGCAGCCAGGCCTCCGCCCGGCTGGACGAGGAGATCGCCAAATCTCTGGTGGATTTCCGGGGGGAGATGGCCGCCGGCGGGGACGGCGGGGACGGGGGACAGCACCTGCGCACCGCCGTCCTCCGGCGGGGCTACGCCATCTCCGGCTCCGAGGGGCTGGACGCGTCCATCGCCGCCCTGCAGGAGAGGGTCGCGGCCCTGTCCGGTCCGGCGGAGGCAGATGTCACCCGGATCACCGCCCCTAGGGCAGGGCTCTTCTCCGGCCTGGTGGACGGCTATGAGGGGGTGCTGCGCCTGGAGGATCTGGAGGAGATGACGCCCTCCGATTACCGGGCCATCGCGCCGTCGGTGGACCCCACCGCCGTGGGAAAGATGATCTACGGCGATGAGTGGGCTTTTGTCACCCTGATGCAGAGTGAGCAGGTCAAGCGCCTGCAGCCCGGCGACATAGTCACCCTCCGATTCCAGAAAGGCCTGGACCGGGATATGACCATGAAGGTGGCCTCCATCAGCGGAGAGGAGGGGGGCCGCCGGGTGGTGGTTTTCTCCTCCGAGCGCTATCTCCAGTTGGCTACTCTCCTGCGCCACCAGAACGCACAGGTGATCTTTACCAGCTATGAGGGGGTCCGGGTGCCCCGCAGTGCCGTACGGGTGGACGCGCAGCCCATAACCGACGAGGAAGGGCTGCCGGTAAAGGACAGCCAGGGCAACCCCAAGACGACGCCGGTGACATGCGTCTACTGCCTCTGGGGCGACACGGCCATGCAGAAACCGGTGACGGTTTTATGGCAGGAGGAGGACTATATCCTGGTGGCCCCGGACGAGGAGGCACTGGGGGCCTATGCCCAGGAGAAAACCCGAGAGAGCCGCCGCCTCCGGGCCGGGGACCAGGTGATCACCGCGGCGGCGGAGCTGTATGACGGGAAGGTGGTACAATGACAGGTATTGAGGAAAACCTGCGGCGCATCCGGGAGCGGATGGACCGGGCCGCCCGGGCGGCGGGCCGGGAGACGGGGAGCGTAACGCTGGTGGGCGCCAGTAAGATGAACGGGGCGGACGCCTGCCGCGCGGCCATAGCCGCCGGCATCGACGCCCTGGGGGAAAATCGGGTCCAGGAGATGAGGGCCAAGCTGGAGGAGAACGCCTATGACGGCGCGCCTCTGCACTTCATTGGCCGTCTCCAGCGCAACAAGGTCCGGCAGGTGGTGGGGCAGGTGGACCTGATACAGTCGGCGGGCTCCATGGAACTGCTCGAGGAGATCCAGCGCCAGGCGGAGAAGCGGGCGCTGGTTCAGGACGTGCTGTTGGAGGTGAACATCGGCGGAGAGGAGAACAAGGGCGGCTTTGCCCCCTCGGCCCTGTACGCCGCGGCGGAGGCGGCGCGGACATTTTCCCACATCCGGGTCCTTGGATTAATGACCATTCCGCCGATTGAGCGGGAACCCCACGGTAATTTACCCTATTTTGAGAAAGTCGCCCAGTTTTATGTTGACATAAGCCGGGATTTGTACGATAATGGTTTCAAATATCTGTCCATGGGAATGAGCGACGACTTCGAGGATGCCATTGCCGCCGGAGCCACCATGATCCGCGTGGGCTCGGCCATCTTTGGACATAGACAGTACCAACTTTGATTTGGAGGTTTCCGCCATGAGCATTTTCGACAATATCAAGCGTCTGGTCAGCCCGATGAGCGACGAGGACGATGATTATGATGAGATTTTCGACGAGCGCGACTCGCCCTTTATTGACGAGCGCCCCCGATCCTCGGGCGGCGGCCCGTCCGACAGCCGCCGGGGCAAGGTGGTGAATATCCACGCCACCACCCAGCTGAAGGTTGTGCTGGTGAAGCCCGAGCGCTTTGAAGCGGCCAGCGAAATCGCCGACCATCTGAAGGAAAAGCGCACAGTGGTGGTAAACCTGGAGTCCACCCACAAGGATATTGCCCGGCGGCTGATCGACTTTCTGTCCGGTGTAGCCTACGCGGGAGAGGGGAAGATCAAGAAGGTGGCCGCCAACACGTACATCATCACCCCGTATTCTGTGGATATCCAGGGAGATCTGATCGACGAGCTGGAGAGCAACGGGATGTATTTCTGATCCGGGGAGCCGTTTTCCCGGGAAATAGGCTGTACTAGATTAGGAGGGACCGCATAGATGATGACCCCGCAGGAAGTGGCGAACTGCACGTTCGCCAAATCGATGATGGGCGGCTATAACATGGCGTCTGTGGACGATTTTCTGGACAAGCTGACGGAAGACTACGCCGCCCTGTATAAGGAGAACTCCGCGCTGAAGGCCAAGCTGAAAATCACGGTGGACAAGATGACGGAGTACCGGGAGTCGGAGGACGCCATCCGCTCCACCCTCCTGACGGCCCAGAAGATGTCCAGCGCCATGATCAGCGAGGCGGAGCAGAAAAGGGATGCGATGATTGCCGACGCCGCCGGCGGCGCGAAGGCCCGCCTGGCGGAGTTGCAGCAGCAGATCAACGACGCGGAGCGCCGCCTGGAGGCGGTGCGCTTCCAGGTGGACAAAGAGCTGGAAGCGGAGCGCAGGCGTCTGTCCACGGGGCAGGAGCAGCTGCGGGCCTTTATCCGGGATGTGCGGGCGGTGTGCAACGAGGAGCTGGCGCAGCTGGAGCTGCTGCCGGAGCTCCCGGCGGAGGAGCCCAAGCCGGCCGCGCCGGCGGTTCCTATTCAGGTGGTTTCTCCGGCGGCCGAGAGCGCCCCGCCCCAGGAGAAGCGGGAGAGCGCCCCTCCGTCGGCAGCTGCGCCCGCGCCCATACCGGAGGTGATGCCCGCCTTCTCCGCCGCGAGGGCGGAGGGCGCGGATTTGGGGGAGGACCCCTTTGCGGACGACGGTCTGGACGAGGAGCTGGCGGACACCCGGGTGTTAAATCTGGATGATCTGCAGTTTGGGCCCAACTATACAAAGGATTGACAAGAGGCGGCAGAATGCCGCCTTTTGTCTTCATAACCGGGGGATTGGATTTGTATTGATTCATCGAAAGGAGCGGTCAGAGAAAATGATTGCCGAGTTAATTGCCGTGGGGACAGAGCTCCTGCTGGGAAGCATCGCCAATACCGACGCGCAGATTATTTCAGAGAAGCTGAGCACAATGGGCATAACCGTCCACCATCACACCGTGGTAGGGGACAACCCCCTCCGGCTGGGAGAGGCGCTGGAGGCTGCGCGGAAAAGAGCGGACATCATTATCACTACCGGCGGGCTGGGGCCCACCTGCGACGACCTGACAAAGCAGACCATCTGCAAAATCTTCGGGAGGGAGTTAGAGCTCCACGAGGACATACTGGAGGATATCCGCGCCTGGTTCCGGACAAAGTTGGGCCGGCCCATGCCGGAAAACAATGTCCAGCAGGCCATGCTGCCGATGGGCTGCACCGTCTTCGACAACCCCGTGGGTACGGCTCCGGGATGCGCCTTCGAGGAAAAAGGCATCCATGTGCTGATGCTGCCGGGGCCGCCCTTTGAGTGCCGGTACATGCTTGAGAACCGGGCCGCCCGGTATCTGGAGAAACTCACAGACGGCGTGATCGTCAGCCATGAGATTAAAATCTTTGGCATGGGGGAGAGCTCTGTGGAGGAGGCCCTGCGGGAGCCCATGACCCGGCTGGCCAACCCCACCCTGGCCCCCTATGCCAAGCTCAACGAGTGCATGGTCCGCGCCACCGCCAAAGCCGAGACACGGGAGGCCGCCGAGGCTATGCTTAGGCCCCTGGTGGACCAAGTCCTGGAGACACTGGGGGACGTGGTCTACGGCGTGGACGTGGAGAGCCTGGAGGCGGCGGTGTCCGCCCTGCTGCGGGAGAGAGGGCTGACCCTCTCCGCTGCGGAGAGCTGCACCGGAGGGCTGGTGGCTAAGCGCATGACCGATCTGCCCGGAGCGTCCAGCGTGTTCCGAGGCGGCGTGGTCAGCTATACCAACGGGGTGAAGGCCGGCGTGCTGGGCGTGGATCCAGCGCTGCTGGAGGAGTTCGGCGCGGTCAGCGAGAATGTGGCCCGGGCCATGGCTCAGCGGTGCCGGAGTATCTGCGGCAGCGATCTGGCCGTGTCCCTCACCGGCGTGGCCGGGCCGGACCGGGACGACCGGGGCAACGAGGTGGGCACCGTCTATATCGCTTTGGCCTCGGCGGAGGAGACCATCTGCAAAAAGTTCTCCTGCGGCAAGGGCAGGGGGCGGGACAGGGTGCGTTCCGCCGCCGCCAGCAGCGCCTTCGACATGCTCCGCAGAAAGCTGCTGGGCCTGCCGCTGTGAAAGTTGGCAGAAAGAACGGGGCCTCGATGCCGTTTTGAGGGCGGAACGATACGGAAGGGATGACGCCCCGTTCGACAATATGGGACATACACCGCCGGGTACGGCGGATCACCCGGCGCCGGCGCGGGGGGACGGGCTATGACACCCGTCCGCCGGACGGCGCGGCAAGGAGGAAAGTATGTCCGGAAAAAGAGTTGCACGCAGGCGCGCCGACCGGATGGGCAGGGTGCGAGGGCTGGTGCTGGCTATGGCGCTGATGGCCGGTTTTGCCGTGTATACAGGGGCCCAGGCCTCGCCGCAGCCGCCCCGGCCCATCGTGTCTGCCGGGGTGCTGTCGGAGCGGACGGCGGCCATGCCGCCGGAGGAGGACGATGTGGACCGGCCCTTCACCGATGAGGAATTTGACCGGCTGATCGAGGGGACTCTGGAGGGCATCGTCACGGAGGGGATGACCAAGGTAGAACAGGCGCGGGCCGTTTTTGACTACGTTCACGACGGCATCCTCTACACCGGCGAGTCGGACAAGTCCGACTGGAAAACCGGGGCGTATGTTGGACTGACCAGCGGGCGGGGGGATTGCTTCACCTACTACGCTGCCTCTCGGGCCATGCTGACTGCCCTGGGGATCGACAACCTGCCTGTGGAGCGGGTGGGGGGCGAGGCGCGGCACTACTGGAACCTGGTGGACTGCGGCGATGGGTGGTATCACTTCGACGCCTGTCCCCGCAGCTCGAAGCTGCCCGGCTTTTTTAGCTTCCTGTTCACCGACCGGCAGGCCGCTGAATTTACCGAGGCGGCGGGGCGGTGCTACTACGACTTTGACGGCTCCCTCCTGCCGGAGCGGGCGGAGGTGGAGCGCACGTGGGATTAGTTCTGCCAGCATAGGCGGAAATGGGAACTTTTTTAACAATTTACTACTTGTATGTTGTGTCCGATGGTGCTACAATAAATCCGCTGTGCAGGCGGAGGCGCGCTTACCGCGCCGGGCTGGGCACATGGAAATACGTCGATTCTGAACGGCAGGCCAGGCCTGTCCAGGAGGGCACATGACAAGAGACGATATGGTACATACCAAATTGGCGAGACAGGTGGGCGGCGCTATCGCCTGCCTGCTGGCGGCGGCGCTGCTGTTGGGTCTGACCGCCTGCGGCAGCGGACGGGCGATGGAGCCCGATGAGCCCAGGCCGGAGCGGCCTGTAGTCGAGGATAACAGCCAGAACCGGCCCGCTCCAGCGGAGCCCGACGAGCTGGAGCCTGCCCCGCCGCCGGTGGAGGACGACGAGCACGACGGCTTCCCCGAGCCGGATGAGGAGCTCGACGAGCCCCCAGCGGTGCAGCAGGAGTTCACTCAGGAGGAGTTCGACCAGCTGGTGGAGGAGGTGCTGGAGGACATTATCAAGGACGACATGACGGCTATGGAGCAGGCGCGGGCGGTCTTTGACTATGTCCACAACAACATCCGGTACATCAATCACGCCGACAAGGACGACTGGATGAAGGGCGCGTACCTGGGACTGACCACCGGGCGGGGGGACTGCTATACCTTTTACGCCGTGTCCCGGGCGCTGCTGACCGCCTTGGACATCGACAACCTGCCTGTGGAGCGGGTGGGGGGCAAGACGCTGCACTTCTGGAATCTGGTCAACTGCGGCGATGGGTGGTATCACTTTGACACCTGTCCCCGCAGTCTGAAGATGCCGTCCTTCCTCAGCTTCATGGTCACTGACCAGCAGATCGCAGAGTTCACCGCTATGGCGGGGCGGAACTACTACGACTTTGACGGCTCGTTGCTGCCCGAGCGGGCGGAGGAGATCGTCACCAAGACCCGCCCTGTCCCCCGGCCCCCCGAGGAGCCGGAGGAGGACCCGGACGCCGATCCCAATGCGGACCCGGACGCTGAGCCCACCCTGCCGCCGGAGGACCTCGGCGTTGTGGGCGAGCCCGTGGGCCCCATTAATCCCACCGACCCCGTCGATCCGGCAGAGCCGGTTACGCCCCCGGCAGAGATGGAGGAGCCCCTGCCCCCGGTGGAGGATCCGACTCCCAGTGAGGACGAGCCGCCCCGGATTCTGTGGGTGGAGCCCTCTGCTGAGACGGGGGAAGAGTCCGATCTGAATGAGGACGGCGGAGAAACGGAGGCCGGGTGATGCAGACCAATATACTGGAATACCTGGAGGCCACCGCACCCCGACTGCCGGAGAAGCTGGCTTTCTCCGACGGGACGGAGGGACTGAGCTTTCGGGAGGTGTACGGACAGGCCAGGGCGGTGGGCTCCAGCCTGCTGGCCAGGGGGGCGGACAGGGAGCCGGTGGTGGTGTTCATGGAGCGCCACCCGAAGATGGCGGCCGCCTTTTTCGGTGCGGTGTATGCCGGGTGCTTCTATGTGCCCATTGACGGAGAAATGCCCGGGTTCCGGGTGGAGATGATTTTCCGGCAGCTGCAGCCCCGGTTCGTTATCTGTGACGGGAAGACCCGGGAGCAGGCCGCGGCGCTGGCCCCGGAGGGGGCTCAGGTGCTGCTCTATGACCAGGCGGCGGCCTGTGCTGCGAACGAAGGGGCGCTGGCGCAAGTCCGGCAGGACGCGCTGGATACGGACCCTGTCTACATCGTCTTTACCTCCGGGTCCACCGGGACGCCCAAGGGGGTGGCGGCCTGCCACCGGTCGGTGTTGGACTACATCGAGCGGCTGGACGAGGTGCTGGACGTGACAGAGGAGACGGTCTTCGGCAACCAGACGCCGCTGTATTTTGACGCGTGCCTGAAGGAGCTGTACTCCACCATCCGGTGCGGGGCCACCACGTATCTGATTCCCAAGCAGCTGTTTTCCTTCCCGGTGAAGCTGGTGGAATATCTCAACGAGTATAAGATCAATACGGTGTGCTGGGTAGTGTCGGCGCTGACAATGATCTCCGGGTTCAAGGTATTGGACAAGCATATTCCGGAGTATTTCCACACGGTAGCCTTCGGCAGCGAGGTGTTTCCCATGAAGCAGTTCAAGCTGTGGCGGGCGGCCCTGCCTAAGGCGCGGTTCATCAACCTCTATGGTCCCACGGAGGCCACGGGTATGTCCTGCTGGTACGAGGTGGACAGGGAGTTTGACGAGGGAGAGGTGCTGCCTATTGGACGGCCCTTCCCCAACACGGGGCTGCTTCTGCTGAATGAGGAGGACAGACCCGCCGCCCCCGGGGAGCCGGGAGAGATCTGCCTGCGGGGCACATGTCTGACCCTGGGGTACTATGGCGATTTCCAGCGGACCAGAGAGGTTTTTGTACAGAATCCGCTGAACAAGGCGTATCCGGAGCTGATTTACCGCACCGGGGACATTGGGAGGCTGAACGACCGGGGGGAGCTGGTGTTCCTCACCCGGAAGGACAACCAGATCAAGCACATGGGGCATCGGATCGAGCTGGGGGAGATCGAGGTGGTCGCCGCTGCCTACGAGGGCGTGCGGGGGGTTGGCTGCGTCTACAATAAGGAGAAAAAGAGGCTGATTCTCTGCTATGAGGGGGAGTGCGAGGCCGGAAGCCTCGGGCGGTATCTTCGTGCTAAGCTGCCCTCGTATATGGTTCCCAATCGGATCGTTCCCATTGAAGCGCTGCCGCGAACTGCCAACGGGAAGCTGGACAGGCGGGCGCTGGCGGCAGAGATGGCCGATTAGACGCTGCGAACCGGCAGCTCGGGGGCTGTGCGCATATTTACCCCTCCATATAGGGGCGGAAATGGGGCAGAGTTGCACGCAGATGTGCAACCTCTCTAAAGATATTTACAAAATATTTTACTTTTGCGGCAGGGACAGAACGCATGCCTGCCCTAAACAGACGCATCTCCGCGAAAGAAATTGACGAGGGCGGCCCTCGAGGCCGCAGAGGATATTATGTCGTTTACCTCCTTTGGATTCCTTCTGTTTTTTGCAATCCTGCTCCTCCTCTACTACATACTGCCAAAAACCTGGCAGTGGAAGCTCCTGCTGGCGGGGAGCCTGTTTTTCTATGCCTTCGCGGGGATCTCCGCCATGGCCTACATGGCGGCCACCATCGGCTCTACCTGGTTCTGCGCAAGGGAAATTGGAAGTCTCTACGCCGGATATGAGAGGTGGCTGGCGGAAAATAAGGCCGTCTCCGACCGGGAGACGCGGAAGGCAAAAAAGGCAAAGGCTAAGGCCGCCGCGCGGCTGTGGATGCTGGGCGGCATTACCTTTAACTTCGGCGCGCTGGCTGTGGTAAAGTACACCGACTTCCTGCTGGGGAACGTCAATGGGCTCATCGGACTGTTTGGCGGGGGAGAGGAGGCCATTGCGCTGCCCCATTACCTGTTGCCCATGGGCATCTCCTTCTATATCTTCCAGTCTATGGGCTACCTGCTGGATGTCTATCGAAACAAATATCCGCCCCAGAGGCATCTGGGAAAGTTTGCCCTGTTCGTCTCCTTCTTCCCCCAGCTCATCCAGGGGCCCATCAGCCGCTATGACGCGCTGGCGTCCTCTCTGCTGGCGGAGCACGGGTGGGATGGAGGGCGGGTGGCCCTCGGCCTGGAGAGAATGCTGTGGGGTTTCTTTAAAAAGCTGGTGGTGGCGGACCGGCTGATGGCGGTGGTCCGGACCCTATCCGGCAGCCCGGAGGAGTACCAGGGAGTATATGTGCTGGCGCTGATGGCGGTGTACGCCGTAACGCTGTACGCCGATTTTACCGGCGGCATCGACGTGACTATCGGCGCGGCGGAGTGCCTGGGCGTTGAGGTGGCCGAGAACTTTAACCGGCCTTTCTTCTCCAAGTCCACCGCCGAGTACTGGCGGCGCTGGCATATCACCATGGGGTCCTGGTTCCGGGACTACATCTTCTATCCTGTCTCCATCTCCAAAACTATGCTGGGCTGGACCCAGAAGGTCAAGGCCAGGTGGGGCGTGGGTGCCGGAAAGCGTTTTCCCGTGTATTTGGCGACTATGCTTACCTGGTTTGTCACCGGCGTGTGGCATGGGGCCAGCTGGAACTTTATTGTGTGGGGTCTGCTCAACGGACTCATCATCCTGATTTCGCAGGAGCTGGAGCCGCTGTACGCCGGGTTCCATGAGCGGTTTCCCCGGCTGGGGAGGTCCCTTGGCTGGCGGGTGTTTCAGGTGGGCCGCACCTTTTGGCTCATGGGGGCGGTGCGGGTGCTGGACTGCTATCGGGACGTACCCGTCACCTTCCGGGCCGTGGGGACCATCTTTACGCGGTTCGATCCGTCGGTGCTGTGGGATGGGTCCATGCTGAAGCTGGGCGCAACGGGGGCGGACTGGCTGGCGGCTGGCGCGGGCGCGGCGCTGATGCTGGGCGTGTCTCTGGTCCAGCGGCGTGGCGGCGTGCGGGCGCGGCTGGCGGAGCGGCCACTTGCCCTGCGCTGGGCCGTATTTGGGGCGCTGCTGCTGGCGGTGGCTGTGTTTGGAGCCTACGGCGTGGGCTTTGACGCCAACCAGTTTATCTATAATCAATTCTAAGGAGATCTGAGCGTGAAAACCAAGCAGAAGCATACCGCTCTTCTCACAGGCGTGATCGCCGCGGCTCTTCTGATTCTGTGCCTTGTTCTGCTCCAGGAGCTGCTGCGGCCCAAATATGGGCAGTTGAATATTCCGGAGGGGACCCTGATTGCCGACTACTATGATGATCCGACGCCCCACAATGTGGTTTTCGTGGGGGACTGCGAGGTCTATGAGAACTTCTCGCCGGTGACGCTGTGGGAGGAGCACGGGATCACCAGCTTCATCCGGGGCAGCGCCCAGCAGCTCATCTGGCAGTCCTACTACCTGTTGGAGGAGACGCTGCGCTATGAAACGCCGGACGTGGTGGTGTTCAACGTGTTGTCCATGAAGTACGGCGAGCCCCAGAGCGAGGCATACAACCGGCTGAATCTGGATGGGATGCGCTGGAGTTCGTCTAAGCTGGGGGCCGTGGGGGCCTCTATGACAGAGGAGGAGAACCTGCTCAGCTATGTCTTCCCCTTCCTGCGCTACCACGGCCGCTGGAGTGAGCTGTCTGTCCGGGATGTGACGGGGATGTTCAGGCGGGAGAGCGTGTCCCATGCGGGCTTTCTGATGCGCTCAGATGTGAAGGCAGCAGAAAACGTGCCGGAGGGGCGGCCGCTAGCGGAGTATCAGTTTGCCCCGATCTGCTATGACTACCTGGACAGGATGGCGGCGCTGTGCAAGGGAGAGGGCGTACAACTGGTGCTCATCAAGGCCCCCAGCCTGTACCCCTACTGGTATGAGCAGTGGGATGAGCAGATGGAGGCCTACGCCCGGGAGCGAGGACTGGCGTATATCAATTTTTTGGATAAGATCGACGAGGTGGGGCTGGACTTCAGTCAGGACACCTACGACGGCGGTCTGCACCTGAACCTCTCCGGCGCGGAGAAGCTGACAAGATGGTTTGGCCGGTGGCTGGCGGAGAATGCCGAGCTGACCTCCTACGGGGAGGATGACCAGGTTGCTGCGCTCTGGGAACAGCGCAGCCGGCGGTATCACGATATGGCCGCCGACCAGGCCCGGGAGCTGGAGGAGCTGGGATATCTCAGGAGCTATGGGGCGAAGAAGCCGGAGAAATAATACGATTCCCAGATTAGGACAGATTAGGGGAGCCACTCCCTCACCTATGGGCCGCCTGTGGCGGCTTAGGGTTGGGGCGGGCAGAAATTCTGGAATAGCGATGGTCTTCGTCCAGACAGAAAATATTTTGGATACTTTTTACTGCAAAAATATAAATGCGCGGAGTTTCACACAATGAGGTTCCGTAACGATGGTTTCAAAAATGTAGTAGAGACAGTCGATACGGTGTATTGCAGAAAATCTGAATAAACGGAGGAATCTGCAATGGAATCATTATTTGAGGAACTGGGCGGCACCTATCACCAGGAAGGCGATTATTTCCTGCCCGATTTGTCTCTGCCTGAAACCGCTCCCGTTGGCACCTGGGGGCAACGGCGGAGACATTACCTGAAAGTACAACGGAGGCCACTCTACAATGCCCTGCTTCTCAGCGGCAAGCTGAATGACCATTTGATTGCGGTTGATACACAGGCCGAAACCATGTTTTTTCAGTTGGTCAAACGACTGGCGGAACAGGAAGGGGTCACGGAACAGCTCAGAGTTGAAAATCAAATGGAGTGGGTGGGGCGTATGAACAACATCCGTGACAGAGCAACGGAAATCGTTCATGCTGAACTTATTTTTACCCGGTGAACACAGAGGGACACAAGGCGAATCTGCCTTGCGTTCCTCTGTCCCGTCATTCAGCGTTTTTACTATATGGCGTCCTCCTGGTTCTCAATAAAATTTTTCAACATCTGCGCCACCTGCGCGCGGGTGGCCTGCCCCTGGGGGCCTAACCACCCGTCTCCGTAGCCGTTCAGGATACCGTTCTCCACGGCCCAGCGCAGGGCATCCAGAGCGAAGCCGCTGATCTCGTCCGTATCGTTGAAATGCAGCTCCTTGTTGGTGGCGGCGGGGTTGCCGGAGTACCGCCAGAGCATGACCGCCAGCTGTTCCCGGGTGATGGGGTCATCCGGCCCGAAGGTGCCGTCGCCGTAGCCGCCCACAATGCCCTGGCTGGCAGCCCAGCGGACGGCCTCGATGTACCATGCCTCGCCCACCACATCGGGGAATGTCAACAGATAGTTTACTCCCGGTCTGCCCTCGTTGTTGAACAGGATTTGGGCCAGCTGGGCGCGGGACAACTGCGCGTTGGGGGCAAAATTGCCGTTGCCGATGCCGTTCATCAGGCCCTGTTCCTGGACGAACCGCACGGCCTCATAGTACCAGCCGTCCTCGGAGACATCGGCGAAGGGGTTATTCCAGGGCGTTTCCGGCGTTTCAATGGGTTTATAGGTCACCTCAATCTTCACCTTGCCGGCGGGCTGAATAAAGGTATACGTCCCGTCCGGCCTCGCCGTCACCTCCACGGGCTTGCCGTTGCGGTCGGTGACGGTGAGCTCATCCACCTCATAGCCCTCGTCCGGTTTTGGGGTGACGGTCACGGCGTCGCCCCGCTCCGGGCGGGAGGGCGAGACAGAAACCGTGCCGCCCTCCTCGGGCTGGGTCACGTCGGGCTTGTAGGTGGGCGGAGTGTAGCCCCCGCCGCCGCCCTGGGCCTTCGTGATCTCAAAGTTGACGGCCAGCCGTCCGATATACGTGGGGTCGGTATCCGCCGCCCGGAAGATCACGGAGTAGGTCCCCACCTCGGTGGGCGGCTGAGTACCCTTATAGGAGGTGCCCAGCCTGCCGGTGTAGCTGATCTCCAGCTCCGGCGCCACCGGATTGCCGCCGCTGTCCCGGACAACCAGCTCCCCCGTGTAGCCCTTCACGGGCTGGCCGGTATAGGGAACGGTCACACCCGTCACGCCGGTGAAGGTCACCGCCTCTTTGTTGCTGGCGCTCACCTCGATGGTATTGGTGAAGTCCCGGTAGTTGTCGGAGCGGATTGTGACGGTCACCGTGCCCACCGTGCCCTCCACCGTCGTGTCGTTGAACAGGATGGGCAGGGACAGGGTGTTCAGCGCGCCGCTGGGGCCGCGGATGATCTCCGCCGTGCCCGCCTCATAATACCCCTCCTGGGTGAAGGCAATGTCTGTCAGCTCATAAGTAACGTTTTTCCAGTCGCCCCCTTCCGGGAGCTGGGGCCGCAGGTTGGACAGCAGGACAGTATAGGTTTTCTCCAGGTGGTTGGCGATGTTCAGGTGCTGGGGCGTGGCGGCGGGGGGCGCGGCCTTCTGCACGGTCAGAGTGGCCGGGTCGCTTGTCGCCGACCCCACGCCGTTGGTCACGACACACCGATATTTCCAGCCGTTCATGCTCATGGAAGCCGTTTCCGTGGTGTAGCTGCTTGCTGCCGCGCCGGGGATGTCCTTCCAGCCGCTCCCGCTGTTCACCTGCCATTGGCAGGTTGGGGCGGGGGTGCCGCTGAACACGATGGTAAAGGTCGCCCGTTGCCCGATGGAAACGCTTCTATTTTCGGGCTGTGCTGTAATCGCGGGCGCGGTGGGCCGGATGACTGTTATGCCGCCATCAATCGTCCCGTTGTTGGTCAGTTCGCCGTCCCCCTGGATGGTTCCGCCGCCGGTGATGCCCAGATTGCTGCTGTTGTTGACCAATTTACCGTTGTTGACCAGCGTGCCGCCGCTTTCAATGAGGAGGGTGCCATCGTTGGTTAGCGTCACGCCCTTGCCGATGGCCAGGGTCTGGCCCGATTCGATCACCAGCTTATTGCCCGCCGGGATGGTCGCGTCGGTGTCGAGGTCGATGGGGCTGTTGTAGACCCTGCCGTCATTCCCCTGGAAAATCACGCCGCTCCAGCCGGTCGTATCACCGTTGCCACTGATGGACGACGCGATAATAAAGGCGTTGCCGTCAGCGGTGAAAGTGACGTCGAAGCCGCCGATGCCCGCGCCGTTACGCCCGCTGGTGGCCGTCACTGTGCCGCCGCTGATGGTGATCTCGCCACCGTCACCGCGCTCACCGCCGCCGATGCCCGCGCCGTCGCCCGCGCCGCCTTCGCTGCCGCCGGTGGCCGTCACTGTACCGCCGCTGATGGTGATCGTGCCGCCGTCGCCGTCGTAGCCGCCGCCGATGCCCGCACCGTTGCCCTCGCTGGTGGCTGTCACCTCCGCATTTCAGGACAGTATTTCGCCCGATTGGATTTTGGCAGATAGGAGCCGCCGCATAGGACGCATTTCTTCATGTCGGCCCGATAGAGCAGGGCGGCGTACAGGCCAGTGTCCAGGGGAAGAACGGCGGCGCGGAACCATTTACAGATCAGCGAGTAGGTGATGCTTTGAGGGCAGACACATTCTTCGCCATTGTCCA
>CAJTYO010000009.1 GCA_910584045.1 uncultured Oscillospiraceae bacterium | reverse complement strand
AGTCGATCTCATAGTCCAGCCCCGTGTCGGCCACGGTCCGGCCCTCCACGCTCTGGCTGTCAGAGGCGGTAAGATTATCCGTCTCCTTCATCCGCTGGGTGAAGATATAGGCGGTGTCAGGGGTCAGGCCGGTGAACTTGGTGCTGTCCTGCCAAGTCTCGCCGCCATCAATACTGTATTCTGCGCCGGGAACGGGGTTCAGCGCGATAGTGGTAGTCGTGCGGCGGGCGATGGTGGGCGCGGCGGTCATGGTCTGCGGGGCCTTGGAGATGGCCATATCCGCGTAGACCTGTTCGGCGGTCAGATCGTAGCCGTCCTCGGCAACCAGGTAGAAGCGGACCTTGTAAGTACCAGCGTCCACGGGGGCCTCGGAAGTCTCGTAGGGCTTGCCGCTGGCGAGGGTGCCAACGTACATAACGCTGACGCTCCTGATGCCCTCCATGCTGGTGAGCAAATCCGTGTAGGGATAGGGCTGGCGGTTGCCGTTATAGACGGTACTGTAAGCGGGCATATCCGCGTCCAGAATGTCCACCGGCTGATCGGTGGTCCTGCCGGAGACGGGCCGGGTGCCGGAGGCGGTGTGATTTTCGTCCTCAGCCATGCGGACCAGAATCGTATAGTTTTTATCCGCCTCCAGCCCGCTGAAGGTGTTACTGGTCTGCCAAGCGGTCCCACCGTCAATGCTGTACTCCGCGCCAGGAATGGCGGAGACAGTCAGGGAATGGGAAGAACTGCTTTCCAGGACAGCCATGGGGGTGTCCTGCCCCGCCTTGCGAATGGTCAGGGTGGCGGAGTAGCCGCCGGGGGCCAGGGTGTGATTGGCGTCCGGGGAGAAAATGGCGGTCACATGGTAAACTCCGGCGTTGGTGGGAGCGGTGGTACTCTCCACGCCGTCCGCGCCGGTGTAGGTCAGGGCAACGGAGGCGATGCCCTCAATGCCGTCCGCCCCGTGGTAACGCTGGGGATCGCCGGTGTAGGTGACAGTCTCATCCTTCAGCACGGGCCGGACAGTCCCGGCCTCGCCGGAGGCGCGGGTGATATGCAGCACCGGGGCGGGCAGGGTTTCGGGCAGCTTATACCCCTCTGCCGCCACAAAGTCGATGTTGACCACATAATCGCCCACGGTGACGGGCGGAGTAGCGATGCCGTCATAGCCGGTGATGGTCATGGAGGCGATGCCGGGGTTGGACTTGGGCAGGGTGTAAGTCTGCGCGTGGCCGGTGTACTCCACCGTCTGATCTGCGAACCGCTCAAAGGTGACAACGGTTTTCTCAGTGGCCTGCATGGTGGAGGGGCCTTCCAACTCCTTATAACAGGCCGTCTCCACCGCCTTGACCTTGATCTCATAGGTGGTGTCCCGGTTCAGGCCGGTGAAGGTGTCGGTGGTCTGCCACGTTACGCCGCCGTCAATGGAGTAGGCCATGCCGTCCACCACTTCAATGGTGATGGAGGAATCCGTCACGCCAGTGACCACAGGGGCCAGAGGCCGCGCGGGGGTGGCCTTGTTGATGGTCAGGGTGGCGTACTGCGGCTGCAATTCCTCATATCCGCTCTGCATGGTGTAGCTGACCTTGACATTGTAAACGCCGGGGTTCGTGGGCGGCTCAGTGGTGGGACCGTAAGCGGTGCCGTTGGTGCCGGTGAAGGTCTGCACCACTTCGGTGCATCCAGCGGGAACGTCTGCCACAAGGGACTTTGGCGTCCCGTCATAGGTGTAGACAGCGGACTGGACCGTCCCAGCGGAGGCGTTCTGCCGGGTGGTGCGGATAATAGCGGAGGAAGTGGGGCTTTCCTCATGGTTGCGATCTCCAGGATACTTAGCCAGGATGGTATAGGCCGTGTCCGGGGTCAGCCCCTCAAAAATGGTGCTGGCCTGCCACGTTTTGCCCCCATCAATGGAAAACACCGCCCCAATCAAAGGTGTTTCCGGCGTGAAGTATTGCAGCGCAAGGCAGGACAATTTTTTGCCGTTTGATGGACTTTCCTGTTTCCCGGAACGGTCTCAACCGACGCAAAGTATCGGGGTTATACAAAGACGCTGGGCGTCTGCAACACGGAGGATAATGAATTTTTCACCACCGGCACACTGACGCTGGCAGAGGGGCGGCATATCTCCGTCAACGATACCCATAGCTGGCGGATATACAGGGGCACTCCAGCATCAAAACTACACGAATTTACCGCATTTCTACCGGAAGCGAGCATACTCAGCAACTGAAACAGTTTGGGGTGATTCTCCAGTTTATAATAAGACGAAATACAAAATACAAAGGTCGATCCAAATCTGAACGTAGCACGGGCACCACATAGGGACGCAAAACTTCAGAACAAAACAAAGCAGTCAGGCCGGAGAAATTCCCTCTCTGACCGCTATTTAACGTGTAAAAATGGACTTTCCCCTTGCAATTTTGTTTTTCGTATGATAAGATAACACAAGCCTAAATAAGATCCTAGTAAGAAGCCTTTTCTTTTTGCATCAGAATATAACAAACTTTATATTCTGATATAAAATTACAAGGAGGAGAATCTCCAAAGGTTTTGTAGTTCTTATGAAGGACTGAACAGTTCTACGGGGACAATTCAGTTCTATCAGAGAAAACTACGGAGTTTTTACCAAGTTCTGTCTGAAGATAAAACGATTCGGCATGACACGTTGAAAAAGTGGCAGGAATCTCTTCTCCAGTATACATTTAAGGGCTGTGAATGCATTTCTTTCCGCTGCAAATATACACTTGGACTACATCAGGCACCGGGAGTACCAGCTGTGGCGGAGCAGTTGAAGGAAAAAACAACGCCGCAGCCGAAACTGAGCCGGGCAGAGAATCTGTATCTCTTAAGGACGGCAAAGATCTTGGGCAAGGAAAAGGTTTCTAGTCAAGCTGTTTGTTCAGGAGCTGCCGAAGGTGACGGCGGAGGCCGTACGGGAGGGGAAGATCATCTGCGACAAGAATAAATATAAGCAAATTGTGGCGTTTCCGGGGGGCCTCCAGAAGGAGTTTTTGGATTTTGCAGAGAGAGAAAGTAATGATTTCGGACCTATTTTCCAATCCAGGGACGGATGTCCCATGTACCGGATCTATGTGTCCGCGGTGATCCGGAACCTCTATGAAGAGGCGAAGGTGCTACGGGAAAAAGGAAATCCGCGGTGCCTGCGGAAGTTGTACCTGTCCACGAAAGCCGGAGTGGAGAGCAACACCTCACTGCTGGTGGAGCAGGCTATGGAGCGCATGATGGAACAGGAATAGTTTACCGTTGGATGGGATGAGTGAGCAATGAAGCCAGTAAGGGTCTGCTGCTTCTGCGAGCGGTGGGAATCCGGAGGGATTGAATCCTTCCTCTGCAATGTGCTGCTGCACATGGACTTCTCCAAATTGGAGGTGGACATTGTCGCGGCGCAGATACAGGACAGTGTTTTTACCCAGCCTCTGAAAGATCAGGGTATCCGGTTTTATGAGCTTTCTGGGCGACAGAACAGAGTCGTTGAAAACCACCGACTGTTCCGGAAGCTTCTGGCGGAGCGGCGATACGACGTGGTCCATCTAAATATTTTCCATGGCCTGTCCCTCCGGTATGGGCGGATTGCCCGGCGGGCGGGTGTGCCAGTCCGGATTGCCCACAGTCATAATACCGCATTGCGGAAGAGCCAGACGAGACCACTGAAGCTACTGGTCCATCGTGTGAGCAGGGCACTGTTTACCCGCTGCGCGACAGACCTGTGGGCCTGCTCCAGACCAGCGGCGGAATTTATGTTTCTGCGCAGGGAGCTGAAAAGCAGAGCCTATCGATTTATCCCCAACGGAATTGACACAAATCGGTTTCAATTTGACGCAGAGGTCCGGGAGAAGGTACGCAAAGACTTAGGCGTGCAGGACAAGTACGTCATTGGCAACATAGGGCGCCTGTGCTACCAGAAGAACCAAAGTTTTCTGCTGGATATCTTTGCAGAAGTGCTCCGGCGAAAGCCGGACAGCGTTCTGCTTCTAGTAGGCGAAGGACCGGACCGGCCGGTGCTGGAGGAGAAGGCGCAGAGGCTGGGAGTTGCAGAAAAAGTTATCTTTTATGGTACGTCTGACAGGGTGGAACGGCTGCTGTGGGCCATGGATATATTTGTGATGCCCAGCCTGTTTGAGGGATTACCCGTTACCGGCGTAGAGGCCCAGGCTTCGGGGGTGCCCTGCTTGTTTTCTGACGCCGTCACGGAGGAATGCAGAATCGGTAGTCAAACGATGTTCCTTTCAATAAAGGCGGACCCAACGTATTGGGCGGAAGCGCTGCTCAAATTGCATAGATCAGATTATTCACTAGATGATGTTAGTAAAGAATTTGAAATTCAGGCCGTTGTGGCAAATATCTTACAGGAGTGGACCAGATAAAAGATGAAATTCGGTACGGACCATGTTGCAATATATCAGTTATGTGTGAGCAGTCTCTGGAAATAAAGCATCCTCTTGTCACAGTTTTGATGCCGGTATACAACAGTCCGGACGTGATGAGATCCATAAATTCCGTGCTGGAGCAGGACTACGGCGCAATTGAGTTTATTTTAATAAGCGACCATTCTCCCTGTTTTCCTGGAGCGGATATATGCTCCTATCTGGAGGTACATGCAAGAGAAAATATTCAAAGCTGGCGCATATTGGAAAACAGTCAAAATTTGGGGACGGTAAAAACGCTAAATAGAGGGATTACAGAATCACACGGGGAAATCATCTTTAACCTTGCAGGAGATGATCTGTTTGCAGATAAGCGGGTATTGAGCGACTGGGTCCGCGCGTTTCAGGAAACAGATGCCATTGTCATGACGGGTATTCGGGAGAATTATGATAGTAAATTTTCACTGTGTACCGGGATGACGCCAAACAAACGGGAGATAAACTGGCTGCGCCATCTCAAGCCCCACGAATTATTTGAACAGATCGCGGTAGATAATTTTCTGTCCGGGTGCAGCACTGCGCGTAAACGGGATTTTTTTGACAAATATGGGCTCTACGATGAACAATACCGGCTGATTGAAGATTTTCCGGCGGCTCTGCGTTTCCTGAGACAGGGAGGGCAAATTGTTTTTTTTGAACGCAAGGTTATTCAATATCGCGGCGGCGGAATCAGCTCCATAGGCAAAATAGGGGCTGATTATGAAAGGGATCTTCATTTAATCTATGAAAATGAAATTATTCCCTACACAAAATATCCACAGCGGGCAAGAAACTGGCTGCGCCGCTGGGAACAGGATATAGCCTTTGACAGGCGGTATTTTGCGTTGGAGCAGAAGTATGGCCGGAGCCGGGCGCTGCGGATTCCTCTCCGGGTATGGTATTACATGCACCATCCGCGTCAGGCTCTAAGAAAACTTCTGAAACGATAATTGGAACAAAGGAGATTCCTTCATGGAGATTACGACAAGAAAATTTAGAACCAGCAAAAATCAAACGGGTGCCTTGACATTTATAGAGGGCTGCAGGGATATTCCGTTTGAAATAAAGCGGGTTTACTACATATACGACGCGGCCTCCGGTAAGCGCAGAGGGTTTCATGCCCACAAGACGCTGGAGCAGTATCTGATCTGTGTGCACGGGAGCTGCAAAATTCTACTGGACAGCGGCACGGAGCGCAGGACGGCGCAGTTGACAAAGCCCCATGACGGGCTATATATAGGGCCGGGAATCTGGCATGAGATGTATGATTTCTCGGATGGGGCGGTGCTGCTGGTGGTGGCCTCGGATTATTACAGAGAGGACGACTATATCAGGGATTATCAGGCGTTTTTGGAATATGTCAGAAATGAGGGAATGAGATGAAAACTGCCGACCGTTTGGACCGCGGTTTTTTGCTGTACCAAAAAGAATTTGAGGAAAAAGCGCTGGAGGTGCTGCGCTCGGGATGGTATGTTCTGGGAAAAGAGGTGCAGGCGTTTGAGGAGGAGTTTGCCCGGCATCTTGGCGCACAGTTTTGCGTAGGGCTGGCCAGCGGTCTGGATGCGCTCTATCTGGGAATGCGGGCGCTGGGGATTAGCACAGGAGATGAAGTGATCGTACAGGCGAACACGTACATTGCCAGTGTGATGGGGATCACGATGAACGGAGCGGTTCCGGTATTTGTAGAGCCCAACGTCTATCACAACATTGACGTGACAAAAATTGAGGAAAAAATCACGCCCCGGACCCGGGCCATTTTGGTGGTCCACCTGTATGGACAGGCTGCGAAAATGGATGATGTGATGGCGCTGGCGCAGAAATATGGACTGTATGTGGTGGAGGACTGCGCCCAGTCCCATGATGCCTGCTTTGGGGGACAAAAGACGGGAACATTTGGCGATGTGGGCTGTTTTTCCTTCTATCCCACCAAAAATCTGGGGGCATTCGGCGACGGCGGGGCGATTGTGACCAACCGGGCCGAATTAGCGGAGCATATCCAGTGCCTGCGCAACTACGGGAGCCGGACAAAATACCATTTTGATGAGGTGGGCGTGAATTCCCGGCTGGACGAACTCCAGGCGGGACTCCTGCGCGTCAAGCTGCGGCATCTGGAGGAGCTGACTGCCCGAAGGTTGGAGGTTGCAGAATATTATTCCGCGCATATTCAGAACGAGTGCGTTGAGAAGCCGGCCGTGCAGCCCGGGTCAACCTCCGTATGGCACCAATATGTTATCCGCTGCCGGGACCGGGACCGGCTGCAAGCCTATTTGAAGGAAAAAGAAATCTCCACCATGATCCATTACCCCATTCCACCGCATTTATCAAGGGCGTATCAGCACCTCCATATTCTGGAGGGCAGTTTGCCCATTACGGAGGAGTATGCCCAAACGGTCCTCTCCCTGCCTGTCTATAGCGGTATAACGGAGGAGGAAATGCGGTATGTGGTGGAAGCAATCAATAGATTCTGACAAAGCGGGTGAGAAAATGGAGCTGGATCTTCAGGACTTCCTTTTCAAGAGGACGCCGTCCAGACGGGAGCTGCTGAATTATGGGCCTCGAGCACAGACGGATTGCTACAGGGTTCAGGTGTTTCGGAATCACTCCTTTGAGCTGGCTGCGGATACGATGGGGGCATATCTTGACTATGCCGGGTTATCCGTATCCTTTTCCTATAGCGATTATGATGACAGCTTTTCTTTTTTGAGCCTTGACCGGACAGCGGACTTGGTACTGATCTGGATTGATATGACCAGGTATCGCTCGATTGATCCGGAAGCATTTTTAAAGGAACGCGTTATGCAGCTCAAAAACCAATTTCACAGGCCCATTTTAGTCATACCGTTTGGACAGCCGGTGATGATCTCCGAGACCGGCGTTGCAGTATGGAATCTTACGCCGGTACAAAAGGAACTGGGCGACCGCTATACAGATGACCGGGCGAAGGAGCTTACCGGAACACCGCTGAGCGGACGCGCGATGCAGCTGATTTCAAGGTGGTTGGGATTGCGTTGCCTGCAGTCGCTGCTGAAGCCGCGGCTGAAGGCTATCGTGACAGACCTGGATAATACGCTTTATTCCGGCGTTTTAGGCGAGGATGGGGTAGAGGGTGTGGTGCTGACGGAGGGCCACAGGGAGCTGCAAAGGAAGCTGAAGGCGCTGGCCCAAAGCGGGATATTTCTGTGCGCGGCCTCTAAAAACGAAGCTGCTGATGTGGATGCGTTGTTTGAGGGAAGAGAGGACTTCCCCCTGAAAAAGGATGATTTCACATGGATCTGCGCCTCGTGGGAACCAAAGGCGCAGATGATTTCTGAAATTTTAAGCAGGCTGCACATTGGAGCTGACAGCACACTTTTTGTAGATGACAATATAGGTGAGCTGGAATCCGTTCACGCCGTATATCCGCAGCTTCACAGGATTCATGCGGACGACGATGCATCTGTGACAAGTGAAGTATTGGACTGGTTTCCGGGATGTTATTGCGGCGGTATATCCGTGGAGAACTCCATCAGGAAAGGCGATATACAGGCAAATCAGGAGCGGCAGAGGCTGGCGGCAGGAGCGTCCCCGGAGGAGTACATCCGCTCGCTACGAATGCGCCTCACCTATGTAATCAATGATCGTGCGCACCTTGCACGGATTTCGGAGCTGGCCAATAAAACCAACCAGTTCATTTTCAATTACAGGCGTTATACGCCGGCGGAAGTGGAGGAGATGCTGCGGGATGACAGCTGCCGGATGGTAACAGTCTCCCTGTCGGACAGGCTTTCGGACAGCGGACTGATCGGGGTCTGTGTCGGGAAGGACCACGGCGGCTATGTTGAAGTTGAGGAGTGCTTTATTAGCTGCCGTGCGCTTGGCCGGGGAATTGACGACATAATTGTACTGGGCGCGATACAAGTGTTAACCGAGACATTCGGAAAGTGTGCGGTGAAGGTTCAGTTTCAATCTGGCGCAAGAAATGAACCGGCCCGGCGATTTGTACAGGAAAGGCTTTCGACGTATTTGGATCAGCCGCGGGAATTCTGCTATCAGATACCCGGGAATTTATTGGACTGGAAAGTTACAGAGGGATAAAGGGGGAAGTTTTGTGGAGCAAAAGCTGAAAGAGATATTTCTGGATATTTTGGAAATGGACCTATCTGAACTGGACTCCCGTTGGGATGATGCAGCTGTCTGGGATTCCCTGACGCGGGTGAATATTCTGTTTGTGATTGAGGAGGAATTCGATATTCTCTTCGACGAGGAGGAGCTCAAGGAGCTTACTACGCCGAAGGCATTGGCCGACGCGGTTGTCAGAAAGGGCGTTGCGGAATGAGGCACAACTGCAAATTGGAGGGATATTGCTTCCGGCTGCGCCCGATCGAGCGCACAGATGCCCAGACCGTCGTCGACTTACGCTGTGAGGATATGGAGAGAAATCAATATATTCATGCGATTTCCGGGGATGTTGGGGACCAGGAGGCATGGCTGGAGAGTTATTTTCAACGGGGAGGCGACTACTACTTTGTTATAGAAAACCGCTTGAGCGGCGAGGCGGAGGGTCTGATCGCGTTTTATGATGTTTCGGATGGAAGGGCAGAGTGGGGGCGCTGGGTGATCCGCAAGGGTTCGCTGGCGGCGGCAGAAAGTGTTTGGCTGCTATATCGGATCGCCTTTGAGCAGGTTGGCCTGCGGGAGCTCTACTGCCGCACCGTGGCTGACAATGCCACAGTAGTATCGTTTCATACCTCCATCGGGGAGAGGACAAGGACGATACATAAAAACATATTTGAGGTTAACGGGACATTTTATGACGCGGTGGAGCAATATTCGGATCAGGAACACTTCTACGAAGTGGTTGCGCCTGTTCTGGAAAAGCAGGCGAAGAGGGTGCTTCACAGGAGCTTGAAGGGTGAGACCGGCGGGCTGGTCTTCCATCATATCGGCGTGGCGGTCAGGTGTATAGAAAAGGAGCTCCCTCTCTATACGTTAATGGGATATGAAAAAGAGGGAACATGCTTTGAAGACACGGAGCAGGGCGTGCGGGGGCTGTTTTTGACAGCGAAGGGCCAGCCAAGGCTGGAGCTACTGGAGAATCTGCCGGGCAGTCATACATTGGATGTGCAGTTGAAGAACCATCAGAAGATGTACCATATGGCCTATCTGGTAAGGGATATTGAAAAGGCGGCTGCGGTATTTTTGAAGAATCGAGCAAAGATTGTTTCACCGATGAAAGAGTCTGCGTATTTTGGGAAGCGGATTTGCTTTCTGGTGCTGCCTGATATGATGATGGTGGAATTAGTGGAGGAGTGAGACGAGTGAAGCGGGAGCTGGAGCTCCAGAAGTTGGCAGATGAAATCAAAGGTCAGGGATTTAAGGCAATTTGCTTTTGGCTGCCGAGCTATGGAGTGGGAGGCGGGGTTCTCGCGTTCTATCGCTTTGCGGTGTGTTTGCGCGAGAAAACAGACCTGAATGTGTATTACGTGGATTATGAAGGCGGCTATCTGCAGGAAATGCTCCATGATGCGGGCATTTCTCTGATTCCCTATCGGGATGAAGACTACGCCTTCTCTCTTCAGGAAAAATGCGTTATTATAACCAACAGCACAAGACCTATTCTGCTGCAGCAGATGCGCCCGGATAATAAGCTGCTGTTCTGGCATTGGGATACGGCCCCTTGCGCGTGGGAACTTGTTTTTTTGCAGAATGAAGCAGAGAACTACTTTCAGCTGTGCATGGAAAAAGGTGCCATGGTTTTCCACGATTGGTCCAGCTGGGACATACTATCGCAGAATGTCGGATTCGAGTTCAAGAAAGCATTCCTGCCGGTCTATATTGATCCGCATGGGGCGGAGACAGATGGCGGGCTGATCTGCGAGATAGAAATGCACCTGACATGGCTGGGGCGGCTTGTTCCCGATAAGATATATTCTCTGTTCTATGTAATCGAAAATCTGGCACAGTATCCCACCGAACGGAAAAAGGTCTTTCATATCATTGGAGATGGCAGAAGCAGGAAAGAGGTGGAACGCTACTGCGCACGGTTTGGCAGCAAGATTGTATTTGACTTTAGAGGAACTATGGACATAGAGGAGCTGGATGAATTTCTGGTTGAAAATTCGGATGTCCTTTTTGCGATGGGGACTTCCGTACTGGAAGGCGCCGCAAGAAAGATCCCTGCGGCTGTTGTCCTGCTCGGGACTGCGCCGATCAGGAGCGACGAATTTTTCTGGATTTTTGATTCCAAAGAGTACTGCTGCGGTGTTCTGACAACCCAGAAAAAACGGTTTGGTGCGGAATACAGTCATTTTCGGGATATGATGGATGATATCTTTGAATACGGAATGAAAAAAGAGCTGGGAGAGCGATGCTTTCAATATTATGAGAAACATCACTCCGGTGTGGGATATACTGCCGGCTGTCTGCTGGAGGTCGCCAAAAACAGCAGTATGACAATGGGAGATTTACAGACATGTATCAGATATGTGCCATATCATCATATCAAGCTGATGCAGCGGACATTTTTTGGCAGGAGACTATCGGACAAGGTAATCTTTGAGACAGATGGGGGAGAGACATGAGCTTTTGGGAACGACTGTCCGGACTGATTCGCGCTGTCGTAAAGCGCGGACTTGGAAGAAAGAAATTTACGTTTAGCCTGCTTGGTATTCCGCTGGTAACGGTTACAGAGCGCGACCCGCGTCACTTCAATGTCTTTCTCCTCTTTCTGCCTTTTCTGCAAGTAGTGACTGGGCCCAAAACGCACACCATCCGTATCCTTTTAATTGCATGGATTCTGAAAGCCATCAAGCACCTGCTTACGGGGTGGAGTCTTGCCAGGGGACCGGAATACACGAGGTTTGCGTTTTGCGGGAAGGTAATTTATGAGAAGCGGTTTGTCGAGCCGTATAAATTCCCCTCCACAACATTTCAGGACAAGCAGGTGAACAGATGAAAAAAATCGTATTCTTCTTCCCGTGGAAGGAAGTCAGCGGCGGCCCTTATTACCTGTGCCGCATGGCGGATGCCCTCGCCGGAACAGGGAGGTATGAGGTATACTACATTGACTACTATAACTCCTTGTCCGATGACATTTTGGAGGATTTTCGGGTCAGGAAGATCCCGTATTTTGGCAAACCGCGCGAGATGGAGATTTTCTGTGAGGAGCCCATTGTGATGATTACCCCCATCTACTGGGTCCATATGATTCCTGTGCTTCATCCGGATTCCAAACTTGTTCTTATTAACTGGCACAACGAGTGCATCCCGGTCTTGAAAAAAAATTGGAAGCCGCTGGAGGAAGACTTCCAATTTTTTTTAAAGCTTGCAGCAGAAACAGACAGCGTCAGCTGCATGGATTTTTCTACTTATAGCCGGGAAAACGAATTTGGCGTGCAGTTCAGGGAAAGGTATCTATCTATTGTTGTTCCGGAAAGAAAGGTATTGGCTAGGCCGGAGTTAGTCGCAGAGGATGAAATTAACATTGCAATTTTTGGGAGACTTACGCTTGATAAGGTGTATGCAGCCGTAGATGTGCTGGATCACTTAGTGAAGCTGAAACGTATGGAGCCGGTCAACATTCATATTATTGGTTCAGGAAGGTCTGTGGAAGAGGAGAATATCTTATTCCAGCGCTATTATCCGAAAAATTTTAATCTCATTAAATACGGAACTATGGAGTTGCAGAAAGCTCTGAAGGCTATTGGAGAAAATGCAGACATCCTTTTTGCAATGGGGACGTCGGCCTTGGACGGTGCATCAATTGGTATTCCGACAGTAATCATCCCTAATGAAGTTACCCCTTTTTCCTGTGGAAAATATGTGTTCCTTTATCAAAGCAAAGGTTATATGTTGGGATGGGGAACGGAACAACTCGGTGAATTGGACTTGCCAATTCAGACTATGGAAGAAATAATTGAATCCGTTTATCGCTATGGCAGAAAGGAAGAGCTTGGAAAAGCATGCCGCCAGTATTGCCTGGAAAACCACGGAAGCAATCTCAATCAGTTGCTGGATGCAGTCGACAGCAGCACTCTTACTTATAGGCAGATAGACCCCATTATCCACAACAAGCCAAATTTGAAGGGAAATGGGAACTCATGGATAACGGTGCTCAAACGTATCACCAAAAAATTTTTTTCCAGACTTGTAACAGCACTTGGACGAATAGTCAAAACATATGGTATTTTGAGCATCCCTATTATAATCATCACGAAAAGAGATGCAACCAATTACAATTTGTTTTTTTGCTTAATCCCTATTTTTCAAATAAAAAAAATAAATGGCACCTATTCTGCACGCCTGCTGTTTCTTGTTTGGCTTGAAAAAGCAGGTCGAAGATTGTGGCACCTGTTGTGCCCCGGTGCTATGCAAAGACGAGAAATCGTACTTCCCGTTCAGACGGCCCACAATCGGCTACGGCAGCGCATTGAGGAAAAAATTTCTTCCCACCAAAAAATCCGAGTATGCTTTTTTGAGCCCCGAATTGCATGCTGGCAGTTTGGGAAGATATATGACTTGATGGAACAGAGTGGAGTTTTTGAACCGATGGTCGTAGTTGTCCCCTTCTTTACGATGGGTGATGACGCTATGATAGAATATATGGATACATCATTTGCCGCATTTCAAGAAAAGGGATACCGGACTATCAGGGGATATGATAAGAAAACGGGAGAATTTCTGGATATAAAGAAAGAACTTGACCCGGATGTAGTTCTTTATAGTATGTATTGGAAAAATCATTTTCAGGAAAATTCGTATATTACTAATTTTTTGGACATCTATACATTCCTGTATTCGTATGGCTTTGATACCGTACGCTATCAGGACCGGGCAGGATACAACTATGAATTGCAGAATAAGGTGACCCGATATTATCTTCCGACCAAAATACATAAGGGCATTGCGGAAGACAACATGGACAACCATGCCGAAAATGTCTATGTCACTGGCTGCCTTAAGTTTGATTATCTATTGGACCCCAATTACATTCCTGAAAACGTGTGGAAGCCGAATGGATCAAAAAAGAGAGTTATTTGGGCACCTCATCACACGCTGAACGAACGGCAGCCCTATGCTCAATGCTGTGCTTTTTTGGATCTATATGAGTTTATGCTTGAGATAGCAGAACAATATCGGGACACGATTCAATTTACATTTAAACCGCACCCTATGCTTAAACCGAGATTGTATAAGCTATGGGGAAAGCGCAGGACGGATGAGTATTATCAAAGATGGGCAAATGGATTCAATACACAGTTAGCAGATGGGGAGTATTTTGATCTGTTCCTGACATCAGACGCCATGATTCTCGACTCTGTTTCTTTTATTCCAGAGTATGCCGCAACGGGGAAACCGGCCTTCTTTACCTATGGAAAGGATACCCGTTTTCCGGTGAATCGATTTGGTAAAGCAATAACCCAACATCTTTATCGAAACGATGACCCGGAAACGCTGTTTACAGATATACGGAATTATCTGGATCATGTGGTATTGTTGGGGCGAGATGAGAAAAAAGCGGCGCGGGATCATTTTGTTAAAACGTATATGTTGATGAAGGATGGACAACTTGCGGCGGAACATGTTTACGAGGATATGTGCCGTATTATTCTGGAGGATAAACGCCTTGCATATCAGATCCGTTGGGACGATTTGCCTATACAGGAGGTCAATGACTCAGCCATGAAGGAGCAAGAGCAGTGATTATCGGATATACAACAGGGGTATACGACCTTTTTCACATTGGGCATCTGAATCTGTTGAAAAACGCAAAGAGCATGTGCGATAAGCTGATTGTCGGCGTTACAGTGGATGAATTAGTAGCTTATAAAGGGAAAAAGGCGCTGATTCCATTTGAAGATCGCATTGAAATTGTACGAAGCTGTAAATATGTAGATGCGGCGGTGCCCCAGCAGGATATGGATAAGTTGTCTGCGTGCAAGAAACTGGGAGCCCAAGTTATGTTTGTTGGCGATGACTGGTACGGCACAGATAAATGGAAAGAATATGAGCGCGAGTTTGCTGTGGCAGGAATCCAGGTTATTTATTTCCCCTATACGCAGGGAACCTCATCTACACAGATCCGCAAAACATTGGATGTTATGCGAGAGCACAGTTTGGAGGATGTAAAATGAGTGTGGATAAAATATATTGCATGAGTTCCTATTTAGCACTTCGGTATATCGAGGATGACAGCAAAGATTTTTTTGAGGGGCTTCATCATCAGAAGATGCCTCAGGTTTCGGAGGACAACAAAACAAAAGTAAGAACAGCGCAGGAAGTCGATGCAGCAATACGGCTCACGTTTTCCAAGGAAAAGAACAAGCGTCTGGGCATTTTGCTCTCAGGCGGAATGGATTCCGCCATTTTGGCCTCCTATATGCGGGGAGCGGATGCATATACATTTCGATTTTTAGACGGGAAATTTCAAGAGGATGAGCTTCGGCGAGCAGAAACCTATGCAGAATACTGTGGCCTGAATCTGCACTATGTTGATATTGACTGGAATAACACCATAAAACCGCACTTGGATGCGGTGCTTAAATCAAAAGGTGCACCAGTACATTCCATTGAACCGCAAATACGGCAAGCTGCGGTCCAAGCAAAGAACGACGGTATTATGGAGATGATAATTGGAGAAAGCAGCGACTTAAAATTTGGAGGAATGGATCAACTCTTATCTCAGGACTGGTCTTTATCAGATTTTAAGAGACGTTACATTTTTACAGAACCAGAAAAGGTTCTAAAAGAAACATTTGATATGAGTTATCTGTTTAACCGCTATCGGAAAGAGGAGGAACAGATTGATTTTTTAAAGTTTATGGATGATGTATTTTCTATAGAAAGTTCCGGCTCTTATTTAAATGCCTTTAATTCGGCGGGAATGGCCTATATAGATCCATATGCCAATTTAAAAATGGCGGAGCCACTAGATTTGTCGCGCATTCGTGGAGGCGAATCCAAATACCTCATCCGAAAGCTGTTTTCTATAAAATACCCCGATATTCCTGTGCCGGAGAAGGTTCCTATGCCTCGACCTGTAGATTTCTATTTTAGAGATTGGGCTGGTCCTACCAGACCGGAATTCAAAGAAAATCTGGATATGTCACAGTTTACTGGCAACCAGAAATGGCAGATATGGTGTCTTGAGCGTTTTTTAAATCTATTTGAATAAACAGACAGAGATCCATCTATGAGTGACAGGAGATAGATGCTATGAAAGGTATCATTCTGGCGGGCGGGTCCGGGACCCGGCTATATCCGCTGACGCGGGCGGTTTCCAAGCAAATGCTTGCCATTTATGACAAGCCCATGATCTATTATCCTCTGTCCACGCTGATGCTGGCGGGAATTCAGGATATTTTAATCATCTCTACACCGCGGGACATTCCCTCCTTTGAGGAACTGCTGGGAGATGGAAGTCAGCTCGGATTGCACATTTCCTACGCCTGTCAGGAGCATCCCAACGGCATTGCGGAGGCGTTTCTAATTGGTGAACGTTTCATTGACCGGGATCGGTGTGCGCTGGTGCTGGGGGATAACGTCTTTTACGCCCAGGGTTTTACGCGGATTCTCCAGCGGGCGGTGTCGGAACAGGAGGGAGCCACAATCTTTGGCTATCCCGTTCAGGACCCCAGCGCGTTTGGCATTGTCGAATTTGACAGGCGTGGAAACGTGCTCTCTATTGAAGAAAAGCCTGTACAGCCTAAATCCAACTACGCGGTGCCGGGGCTCTACTTTTATGACAATCAGGTAGTCGAAATTGCAAAGAGCATCCAGCCGTCGGCCCGTGGGGAACTGGAGATCACGGCGGTTAATCAGGAATATCTCCGGCAGGGGAAATTAAAGGTGGTCTTGCTGGGGAGAGGCATGACCTGGCTGGATACCGGCACCCATGAGGGCTTGCTGGAAGCGGCGAATTTTGTATCCATTATCCAGCAGCGGCAGGGGCTTTATATCTCCTGCATTGAGGAGATCGCCTACCGTAAAGGATACATAGATCAGGCGCAGCTGGAGAGACTGGCGCAGCCAATGCTGAAAACGGAGTATGGAATTTATTTAATTCGTGTAGCTCAGGAAAAAAGCCTAGTTGACAACCTGGGGGTTACAGAATGAGTACAACTAGTGATCAGACCTTGAAGCGAATGGGCGAAGTTGATTTAATCAAATTTATATGCTCTATTTTAATAGTGTACTACCATCTTACGCCGCGTCTTGCTGCAAAATTTCCCGACGTGGAATTATATACGCTAATGACCCAGCGGAATGGGGCTGCGGGAGGAGTTGGCGTTTTATGTTTTTTTATCCTTTCTGGTGTTTTTTTTCAATTAGGGCATGACTGGAATAAAATGTCATGCATGGATTTTATCATCAAAAAAGTTGCGCGATTATGGCCGGTGATGGCGTTTTCAATTTTGGTGAATTACCATACGACGACAGATCTGCTTAATTTGTTTTTTATTAACTGCGGTCTCGGAGTGATACAAAAAGGGGCATCTAATCCTGCCTCGTGGTATGTCTGTGTTTTATTTTGGCTCTTTATAATTTACTTTTTGTGGTTTAGAGAATCCCCCCCCCCCCTGTGCACACACGTCCGTCATACACAGCCATTCCATTCTTGTTTTGGTTATAGCTGGCTTTGCCTTGCTTGCTCACCATGAAACTAGTGCATATAGCCAAATCGCTTCCCAACAAATTCCTTTTTTAACAAATGGAGTATTGCTTGGCATTACAGGTTTCTCTCTGGGAATTTTACTGGGGAAACTGAAAAAAGGATGTATAAAAAGCGGGTACTTTGTTTCGCTGATTTGGTTAATTATACTGCTCTATTACGCTTATTTGCTCGGATTTTGCACAGACCGATATGAAATGCCTTATTATGCCCTGCTTTTTTCTCTGCTGGTATATTTCTCAATTTTTCAGGATGGCATTAAATCTATATCTGATTGCGCTTTGTTTAAGCGGTTTGGGGCATGGTCGTACTCTATTTATCTGATGCAATTTCCTTGTTTCCACTACTATGAACTATTGATTGATTATGGAGTGCTGAGAACGAATCCAGGCATGTATGTCGTAATGGGGCTTCTAATATGTACCGTGGTTGGAATATTGGTTTATTATATGGTAGAACGACCGGTATATAGTCTTTACTTAAGAATAAAAGCACGCGCAGATAAGAAATTAATGAGGGATGACAGATAGCTATGAAACAGATTTTGGTTACCGGCGGAGCCGGATTTATTGGATCAAACTTTATTCACTACATTTTGAATACATATCATCAAGTCAAGGTTGTCAATCTGGACGCATTAACCTATGCCGGAAATCTTGAGAATCTTTCATCTGTGACGCGGGATTCCCGCTACACTTTTGTAAAAGGCGACATTCGGGACCGTGCGCTGTTAAACCGGTTGTTTGTGGAACACCAGTTTGACACCGTGGTCAATTTTGCAGCGGAGAGCCATGTGGACCGCAGTATTACACAACCGGAGGTTTTTCTGGAGACAAATATTCTGGGAACACAGGCGCTTCTTGATACGGCAAAATCGTACTGGAAACTCGACCCGGAGGATAAATATTCCCGCGAGTACCAGCCGGGCGTGCGCTATTTGCAGGTATCTACCGATGAGGTTTATGGCGCCCTTGGGCAAACCGGGAAGTTTCAGGAGATCACCCCGCTTTCTCCCAACAGTCCCTACTCCGCGTCCAAAGCAAGCGCGGATATGATTGTGCATGCCTACTATGAGACCTATGGTATGCCAGTTAATATTACGCGCTGCTCCAATAACTATGGACCATTCCAGTTCCCGGAAAAGTTGATTCCGTTAATGATTCATAATTGTCTGGAGGGAAAACCTCTTCCGATTTATGGGGATGGGATGCAGGTGAGAGATTGGCTGTATGTAGAGGATCATTGTGCAGCGATCTGTACTGTGCTGGAAAAGGGCATGCCGGGCGAGGTGTACAATATCGGTGGAAATAATGAGAAGGCCAATTTGGAGATTGTTAAGCTCATCCTCCGCAAACTGAAAAAGGGAGACGAGCTGATTACCTATGTGAAGGACAGGCCCGGGCACGACCGGAGATATGCGATTGATAACACGAAGATTACGACGGAGCTTGGATGGTCGCCGGCATACACTTTTGAGGACGGAATGGCGCGGACGATCCAGTGGTATCTGGATCATCCGGAATGGCTGGCGCGTGTCACTTCCGAGGCCTACCGGGATTACTACGTTGAAATGTATCAGGGTGCCGAATGAATATAGTGCAAAAGCTCAGCCGCTACCAATTTCTCTTTGAGGAGCTGGTAAAACGGGATTTCAAAAAGAAATACAAGCGAACGGTCCTGGGCATGGCGTGGAGCATTCTGTCTCCGCTGCTGACCCTGTTTGTGATGAAGCTTGTATTTACGCAGTTTTTTGGACGAACGACCAATCACTATACTATTTATCTGTTCTGTGGAAATTTGATTTTTTCCTACTTCAATGAGTCCACAAATCAAGGAATGACCTCTTTGATGAGCAACGCAGGAATCTTCACAAAGATCAATATTCCCAAATACCTGTTTCTGTTTTCAAAAAATGTCCAGACGCTTATCAATTTTGGGCTGACGCTGGTCCTGTTCTTCTTGTTCTGTATTTTAGATCAGATTACCTTTACATGGAAGTTTTTTCTTCTTCTATATCCCGTTGTGCTGCTCCTTTTGTTCAATATTGGAGTGGGACTGATTTTATCTGCGCTATTTGTGTTTTTCCGGGATGTCCAGTACCTGTGGTCCGTGTTTACAATGCTGCTGATGTATATGTCGGCTATTTTCTATACAATTGATCAATATGAATATACAACGCAATGCCTGTTCCTGTTGAACCCGGTCTATTTGTTCATTCGCTATTTCAGAAAGATTGTCATTGACAGCGTAATTCCCACCGTCTGGTTCCACCTGTTGATGCTGGCGGATGTCCTGATCGTATTGGGGTTGGGCTGCTGGATGTACAAAAAGTACAATACGAGATTTCTCTATTATGTGTAGCGGAGGAGTTTTATGAGTATTTTGCAGGTAAATGATGTATCGATCCGCTACATGACGGGCGACTTCAAGGATATTGGGCTGAAAGAGTATGTTTTACGGAAGGTAAGAGGGGATTATCACATCAATGAGTTCTGGGCGGATAAGGATATATCTTTTTCGCTGGAACAGGGGGATATGCTGGGCATCATAGGAGCAAACGGTGCGGGGAAGTCTACGCTTCTGAAGGCAATATCCGGTATTATGGAGCCGACGAAAGGCTGTGTAAAACGGAATGGAACAGTTGCGGCCCTGCTTGAGCTGGCCAGCGGATTTGACGGCGATTTGACAGTGCGGGAAAATACTTATCTTCGCGGTGCCATGCTGGGGTATACCCGTAAATTTATGGATGAGACTTATGAGCAGATTATTGCGTTTGCGGAACTGGAGGACTTTCAGGACCGGCCGTTCAAGCAGCTGTCTTCCGGAATGAAGAGCCGTCTGGCGTTTTCCATTGCGTCGCTGGTTAAACCGGATATTTTAATCTTGGACGAGGTGCTGTCAGTGGGAGACGGAGCCTTCCGGAAAAAAAGCGAAAAGAAGATGCGGGAAATTATCGAGAGGGGCGCAACGACGATTCTGGTCTCCCACTCGCTGGAGCAGGTGCGGCAGATGTGCACTAAAGTGCTGTGGCTGGACAAAGGGAGACAGGTTGTTTTCGGCAGTAATGTGCAGGAGATCTGCGACCAGTATCAAATGTTTTTGGAAGGAAAGAATGGACCCATATTAAAAGAGGGGTGTTCAGAAAAGAGAGAAGGAGATGTTATGGAGATGCCCGGTTCTTCCGCATTGTCATCAATGAAGAAAAATCAGTACATCCGATTTTTTGGGGCATTGCTATTTGCCATTATAACAACGGCGGCATTGGGGGTAAACTATTCGATTGCTTCCTGGGATATAGCAGCACAAGCGATCGGAAGCCAGAATTCCATATTGGTTTCGCTGGTGAAGCTTCGTCAAAACTTTAATTTATATACATTACCATGGCAAGTATGCGCTGTGCTGTTATGGGGAGTTTATTACAAACTCGGAGAGTCGTGGAGATTTTCTGCGGTTGAAGTGGTAGCATCGTTACTATTCGGAACAATAAATGTTATCAGTAATAGTCTGGTTGTAAATGGGAACTGGGGGTTTGTTTTTGCAAATACTTATCAGGCCGTTGTAGCGTCTGCTTGCGTCATTGGTCAAGCCGCTTTGTTTTTGAGTATAATAAAACTTTTTTTCGGGTTACTGGATGGTCTCCGCAATTGGAAAAGGAAATCAGTAGAGTCAAAAGGGTTGCTTAGACTTTTTGAGAAATACCCTTGGAGGTTTTCATTTTGCGTCCTGCTTTTGTGTTGGCTGCCAGATTTACTTATTGCCTATCCTGCACAGTTGACTGCTGATGGGGCAAATCAATTACAACAATGGATGAAAATTATCCCCCAAACAAATGCACACCCTTTTTTAACCACCATGATCTATGGAGTCCTTTTTGAGATTGGACAACTTTTTGGGAATGATAATTTTACTATTTTTTTTATTGCCTTAGCTCAAAGTTGCATTATGGCCGCAAGTTTTGCAGTAGTTGTAAAGAAAATAAAAGGAATGAATATCTCTAAATCCATTCCTGTCGCCATATTAGTCTTTTATGGATTGCATCCTATGTGGGGTGAGTATGCACATACAATTATTAAGGATAGCATTTCAGTGCCAATCTTTACCCTGTTTATGCTGGAAACTGCATCATTTGCCTTGGATTCCGTAAATTACGTGAGCAAAAAGACAAACTGCTGTAAGATAGTCGGCACAGGGGTATTAACATGTATGCTTCGTCATAATTATAAATACGCAGTTATTCCTACTATTTTACTTGCTTTTGGGCTTGTCATATGGAAAAACCGACAGTATTTGAAGCGTGCAATCGTATGTGTAGTAATATTGGGGGGATGTTTACAAACCGGGGGATGGATTGCGGAAAATATCCTAAAATATTCAGCAGGAAGTGTCCGAGAAGCGCTGTCAATACCTTTCCAGCAAACGGCGAGGTATGTCAGGGATTTTCCGGAAGAAGTTACTCAAGAGGAAAAAGAGGCTATTGCCGCCGTCCTTGATTATGAGGCGTTGGCTAATGCCTATAATCCCAATTCATCAGACCCCGTGAAAAATACGTATCACGGAGACCAGAATAGTTTAAAAAATTACGTTTCTGTTTGGACGAGTATGTTTATCAAGCATCCAGAAACGTATTTTGAAGCGACTGTTCATGGCTCTCATGCTTACTATGCGTATACGCCCTACTTAGGTGTTAGAACGATGGCGGATATACTGCGGAGAGATTCGGGGTATAGACCTTACGCTGAGCGGCTTGGAATGGATATTTCGCACCCAGAACAAATGGAGCCGGCCTTAATTGCATGGGAGAATACAAAGGAATTATTTATTAGGGCGCCAATTTCAGGGCTTTTCTGTAATTGCGCCACATATACGTGGATATTGTTATTGTTGGGAATATATTTTTTGAAGAAGAAGGACTGGAAAATATATTATATTCTTGTTCCACTATTTCTGGTTGTTTTCACTTGTATAGCCTCGCCAGTGAATGGAAATTGGCGGTATTTTGCGCCAGTCGTAGCGTCAGTGCCTATTGCAATCGCCACCAGTTCGATGATGATAATAAAGGAACAAGCCGCTCTTTAAACAGAATTAACTAGGTTATAACATTTTAGCTAGTCCTATATTTGGAGCAGCAAGTATTGTATTATCCAAAAGTGTGAGTATATCTTTGACGGATGGTACACGAGGGGACGTTCAGTTGTATAGAAAGGGCCGCTTGGCTGGAACTGCATTGCGATATTTTAAATGTATATCGCGGGAACAGATTGAATGTGGTGTGACAGACAGATTTTGATTATTGGTGAGTGGTTTCCCTGAAGTTCAAACATAGTGCGAATAATGCGAGGAGAACAGGCATGCAATATATTATACTGACAATCTATGTGTTGTGCTCAGTGTCCGGCCTAGTCCTTTTTAAACTGGGCAGTACAGAGTCACTGACTTTACAAGCAACTCGATCTTTCTTCTCCCTTAAAATCAGCTGGCTGTCCATACTAGGATTAATACTGTACATCATCAGCTTTCTGATATACATGGGGCTGGTATCAAAAAACAACCTGAGCTATCTGCTCCCCGTTGTGACAGGAGCAGTGTATCTTCTAACTATGCTCTCTTCTGTGCTGATTTTTAAGGAAAGCATTTACTATGTACAACTGATAGGCAGCGCTCTCATACTGCTTGGATTAGTCTTAATGAATATCAAACCCAAGTGAGGAGAAACCGGAATAACAAAAGAGGATCAAGATGGAACAAGTACTAATCATCATCCCCGCCTATAACGAAGCGGAGAATATAGAGAGGGTAGTAGAGAATTTGCGGGAGAACTATCCGCAGTGGGACTACCTGGTCGTCAACGACGGCTCTAAAGACAGCACGGCTGAGATATGCCGTCAACATGGATATCCACTGCTTGACCTGCCCGTAAATCTTGGTCTTGCTGGGGCGTTCCAGGCAGGCATTCGTTATGCATATCAAAATGGTTATACGGCGGCACTGCAATTTGATGGTGACGGCCAGCACGAGCCGTGCTACATAGAAAAAATGATTGAGAAAATGGAGCAGGAGAGCCTGGATATAGTGATTGGTTCTCGTTTCTGCGAGGAGAGGAAACCGCATACTTTACGTATGTTCGGGAGCACACTGATTTCCTCAGCGATCCGTCTTACAACTGGGAAAAAGGTAACGGATCCGACTTCCGGGATGCGCCTGTTCAATATGACAGTTATGAAGAGTTTTTCCGATAAGATCAACTATGGACCGGAACCAGACACCCTTTCCTACCTGCTTCGTTGTGGAGCCAGCATATCAGAGGTCCAGGTGGAAATGCATGAGCGAATTGCGGGGACGAGCTATCTGAATCTTGGGCGCTCTATACGGTATATGCTCAACATGTTCGTCTCCATCCTGTTTGTTCAGTTCTTCCGGCCGAGAGGTGCATTATGACGTTAGCGCTGCGAGTCGTTCTGCTGATTGTTTCAATACTGAACTGCGTGTGGATTATTCTGCGGATCAGGAAGGCGCAGGCAAAAATTGAAGATTCTGTGTTCTGGATATTATTCTCTGGTCTGCTGGTTTGTATGAGCATATTCCCACAGGCTGTATCGTGGGGAGCTGCCGTCATTGGGGTGCAGAGTCCGGTAAACTTTGTGTTCCTGACGATTATTTTTGTATTAATCTTGAAACTGTTCCGGCTTTCCATCAAGCTATCCCAAATTGAGAGTAAGCTGCAATCTTTTGTCCAGTCGTATGCAATCGATAAGTTCAAAATGAGAGAAGATAGAATGAACAAAGAAAGACAGATTAAAAACGAGAACGAATGTTCGATGGGGGGGGGTCGCTAATTATTGTCCCTGCTTACAACGAGCAGGATAACATCATCCGGACAATAGAAGATATAAAACAGAATACACCTGACACAGACTACATCGTTATTAATGACTGCTCTAACGATGACACGCGAACGATCCTGCGAAAAAAACATGCCAATTATCTGGATGTGCCTGTGAATCTTGGCATAGGCGGCGGTGTGCAGACTGGCTACCGCTATGCGCTGGAGCATGGCTACGACATTGCGATTCAGTTTGATGGCGATGGTCAACATGACGCACAGTACATAAGCGATTTGATTGCGCCAATTAAAGGCGGGCAGGCTGATATGGTAATAGGCTCCCGATTTATAACCAACGAGGGCTTTCAGTCTTCCGCAATGAGACGGCTGGGAATCAACTTCCTGAGTAAATTGATTCACCTGCTCTGCGGAGTCAAGGTCAAGGATGTGACCAGCGGTATGCGTGCGGTGAATCGGAAGATACTTGAGGAGTTTTCGGAAAATTATGCCCAGGACTACCCGGAGCCGGAGGCAATTCTTGTATCTGGCCTGATGGGCGCTCGAATCCAGGAAGTACCGGTACAGATGCGGGAGCGGCAAGGGGGGACAAGCTCCATCAACGCGCTGCGCTCCGTCTATTACATGATAAAAGTTTCGATTGCTCTGGTCATGACGCGGCTGACAGCGGGGAGGGGGCGGCGATGATCTCGATAAAATTGCAGATCACAATGTTGATTGCGGTGGGGCTGTACTTCCTAATAGTATTCGGACTTTTGAAGAAAAAGACGCTGAATCTGAAGTACACGCTGCTCTGGCTGGCCTCCGGAATCATCATGCTGGCGCTGGCCGTTTTTCCGCAGATTTTGGCATGGTTTGCTGTGCTGGTAGGGATATACGAGCCGACCAACGCGTTGTTTGCGTTTATGTTCTTCTGCGTCATTATTATTCTAATGTCAATTACGGCGATTGTGTCCAAGCTGAATGAAAAGAGCAAGCGACTGATTCAATCAGTTGCACTGTTGGAGAAACGGGTACGGGAGTTGGAGGATAACCATGTAAAGAGGGAGTAGCAAGTGAAGATAGTGAGCGGTAGGGTAAGTATAGCTAAAAGATCCGCTTGAGCAAATTGATGTCTTGGGGATAGGCAATGTCTGCGGGGTAGCAAGTAGTATCCAGAACCGGTGTCCCGCTGTTAGGCGGATCGTTCCTGTCGTTCGGATCATATTTTTCCCTGTCTCTCCTTTGGGTATTGATGCCTCCAGGATCTCCTCGTCCTCGACATAGCCAAAGCAAACATTCTGAAACTCCACATCTCCTGCAGGGATGCTCTCGGAGACGCCGTCCTGCTTCTGGGGAACGTCCACCATGGCTCTGATCAGGGCAGCCCGGCCTTGGACCGCCTTGAAGTCGCCCCACATCGCGGCCAAGTTCCGTAGCGCGCTGTTGACCATGGGTACGAAGAGGAAAAATGCCAGCCACGACTCTAGGTCAACCTCGCCGCTGCGAAGCAGAACGCTGCCCCAAATGACGGCGATCACGACACTGATTGCCTCCGTCAGCTGGGTGAAGCCTGTGAGGACACCCTGAAGGCAGCCGTACTGCACATTGACCTTGTACAGTTCTCCGGCGGCGGCCGTTCCCTTCTCCTCCTCCTTCTGCTCGGTGACGAAGGACTTGATGAGGGTCAGGTTCCGGATACGCTCAGTGAGGAAGCCCGTGAGGATGCCGATCCGCACCTGGATGATCCGGCCTGTCTTCTCCTGCCAGCGGCCCATGATCACGGCATAGACGACATACAGAGGTACCATAACCAGCAGCACCATCAGCAGCTTCTTATTATAGGAGGACACCTGCTCCAGGCACATGAGTAGATATGCCAGCTGGGAGGGCGCAGTAATAATCACGTTGACCAGCGCGTTGACAGAGGTTTCTACGTCGCTGGTAACCGAACTGAGGAGCCGGCTGGGATCGTTATCACCGAAGTAGGAGGTATCTACCCGCATCATCCGCTTCCATACGGAGTTGCGCGCATGATAGACCGACCAGGCGTTGGCTACCAGCATGGCGACCGTGGTGCCAACATCCAGTACCATCACCCCCAGGCTGTTGACCACCAAGCCCATAATGGCCTCCATGCTGAAGTCCCCCGTGTAAAGCGCGGCTGTGGACCCAGGGAGCAAGGTCACTACCCTTTTGTATCCCATATAGCCGGCCAGGGCCACGGCGATCCATACCCAGCTGAGTTTTACTTTCCGAAGAAAGCCCCAAAACAGCCTCCATCTCCCGCCGCTTTTCGGCTTCCTCTGTATTCGTCCCTCTTGCACCACAACTCACCTCTGCCTTTCTCTTACATGTTCTATAAAACAGCGCAAGGAGCCCCGGCAAGGCGCACATCCCTGCTGGGGAAGTGCTGGGCCTGTACGGTGCTCCTTGTACACATGATACGCGGCTGCCCGGAGTGTTTCAATAGGTATGGTTCGATCGGGCAGGAGGCGGTCTGATTGGGCAGATAAATGTCTGATTGGGTCGAAATCACGTCTGTTTGGTCCTGGATTAAAGGAACTGCACGCCGCTTTCCCGAAGTTTTTCCTGCATGGCGGCATATTTTCCCCGGCTGACCGGGATACGCTGGCCGTTTTTCAGAACTGCCCAGTAGGTCCGTCCGAAGTCCGACTGGGTTACGCCCGCCACTTGGCGTAAGGAAATTAGGTAAGACTGGTGGCAGCGGAAAAGACCGTAGTCACTGAAAATCAGCTCCAGTTCGTCCAAAGTCGTTTTTACGGTATAGCTCTGTTTTTTGCAGTAGAGGACAGTTTTTCGGCTCTCGCGGGTGATGTAGTTGATTTCCGCAGGGGAAACCAATACAAAACTGCTGGAACTCTCGACAGCGATCTGTTCCAGAAAGTCCCGGTTCTGCGTGCGGGATTTTCTCAAAGCGCTGAAACGTCTTTTGCAGCCGCAGGGCGTTCAATGGCTTGCAGAGGAAGTCCAGCGGCTCATAATCATAACTCTTTGCCCCCAGTTCCGTGTGGCCGGTCAGAAATACATAATTCGCTTTTGGCTGGGTGGACTGGATGTACCCTGCGGTGGTGAAGCCGTCGTTGTCCGGCATCTCAATGTCCACAAAAGCCAGGTCAATGGGGACGCTCTGCAGAATACGCATGACCTCCACGGAGTTGAACGCAGTATGGTTGCCGTCCGGATTGATATACAAAGAAACCATTTGCCGGGACTGCTCCATGGGGACCGGTTCATCTTCTATAATCAAAATATTAGCTTGTATTTTCTCCACTTAGACGCCTCTTTTCTCACATTGCCGTCAGCAGGCGGATGCTGCTCAGGCCCACGCCCTCATGCCCTTGCTTGCTGGTATAGCCCTGCTGGTAAATGCGGCCCAGCTCCTCCGGCGACAATGTCCGCGCTCCCAGCTCGTTGGATACGCGGATCACACAATATTCGCCGCGTTTCAGAATCGTCAGATGAATCCCATAGGATTTGTCCTGATGAGTTGCTGTCTCATCGATGGCGTTCTGAAGCAGATTGCTGATAATCTTGTTGGTTTCATAGACGTTGGTGGCGATCTGTACCAGATCCGTCGAAATGCTGATATGAAGACGGATGCCTTCCCGAGCCGCTAAGGTCTGGAAGCTGTGGATCATCGCGGAAATAGCCGGGTCCTGAATAGGCGGCACCGCGTTCATCAGGGAGAAGTCTTCCTCCAGCGCGGCAACATACTTCCTGCACTCCTTGATAAGGTGCCAACGGCCATGACGGTGCATACCCCTGCGGCGATCAGATAGTTGTAAACCAGCGTCAGGCGGATTCGGCCCGGCTCCGGCGCGGTTTCATGATAATACTCCCTCCAGTCGGAGGCAGGAAACAAGCTGCGCAGTTTGCAGGTAAGCAGCAAAAAAATCGCTGGAGTCATACAGGCAGGAACCAGACCCCAGATGCCCGCGTAATGGAGGGAGGCTGCTCCGGAAAGAGTTATGAGGGAATAGCCGCCCTGCGCCAGCAGAAATGCCAGTACTGCGTCTCCGCAATTTTCACGACGGTGCATCTGAATCGCCAATGATGTAAACAGAAAAACAGCCAGAGAAACCAGCGGGATGAGCGATGTCAAACTGACGGTGTGCAGGCAGAAGCTCCCCGCTCCACAGAGGGCCGCAGCTAACAGCGCATGAAATAACGCCATCGAAGTTTTTGTATGGATATAAACCAGCTTAAGCCACCACGCTGCGGCGGCAGACAGAGTATGGCAGACGCTGTCCAGCATGGTGATCCCTCCTTGGCGGAAAATAGCAAATTTAGATTATATCGTTAGAACTTCCTAGCATCAGAAAACGGCTGCGCAAGTGAGAAAAAGCCAGGAAGCCTTGGCATTCAAGGCTTCCTGGCTTGGCGCGGAAGGAGGGATTTGAACCCTCGCACGTTGTTTGGACGTCTACTCCCTTAGCAGGGGAGCCCCTTCGGCCACTTGGGTACTTCCGCACATTATTGATCGCACAAAAATAGCCAGTCTTAAAAATGGCGGAGAGAGTGGGATTCGAACCCACGGATGCTCACGCATCGCCGGTTTTCAAGACCGGTTCCTTAAACCGCTCGGACATCTCTCCCAATCGGTTTTAGGTACAGGCCTTATATTACCACGGCATTTTTGTTTTGTCAACGGGTAAAACCCATCCCGCAGCAAAAATTTATCTGGAAATCTGCTCAGAAGTGTCGTATAATAAAAAGGATACTAAATTACAGATCATCTCCCCCTGTTGTCCGTGGCGGAGAAAGGATGGTATGTATGTCGGAACCCGTAAGAGCCATTGGCTATGTCTGTCCCTCCTGCGGCAAAAGCGTATATGGAGAGCGGTCCCGGTTTGCCCTGTGCGCGGCGACGGCAGGGCTGGTCTGCGCCTGCGGGCACAGCGAGCTGACAGCGGAGCCCGTGGCGGATCGTTACCGCGTGACCGTCCCCTGCGGCGTGTGCGGCGGGGAGCACCGTGCCGAGGTGCCTGCGGAGCGGTTGCTGGAGGGCTCGGGCGTTGGACTGGCCTGCCCGGAGAGGCGTCAGCTGTGCTGCTATATCGGCAGTGTCCCCCAGGTGCAGCGTGCGCTGCGGCAGCTGGAGGAGACTGTGCAGAAGCAGCAGGAGGCGGAGGAGGGCGCGTTTGTGGATGACGTCATCATGTATGAGGTGCTCTCCGAACTGAAGGACATCGTCGGGCGGGGCGGCGTATCCTGCGCCTGCGGCACGGAGGGCTGCGCGGTGGAGGTACACGGCGCGGCAGTGGATTTGGTCTGCCCGGCCTGCGGAGGGCGGCTTCGGCTGCCTGCCGCCACGGATGAGGACCTGGACCGCCTGTGCTGTCAGATGACTCTGACCATACCGGGGAAAAAGTGAGATGCTGACGGTCTGCTTTTCCCTTTTTTTCGCGCTGGTGGCAGTCTGCCTGCTCACTGGCCGGCAGGTGGCCTGGGCGCTGCTGGGTGGGCTGCTCTTGTTCTGGGGCCTAGGCCTGCGGCAGGGATTTACGCACCGCCAGCTGTGGGACATGGCATGGACAAAGTGCAGGAAGTCCCTGATTGTGGTGCGGATCATCATCCTGATTGGCGTCATCACCGGGGTGTGGCGCTGCGGCGGAACCGTCGCCGCGTGCATCGTGTGGGGCGTGGGCCTGGTTAAGCCGAAGCTGTTCCTGCTGCTTGCCTTCCTGCTGTGCGCGGCATTCAGTTATGTGCTGGGGACATCCTACGGCGTCAGCAGCACCCTGGGGGTAATCCTCATGGCGCTGGCCAGGTCCGGCGGCGTGGACCCGACGGTAACCGCCGGGGTGATCCTGTCCGGGGTCTATTTTGGTGACCGCTGCTCTCCAGCTTCCTCGGCGGCCAGCCTGGTGGCGGCGGTGACGGATACGGACCTGTACCGCAACGTGCGACAGATGCTCCGCACCGCTGCGCTGCCCACGCTGTTGACGGCGGGGCTGTATGTACTGCTGTCCCTCCGCCATCCGCTGGCGGTCACAGACGGAGCGGTTCTGGGAGCGCTGGAAGGGCGGTTCACCCTGTCCTGGTGGACACTGCTGCCTGCAGCGATCATGTTCCTGTTGCCCCTGTTTCGGGTCCCGATCCACTGGACCATCGCCGCCAGTGCTGCGGCTGCGACTGTTCTGGCGGTGGCGCTGCAGGGCTTTACTGTGGAGGAGGTCCTTCTGAGCGCGTGGAGCGGCTATTATCCGGAGGAGGACGCTCTGGCCGCCGTGCTGGGCGGCGGGGGGATCACCAGCATGGCGGTGAGCTATGTGATTGTTATCCTGACGGGGCTGTACTCCGGCATCCTGGAGGGTACCGGCTCCCTGCGGCCCGTGAGCGGCCGGGCGGAGGCCCTGGCAGTGCGGACCGGCCGATTCCCGGCTATGGCTGTGGTGTCGCTGCTGTGCGCTGCGGTGCTGTGCAATCAGGCGGTGACCAGCATGATGGGCGCACAACTGCTGGAGAGAACATATGATGACCGTGAGGAGCTGGCGATGGACATAGAGAACTCCGGCATCCTGATCGCGGGGCTCGTACCCTGGTCTATCGCGTGCAGCATTCCTCTGGCCATGTTGGGGGCTGGCAGCGGTGCGCTTTTGTATGCGTTCCTCCTCTGGATGATCCCCATCTGCTATTTTTTTACCAAGAAGTGGTTTTATCCTTGCTGTACCCCATCGCGTCCGGAGGACGCGGAAAAAATGTCCGAGGTGCGTCATGATCCAATTTCTCGCCAAACACCTGATAAAAGACTATGAAAATATTTCCGACCAGACGGTGCGCCGGGCCTATGGCGTGCTCTGCGGCTGTGTGGGCATAGCGCTGAACCTACTCCTGTTTGCCGGAAAGCTTCTGGCGGGAATTCTCAGCCGGTCCATTGCCGTCACCGCCGACGCGGTGAACAATCTTTCCGACGCAGGGTCCTCCATCGTGACCCTGCTGGGTTTCAAGCTGGCCGCCCAGGCCCCCGATAGGGACCATCCCTTTGGTCACGGGCGGCTGGAGTATGTGTCCGGCCTGGTAGTCTCCATGGTCATCCTGCTGATGGGTGTGGAGCTGGGGAAGACATCTATCGACAAGATTTTCCATCCGGAGCCGGTGACCTTCAGCCCGGTGGTCGCGGTGATTTTGTGCGTATCCATCCTGGTGAAGCTGTACATGGTCTTCTACAACCGGTCGGTGGGACGGAAAATCTCCTCCGCCGCCATGGCAGCCACCGCCGCCGACAGCCTCAGCGACTGCTTGGCCACCGGGGCGGTGCTGTTGGGTACCCTGGCGGGGCACTTCTGGAATTTGCAGATCGACGGCTGGTGCGGCGGAGCAGTGGCTCTATTCATTCTCGGGTCCGGCTTCGGTGCGGCTAAGGCCACCGTGGACCCCCTCCTGGGACAGCCGCCCTCTCCGGAGTTTGTGGGGGAGATTCACACTCTGGTCCGCTCCCGGCCGGAGATCATCGGCATCCACGACCTCATCGTCCACGACTACGGTCCCGGACGGCGCATTCTCTCCCTCCATGCGGAGGTGCCCGCCAGCGGCGACATTCTGGAGCTCCACGACGTGGTGGACGCGTTGGAGAAGCAGCTCAACGAGGAGCTGGGCTGTCTGGCCACCATCCACATGGATCCGGTGGTCAACGATGGCGGTCTGACCACGGAAGCTCGGGAGCGGGTGGCGGCTATGGTCAGGATCATCGATCCGGCCATCTCCATCCACGATTTCCGCATGGTCCCCGGGCCCACCCATACCAAGCTCATCTTCGATGTGGAGGTCCCTTTCCAGTGCTCTTTGCCCGACCAGGAGGTCCGGCGGCGGGTTCAGTCCGGCGTACAGGCGCTGGACGAGGGCTGGTCGGCAGTAGTTGAGGTGGAAAAGAGTTACGTCTGACAGATAAGACTGACCGTCAGTTCGCACAGTGTTCTGACGGTTTGCCCCTGGCCGAAGTCTGGGGCTCCGCCGGACCGGCAGACCAGGACGGAGGCGCACCCCGCCCGTTTTGACGTCTCAATATCCAGCTTTTCGTCGCCTGCGAAGAGAAGGCTGGAGATAGATGCGCCAAAATGTTCCGCGATATAGAGAAGTCCCGCCGGATGGGGCTTCCGATATCCGCAGGTTTCGGAGGAGACATACAAATCCAGTGCATCCAGCAGCTGCGGAATATCTGCCCGAAATAAGCTGTCCGGCATCGCGGAGGGCAAATTTGTCAGCGCCGCAATGCGAAAGCCGGCCTGCCGCAGCTGTGAGAGAGCCGGTATGGTGTCAGGATAAATGCGGGCGGTGAGCTCCATACCGCGAAAAAATACCCGGATGATATCGTCTATGGGAATCTCCGTGTCCCAATGCCGTGTGGCCTCCGCGAACAAGAACGGGGCTGCGTATTCGATTTCCCGGGGCTTATATCGCGGATTGTACTCTCTGAGGATTTCCACTGAGCGCTGTATGTAGGATGGGGGCAGGCGCAGACCATACTGAGCGTCCACGGCGCGGAAGCACGCCTCGTAGTACGCAATCCACGAGTGGGGCATCCCCCTGTACTCCATAAGCGTCCCGCCCAGATCAAATACGATGACGCGATCCATACTGTGTCTCCTTGCGATATTTTTAGTTGAATACTAAACACTTGAGTTAGGCTTGTTTGAAAATTGTCAACACGCCCCAACAACGGGCCTTTTTCTGCCATACTGCGTTAAATTTTCTTGCCATCCGTCAGGATGCCTGCGAAAATTTGCCTTGTCTGGCAAAAAAATTCCTCGCTATTGGGCATTTCGCCAATTATCAAACAAGCCCTAAAGTTTTAAACGAGAGCCGAGTAGAATTTTTGCTAGGCGAGACGCCGTCCGCACGCGGGCTTTTACCCGGACAAGGCGGCAACAAAGTGTAATGGAAATTCAGCTGGCTCTAGGTTAAATATTTTAATTTTAATTGAGTATTCATATAAGGCCGCCGCACCCCGGCTGGGGTGCGGCGGCCTTCCGATTGTTATACGTGGGCGTGGTCCAGACCCACCATTTCAAGGATCTCCTTCTTGGATTTACCCCCAACCTCCCGGCGGACGGGCTCGCCGCCCTTGAAGACCATCAGGGTGGGAATGCTCATAATGCGGTATTGACGGGCCAGCTCCGGCTCGTCGTCCACGTTTACTTTCCCCACTTTCACGACCGTTTGCTCCCCGGCGATCTCGTCGATGGTAGGAGCCAAGGCCATGCAGGGGCCGCACCAGGAGGCCCAGAAGTCTACCAGTACGGTCTGTTCCGAGCGGAGAACCTCCTCTACGAAGTTGTCCTTTGTCAGCGTTACATGTGCCATGTTTCTCCTCCTTTCCGTGTTTTATCGGTAGTATGCCCCGTTTGGCATAAAAATCGCCAAGTTTTTTATGTCATATGGACGCTCACGCCTCTACCCTGGGGTTATAGTAGCGGCCTTGGTCCTCGTCCGGTTTCTTCCAGTGAATGGCCTGAGCGGGACAGCGGTGGAGACAACCCAGACACCGCACGCACTGAGGCTTTATCCACGCCGGTTTACCGCCGGAGATGAGGATAGCCCCGCAGGGACAGATCTCCTGGCACAGCCCGCAGCCGATGCAGTGGTCCGTCACCACAAAGGGTTTGGTAGAGCGGCCATGGGCGTAGAGGGGATAAAGGGCCGCCGTCATGATGCCGGGGGCGGTTCCCCGGCTGCGATTGTAGTCCCCCAGGCCCTTGGCCCGGATGACCCGGATAACCTCCTCAATGTGTTCCTCTGCCGCATTCAACCGGGTTTCAACCTCCTCCGGCGGCGCGATCTTGAACATGGGCACGTAGTTATCCACCATAGGAATGCCGAACTGGGCGGACAGGTGCAGCCCCTTTTTCTCCAGCAGGGCCGCCAGCTGGTCCCCCGCGCCGCCGGTGCTGCCCCCGCATGTCAGTACCGCGTAAATGTACTGATCGGTGTACCCCGACAGTTCCAGCTTCTCCACAAAGAAATTGAGTATGCTGGGCAGTCCCCAGAAATAGGTGGGAAACACAAAGCCCACCCGTTCATCCCGGGCCGCTTCGTAGCGGTAGCAGCGGCCCCGGACCGCGTCCCGCAGGTAGATCAGTCGGTCATCTGCAGCGGCAGCGATGCGCTCGGCCGCGTATTTGCTGTTTCCCGTGGCGGAAAAGTAGAATATCATGCTCCGAACTCCTTCCGACCGGAGGTCCGGCCTTAGCTAGGATACTTCATTGCGCCGGAATTTTCCAGCGAAATTTGGGGTCAAGCCCACAGGTCCTCGGGGTAGAGGCCCTGCTCCGTCTTCTGCTGCAGGGCGGCCACCACCTTGGGCTTGTCCTCCCGGTAGGTTACGCCGAACCACTTCTCGCCGCTGGAGAGGACCCGCACCTGGGCCCGGCCGCGATCCAGCATGTCTGCCACCATGACGGGCAGCTGCACCTCGCCCTTCTCCGGATGTTGAGCCAGAGTCTGCCGCAGCAGCAGGGGAAAACGCTCCCCGGCCTCGTCCAAAAAGCTGCGCTGGAATCCCCAGAAGTTCATAGAAACCAGAGTATCTCCGGCCAGCTGGTTCCAGTTCTGGCCGCCGTCGTTGGAGAAGCGGCCGCCCTTTCCATCCTTTTCAATGCCCTGCTGCTCCACGATACTCTCCAACAGGCCGTCCCGGTTGGTCCGGCACACGCCCCGGGTCACGCCGCCGTGCTCCGACAGGGTTTTGCCCAAGCGGTAGCCCACCATGGCATACTGGAAGCAGTCGGGCCGGTCGGTGTGGTTGGCAAGATAGTCATATAGCACCCGGAAGGCCTCCGGACCGTAGTAGTCGTCGGCGTTGATGACGGCGAAGGGGCCGTGGATCTGGTCCCGGGCTGCCAGTACCGCGTGGGTGGTGCCCCAGGGTTTGGTCCGGCCGATGGGGAGCTCCAGCCCCTCCGTCAGGTCCTCCGGACGCTGGAAGGCATAGCGTACGTTGACGCCCCGGCTCACCCGCTCGCCTACCCGCTCGCGGAAGTCAGACTCCATCTCCTGATTAATAACAAAGACTACCGTCTCGAACCCGGCCCGCCGGGCGTCATAAATGGAATAGTCGATGAGGCACTGCCCACAGCTGCCTACGCTGTCCATTTGCTTCAGGCCGCCGTACCGGCTGCCCATACCGGCGGCTAAAACCACCAGAACAGGTTTCTCCATAGGTTTTTCCTCCATCTTGTTCATATGTTTTTCCCGGGATGCCGGGCGTTCTCCATAAAAAAGGATAACATAGCGGGAGAAAAATGTAAACGGAAAATCTGATTCTTAAGAAAAGTTTACAAATCGGCTTTGTCCGCCTCCTGCGCGGTCAGGAAAGCGAAATGCCGCCGGAACAGGGCATCTCCCTGTTCCCGCAGCTCCCGTTCACAGAGGTCGTATGCCTCCAGCAGCTGCTCGCCCGCCGCTGTCAGCGCCGCTCCGCCGCCGCCTCGGCCGCCGGTGGTGGAGTGGAGCAGCTTGACGCCCAGACCCCGCTCCGCCTCCCGCAGGATGCTCCAGGCCTTGGAGTAGGCCATCTCCATATCCATAGCCGCGGAGCGCAGGGAGTGGAGCGTCCGGACCCGCCGCAGCAGCATGGCCACGCCGGGGCCGAAGCATTTGCGGTCTGTATACAGCCGCAGTGTGACGGCGGGATGCAGCTTTGTGTCTGACATGGAGGCCTCCTTTCTTCTTGAAACAGACGGAGCCGAGTCTTCCGAATATCTCTATTCTACCACGCTTTTTCGTTCCGGGCAATCCAAAATCACAAAAATAGCAAAGCAGGGGAAGAAATCCTTCACATATATTTAACACTTTGTCCATAAACATTTTGCGCCGTTTATGCTATAATGCCAACAAAATCGGCTGATCAAACGCGATGGAGAACAGTATATGAGGCAGGAGACCAATTTGACACTGGGGATCGACATCGGGTCCACCACCGCCAAGCTGGTGGTCGTAGAGAACGGAAAGATCCTGTATAAAAAATACCAGCGACATTTCTCTCAGGTGCGGCAGAAGACGCTGGAGCTGCTGTCAGAGGCCGTGGGCGTAACCGGCGGGAGGAGCTTTACCGCCGCTATCTCCGGCTCGGCGGGGCTGGGACTGGCGGAGAGCGCTGGTATACCCTTTGTCCAGGAGGTGTTCGCCACCGGGGAGGTGGTCCGCCGCCTGGAGCCGGACGCCGCCGCCGTGGTAGAGCTGGGCGGTGAGGACGCCAAGATCATTTTTTTCGATGGCGGTATCGACGAGCGGATGAATGGTTCCTGCGCCGGAGGCACAGGGGCCTTTATCGACCAGATGGCCACCCTGCTGGGGGTTACCGCCGACGAGCTGGACGAACTGAGCCTTGAGAGCGAGCGGCTGTATCCCATCGCCTCCCGATGCGGCGTGTTCGCCAAGACGGACATTCAGCCCCTTCTTAACCAGGGGGCCAAGCACGCCGATGTGGCCGCCAGTATCTATCAGGCGGTGGTGAACCAGACCATCGCCGGATTGGCCCAGGGGCGGAGGATCACGGGGAAGGTGTTGTTTCTGGGTGGGCCGCTGTACTACTGCAGGGGCCTGCGCCGCCGGTTTCAGGAGACGCTGAAGCTGGACAATGAGCACGCGGTATTTCCAGAGTACGGCCGCTTTGCCGTGGCCATGGGGGCGGCGCTGTATGCGGAGTCGTCCGGCGGGATCTATACCATGGACCAACTGCGGACGAAGCTGGCCAACAGCGCCTGTGTGCGCGACGCGGCCAACCTGCTGCCGCCGCTGTTTTCCTCGAAGGAGGATTACGCCGCTTTCCGCGCCCGACACGCCGCCGCCACGGTGGCGGAGGGAGAGCTGACAGCCTATTCCGGCGGGGCCTGGCTGGGCGTCGACTGCGGCAGCACCACCACCAAGCTGGTCCTGCTGGGGGAGGAGCGGCAGCTGCTGTACACCTATTACAGCTCCAATCGGGGTGACCCTGTGGAGATCGTCCGGGAGCAGCTGGAAAAGATTTACGCGCTGTGCGGGGACCGGGTGACCATCCGGGGCAGCGCGGTGACGGGCTACGGCGAGGAGCTGATCCGCGCTGCGTTCGGTGTGGACAGGGGGGTGGTGGAGACCATCGCTCACTACACCGCAGCCAAGTTCTTCTGCCCCGAGGTGGACTTCATCCTGGACATCGGCGGCCAGGACATCAAATGCTTCAAAATCAAGAACGGAGCCATCGACTCCATCATGCTCAATGAGGCCTGCTCCTCCGGCTGCGGGTCCTTCATCGAAACCTTCGCCCGGTCCATGGGCTGTGACGTGGCCGCCTTCGCTGAAAAGGGGCTCCACGCCTCCGCCCCGGTGAACCTGGGCAGCCGATGCACCGTGTTTATGAATTCCTCCGTCAAGCAATCCCAGAAGGACGGGGCCACAGTGGAGGACATCTCCGCAGGGCTGAGCGTCAGCGTGGTGAAAAACGCCATCTATAAGGTTATCCGGGCCGGCAGCGCTGAGGAGCTGGGGGACCACGTAGTGGTCCAGGGGGGCACCTTCTACAATGACGCGGTGCTCCGGGCCTTCGAGCTGGAGCTGGGCAAGAATGTGATCCGGCCCGCCATCGCCGGGCTCATGGGAGCCTACGGCGCGGCGCTGTACGCCATGGATCTGCGGGAGAGTACGCTGCTGTCCCCAGAGACGCTACAGGGCTTCCAGCATGCCGCCAAGGCCGCTGTGTGCCAGGGCTGTACCAATCGCTGCCGCCTGACAGTCAATAGCTTCGGCGGCGGGAAGAAGTACGTCTCCGGCAACCAGTGTCAGAAGGGTCTGGGGCTTCAGAATGCGGAAGAGCTGCCCAATCTGTACGCCTGGAAGCGGGATACGCTTATGGCGCTGGAACAGGGGGCGGAGCTTCGGGGGACCATCGGCCTGCCCCTGGCCCTGGGGATGTATGAGCTGCTGCCGCTGTGGCACGCGTTCTTCTCGGCGCTGGGCTTCAAGTTGGAGGTCTCCGGGCTCGGCTCCCGGCGGATTTATGAAAAGGGGCAGTTTTCCATCCCCTCCGACACAGCCTGCTATCCCGCCAAGATTATGCATGGACACATAGAGCTCCTGCTGGATAAGCATGTGGATGCGATTTTCTACCCCTGCCTGACGTATAATGTGGACGAGAAGGAGAGCGACAATCACTACAACTGCCCGGTGGTGGCCTACTACTCCGAGCTGCTGCGAGGGAATATGGACGATCTGGCTCAGACCCATTTCCTATATCCGTTCCTCAACATCAACAACCGAAAGGAACTGGCCAAGGAGCTGTATGCCTGCCTGTCTCCTGTATTCCATGATGTGGCGAAAAAAGAAGTCCGCCGGGCGGTGGACGCGGCTTTTGCTGCCTACGAGGCCCATATGCTCTCTGTGCGGAAGCGGGGCGAGGAGGCGGTGGTCTGGGCAAGGGAGCACGGCAAACGCATCATGATTCTGGCGGGCCGTCCCTACCACATTGATCCGGAGATCGGGCATGGTATCGACAAGCTGGCTGCCTCCCTGGGCTTTGTAGTGGTCAGTGAGGACAGCGTGTGCCATCTGGCGGACCCGGTGCCGGTACACGTGCTCAATCAATGGACGTACCATGCGCGGCTCTACCGGGCGGCGCGGTTCGCCTGCGAGAATAAGGATGTGCAGTTGGTGCAGCTGGTGAGTTTCGGGTGCGGGGTGGACGCCATTACCACCGACGAGGTGCGGCGGATTCTGGAGGAGGCCGGGAAGCTGTATACCCAGATCAAGATCGACGAGATTACCAACCTGGGGGCGGTGAAGATCCGGCTCAGGAGTTTGATCGGGGCGCTGGAGGAAAAAGGGGTTTAGGCAATATGATGTGCGCTATTGTAATAGTCGATTCGGAGGCAGAGGCTCGGCTTTTGAAGGTGGAAAAGATCGCTGAGCGGTTTGGTTTTCCATCTAAGAATGTGCATGGACATATCACACTGGCAACATATATGGGCGATGATGAAGAAGCTTTTATGTCCTCCTGCAAATCAATTCTCTCCGGCTATGGAAAATTTCCTGTTTACTATGATAAAGTCGAGGCATGGGCCTCCGTATCCGGCGTAAAAACATTCATTGTAGCAGTTCCTCGAAAGGAACCTGTAATCGTTAATATACAGAAGGAAATTTCCCAAAGTTGGTCAACAGACTTGAATGAATGGACGCGGGAAGATGCCTGGAATCCTCATACTTCCCTCATGCATATCCCTGGGGTTGACTTATCCGATGTTGCTGAGGCTATGCAAAAGGAGTTTAAACCTTTTGTGGCACAAATTGACAGGATTGAATTTACACGCGTTTTTGAAGATGAGGACAAATGCAGCTTCGAAACGGCTGGCTTGATTAAACTGCAATAAAAGCGAGGGAAAGGAACCCATTCTATGATCGACCAAGAGAAAGGCTACGTCGTCTTTACCGAAGAAATGAAAAAGACCCACACCATCCTGGTGCCCAACATGCTGCCCATGCACTTCAAAATGATCAGCAAGGTCATGGGGCGCTCCGGGTACAAGATGGAGCTACTGGAGACCAGCGGGCCTCAAATTGCGGAGACGGGTCTGAAATATGTACATAACGACACCTGCTACCCCGCCATTCTGGTGATCGGGCAGTTCATCGACGCCCTCCAGAGCGGCAGGTACGACCCGGACAAGGTGGCGCTGATCCTGTTCCAGACCGGCGGCGGCTGCCGGGCAAGCAACTATATCCACCTGCTGCGAAAAGCTTTGGAGAAAGCTGGGTTGGGGCACGTACCGGTTATCAGCCTGTCTCTGACGGGACTGGAGAACCACCCCGGCTTCCAGCTGACTCTGCCGCTCATTATGAAGATGATGTACGGCGTGCTGTACGGGGATCTGCTGATGACCCTGATAAATCAGTGCAAGCCCTATGAGCTGGAAAAGGGGACCGCCCAGGCGCTGGCGGAGCGATGGACTGACCGGCTGGCTGAGGAGATGACCGCCGGCGGCAAGGCCAGCTACCGTTATGTAAAGGCCAACTACTACCGGATTTTGGACGATTTTGCGGGAATCCCCATGGAGAAGTCCGACAAGGTGAAGGTGGGTGTCGTGGGGGAGATTTTCGTGAAGTATTCCCCATTGGGCAACAACAACCTGGAGCAGTTCCTGGTGGACGAGGGGGCCGAGGCGGTGATCCCGGGTCTGCTGGATTTCTGCCTGTACTGCGTATACAACAATTTGCTGGATCACAAGCTGTATGGGATGCAGAAGGGGATGCAGCTGGCTTATAAAATTGCGTACCGATATCTGGTGGACAAGGAGAAGGATTTGATCGACGCCATTGCAGCCCACGGGCGCTTTACCCCGCCCACTCTGTTCACCCACACTGTGGAACTGGTTCAAGGGACCATCAGCATGGGGGTGAAAATGGGCGAGGGGTGGCTTTTGACGGCGGAGATGCTGGAGTTGGCGGATAAGGGTGTGGGCAACATCGTGTGTACCCAGCCCTTCGGCTGCCTGCCCAACCACATCTGCGGCAAGGGGATGATGAAGCCCATCAAGGAGAAGAACCCCGACGTGAACATCGTGGCCATCGACTACGACGCCGGGGCCACCCGGGTCAACCAAGAAAACCGGCTCAAGCTCATGCTGGCCAACGCGCGGCAGAGGGCGGAGGCGTCCAGGGAGTACGCCGGTCCGAAGGAATCGCGTCTCCCGGCCGGAGGGTATTCCGAAGAAGCGCAGGCTGTCTCCTGACAGCAGCTGGAGCAAATCGGCGCGTCCGTAAGGTCGCGCCGATTTGCTCCTTTTCTTCCTGTTTTCCCTCCTGCCCCGGGGTAAAAGCCGGAACCTCGGCCGCTTTCAGCTCGCTGTGGAGCCCGTATAGCTTTTCAAATTTTTTATCAGAAAACCGTGCTATCCCTGCTCCTCCAGGACGTACAGTCTGCTGCCGCAGTCGCCCATCACTCGGGTCTTTCCGTCATAGCCTGTGCCGGAAAAGCTCTGTTTCAGCCACGCGCCGCACTGCATGAGCAGGTCCCCGGAGGCGGTCAGATTTTCCTTCTCCGCAGGCAGACGGACCACTTTTGCCGCCGCTTCTTCTACCAGGGAGCCGGGATGGAGGCGTACCGGAGAGATCATGTTTATCAAGGACCCGAAGTCTCTCAACTCCGCCGGTGTGGGGCGGACGGAGAGATGGTAGATCCCGTGGGGCGACAACCCCCGGGCCAGCAGCTGCAGGGCGGGAGCGTTGGGCCGGTTCTCCTGCTGGAGCAGCACCGTGAGGGCGGTCCTCCGGTCCGAGGACACCGCCATCATCTGCCACAACCCGTTCTCGCCGCCCCGCAGGCGGTAGAGCTGTCCAAACTGCAATACATTCCGGTACTTTTTATAGAAGGCGATCTGTCCCGCCACCCTGTTTTTTTCCCGCTCCGACAGGCTGCACAAGTCCAGCTCGTACCCCAGCAACCCGAAGGCCGCCGCATTGAACCGGCTGTCCAGAGGTGTTTTGCGCAGAGTCTGGTGGTTCGGGCTGGCGCTGACATGGGTGCCCATCACCGACTGGGGATAGCCGAAGCTGGCGTTGTACTGGATGCGGCAGCGGCACAGCGCGTCGGTGTTGTCCGACAGCCAGATCTGGGGCATGAAGCACAGCATTCCCGGGTCGGTCCGGTTGCCGCCGCTGGCGCAGCCCTCGAACAGGAGCCGGGGAAACCGAGCCGTAAGTGCTCCCAGCACCCGGTACAACCCCAGGATATACCGGTGACGGACCTCTCCCTGCCGATCCGGAGGCAGAGCGGGGGAGCAGCTGTCCGTCATAATCCGGTTCATATCCCACTTGACATAGGCGGGCCGGGCGTCCTCAAACACGTCGGACAGTACCGAGATCAGGTGATCCTGCACCTCACGGCGGCTCAAGTCCAAAATGTATTGATTCCGGCCCATGGCCTGTCCCGGGCGACCCAGAATCCAGTCGGGGTGGGCTCTGAAAAGGCAGCTGTCTTCGCTGACCATCTCCGGCTCCACCCACAATCCGAAGTCCATTCCCAGTGCCCGCACCCGATCAGCCAGGCCCCCCAGTCCGTCGGGCAGCTTCCTCCTATGGACCTGATCCCAGTCCCCCAGGGAGCAGCTATCTCCGTCCCGCTTTCCGAACCAGCCGTCGTCCAGTACGAACAGCTCTGCTCCCAAGGACTTCCCCTGTCGGGCCAGCCGCAGCAAGTCCCGTTGACTGAAGTGAAAGTAGAAGCTCTCCCAGCTGTTAACCAGCACTGGCCTGGGCCGGTCTCTCCATGCGCCTCGGACCACGTGCTCCCGGATAAACGCGTGGAGGGCGTTGCTCATCGCCATCAGACCCCGGCCATAGGCCATGGCCGCCTCTGGTGCGGTAAAGCGTTCCCCTGGTTCCAGCTGCCAAGAGAAGCCCTCCGGCTGGATACCCTGGAGGAAGCGCAGCTTCCCATAGGCGTTGCCGTCGGCGCACTCAAAATGATCGCCGCTGTAGAGCAGGTGGAAGCCGCAGCAGTCCCCCCACTCCTCGTCCGCACCCCTCCGGCGCAGCATGACAAAGGGATTGGCCCGGTTAGAGGAGCAGCCTGTCCGGCTGCCGCTGATGATGGTCCCAGGGCCGCAGGGGGTGTCGGCGGGCTCAAATTCCCGAGCCCACGCGCCGTTGAAGGTGGTGAGGACATAGTTCTGATCCGGAAAGTCCACCTGGTTGCTGAGGAGCCGCAAAATCGTCACCGGCTCCCGCCCCAGGTTGGTTAGCCGGGCGGAGCGGGTGATGACGTCGCAGCTGTCAAAGGTGGTGTACAGCAGTTCCAGCCGCAGTTCACCGCCCTGCTCCAGCAGCGTGACCCGCAGGCTCCGGCTCCCGCCATATGACGAGGGCAATCCATCCAGCTCCGGCTTCTCCTCCAGAATTTCCGCCGTCTCGAAGCGAAAATCCGTCAGCGTATCGCCTCTGGCAGTGCGGACCGTGACCATGCTCTCCCGCAGGTCGCCCAGCCCCGGGGCGGAGGTCTCCAGCGCCATATCCTCCAGGCTCACGCCGTCCCAGCCGGCGGCGTTTCCCGGCAGATGCCGGACCTGGGGGACCAGCGCCTGCCAGCCGCCGGACAAGTCCAGGCGGCGGCCGTAGTACAAATGCTGCAAAAACCCCCGCTCTGTTACCCGGAAGCAATAAGTGGTCTGCTGCGTTTCCAGCAGGAAGAAGCCGTTGTCAATACGAATCATAGGGGATGCTCCTTTCTCGGGTGTTTTTTTATTTTACCATCTAAGCTGCCGCCTGACAAGGAGATGGGCGGGCCTGCGCAAAATTTCGGAATATTTTTGCGAAAACCTCTTGCATATTCCGCTTACCTGTGGTATACTACAATTAATCTAATATGGGAAGGAAGTGATAGCAGAAATGACCATTCTCTTCACCGGTGTCGATATTGACGACATGATCTTCGGTGAGCGCGAAACCACCAGCAGCGAGCGGTAACCCCACTCCCCGGCGTTAAGAAAGATTGGAAGGCCACGCTGTCAGGCGTGGGTTTTTTATTTTTATGATACTAATGCCTGAACGTGATACGCGTCTCACATGGAGACAACAGCCTCCGCTGTGTCGAAACAGAACTCTGATGAAGTCCGGACAGCGGAAAAGCAGAAAAAATCTTAGAGACAGTTCTAAGCCCGCCCGTTTGCGGTGAGCGCCCCTCCGGGGGTGCTCATGCAAACGGGCGGGAGCTTTTCATAGAAATTTTCAGCTCCAGACATCTCAATAACGCAAGAGTATCTATTTTGTGCCATAGGCACTTTTTTGTGCGTACTTTTCAGCCTTCAGAAGGTCTGCTATGATACAGACAACGAAGGGGGCATCTCTGCGTTGAAAATGATCTTACGGAGGTACAAATCAATGAAAATTGCTGTAATCTGCGCCAATGGCAAGGCTGGACGCCTGATTGTCAAAGAGGCTCTGGACCGGGGTCTGGATGTTACTGCCGTCGTCCGAGGAGAGAACCGGTCCGCCGCGCCTAAGGCCGTGGTGAAGAATCTGTTTCAGCTGACCGCCGCCGACCTTGCGGGTTTCGACGCGGTAGTGGATGCTTTCGGCGTCTGGACGCCGGACGCCATCCACCAGATTCCCCAGGCGGTGGAGCATCTGTGCGGCGCGCTGTCCGGTTCGGAGATCCGGCTGGTTGTTGTGGGCGGCGCGGGGAGCTTGTATGTCAATCCAGAGCACACCGTTACCGTGGCCGACGGCCCCGACTTTCCCGATGCGTTTAAGCCTATGGCCGCGGCGCACGACCAGGCGCTCAAGTTCCTGCGGGGTCGGACGGATGTAAAATGGACTTACATCAGCCCAGCCGGTGACTTTCAGGCCGAGGGGAGCCGCACCGGCGCGTACACCCTGGGCGGCGAGGAGCTGATTCGGAACAGCAGAGGCGAGAGCGTCATCAGCTATGCCGACTACGCTATCGCGGTGGTGGATGAGCTTGCAGAGGGGAGCCATATTCAGGAGAGAATCTCCGTAGTGAGCAAATAATATGCAGGGCAGCGCGGGAGGTAGATCCATGACCCGCGAGGAACAGCGACGCTATCTGATTCGTCAAATATTGGCGGATGAGGAACAGTACCGGGACATCACGATTCTGGAAGATGCCGGAGAGCAGAGGAATCTGCTGCGGGCTCTGATAAATGTATGGCAGCCCGGGCCCGCTATATCATCTGCGTCAATAAAAGGCAGTGCTCTGCGTTCCAGGAAAACCGGGCGCAGAGCTTGTGTGTGGACGCTGGATATTGGGCGGACTTTGGCGGAGCTGTCTGGCTATCCGGCAAAGGGATAAAATTTCCCGAAGAATGCCAATCCCGCTGGCGGAGAAGCGGATTCTGTGGTATACTCTGTGCAGAGGAATATATCTTCAAGGAGGAATCGCTATGAAGACGCTGCTGCGGGGCGGGACTGTCGTCTCGGCTCAGGGGGAGACGCGGGCCGACGTTCTGATCGAGGGAGAGCGGGTGTCTGCTGTGGGAACGGATATCTCTGCCAGAGACGCATCGACGGTGGACTGTACCGGAAAGCTGCTTTTCCCCGGCTTCATCGACGGCCACACCCATTTTGACCTGGAGGTCTGCGGCACCATTACCGCCGACGACTTCGCCACCGGCGGCCGGGCGGCGCTGCGAGGCGGCACCACCACGGTGGTGGACTTCGCCGCTCCGGACAAGGGGGAGACACTTGCCTGCGGTCTGGCGCGTTGGCGGAAAAAGGCGGAGGGCCGTGCTGCCTGCGACTACGGCTTCCATATGACAATCGACGACTGGAGCGAGGGCGTCTCCCGGGAATTGGGGGAGATGATGGCCTTGGGCATCACCTCTTTTAAGATGTACATGACCTATCCCGCCATGATGATATCCGAGGGGGATATGTACCGCGCCCTCCTGCGGCTGAAAGAGCTGGGCGGCGTGGCGGGGGTCCACTGCGAAAACGACGGTGTCATCCGTGCTCTTACGGCCCAGGCGAGGTTGGAGGGCCGCATGTCGCCCGCCTCCCACCCGCGTACCCGGCCTGCGGCTCTGGAGGCTGAGGCGGTAAGCCACCTGCTGCGGCTGGCCCAGCTGGCAGACGTGCCAGTGATCATCGTTCACCTGTCTGCCAGGGAGTCACTGGAGGAGGTCCGCGCCGCCCGGCGGCGGGGACAGACGGTGTTTGTGGAGACCTGTCCCCACTATCTGCTGTTGGAGGAGGGGGTCTATGACAACCCGGATTATATGGAGGCGGCCAAGTTTGTCTGCGCGCCCCCCATCCGGAAAGCGGCGGACCGGGAGGCCCTCTGGGAGGCCCTGCGCTCCGGAGAAATCCAAACCGTAGCAACCGACCACTGCTCCTTTACCACCGCTCAGAAGCGGGCGGGACAGTACGACTTTACCAGGATTCCCGGTGGCCTGCCCGGCGTGGAACACCGGGGGGTGCTGCTGTATACCTGCGGCGTGGCGGCGGGGCGAATCACACCGGCGGATATGTGCCGCCTCCTCTGCGAGGGTCCCGCCAAGCTCTATGGCTGTTGGCCCCGGAAAGGGATTGTCGCCCCTGGCTCCGATGCGGACATCGTGGTCTATGACCCCAGCGCCAATCAGATCATTACCGCCGGGGACCAAGCGCAGAACGTGGATTACACCCCATACGAGGGGTGGCAGACAGTTGGTTCCGTGGTCCAGGTGTACCTCCGCGGCCGATTGGCTGTGGACCGGGGCCGGATTCTGGAGACCGGCGGGCAGTTTATCCCAAGGGGGAAGTGCCAGTTATAAGGAGAGAGCGTATCCGCTTGCGCAGGATACGCTCCAGCCTGTCAAAAAGCCCTCCGCAGGAGTTTTGCTCCCGCAGAGGGCTTTTAACAGGCTGTTTTATACCGGGCGGGTTATTCTGCTGTCAGCTCCGTATATGTCACGGGCTTGCCCTCAACGCGGACCGTCAGGGTGCCATCCTTGGGGACGGACAGCAGGACATATCCAAAGTCATTCTTCTGCCATTTGACAATGTCCACGGTCCACCCCTCGCGGGACCTCTCCGGCTGCCAGCCGAAGCTCCAGGCAAAGCCCTCATAGTAGATATATCTCTGCCCGCCGTACAACACGACATACCATTCCCGGATCTCACAGTTCTTCATGGCTTTCCTAACAGCTTCCGGGAGCTCCTCACGGCGCAGGTTGACCGGGCTGCCGCCCACATGTTCCGAGGACAGTGAAAATGTACCGCTCACACCGCCCAGGTCTCCATCGGTGGCCCGAAGAAACAGCCTGTACTTTCCGGGCTTCACCGGTGAGCTGCTGGTAAACTCGATATCATCGGTACACCGCAGCGTTCCGTCCGACGGTTGGACGCAGAGAAATAGAAGGTTCTGGGGATTTCCTCGTCCCCGGCCTTTACAAAGCCAACCTGCAAGCCGTTCCCCGTCTTTGCGGACACGTCGTACCAGATGTGGTCCCCGTAGTCCAGATGATATTTGCCCAGATAGACCATCGCAGCTCTGCGTTTTCGGTAAGCGTCGCGGAGGCCAGGGAGTTCCCGTATTTTCCTCCCGCCTCCAAGGTCCGCACCAGCGTGTCGCCGTAGGCCAGCCGGCCCGCCTCGTCCAGTTCTCGAATCACCGCCTCGTCGCAGGCTCGGCTGATTTCCCGGCCCATCAGCCATACCAGCGGATTGAACCAATGCAGGCAGATGGTGAGCTGAACCAGCCGTTTATAGAGCATATACCACCTCCGGAAATGAGTTAGCTTGTGGAGGACTGTAAAGCGAAAGTCCTCCTCCGTCAGCGCCGTCTTCAACAGCTCGTTCATTCCCGCGCCTTCTCCTCCTCCCAAAGAAAAGTATGAAAAAGAGGCGTCCGTCGAATTATGAACGCCTCCTTACGTTTATTATAGGCACATAGCCATAATATCCCGCCGCGTTTAGGAGAACAGTAGTCCGAACAGGGGCGACAGAGGGATCATGAAAACAGAAAAGGCCATGGAGGCTACGCTGACCAGCGTAGCCCGCTGGGCGGAGGGGAAGCGGTCGTTAAGCCGTTTGTCGCTGATCAGCTGCAGGCTGTCGTCCAGCAACCCTGCTGCCAGACCGCTGGCCAGCAGTATTGGCAGGAAGCTTCCGCGGGCCGCCAGAGCGCAGACCGTCACGCCCGCCATAGTCAGGGCCGCAGCTTTGCCATAGGGCATCCGGTCCAGCCGCCCTGTCAGCAGCCCCGCTAAGCCGCCGCCCAGGCCCAGCACGAACAGAGCTGGTCCCAGCAGAGCGGGAACCGTCACCGCCTCCTCCACCCGCTGCTGGAGGAAGAACCGGGTCAGTGTGGCGCAGGCTCCCGCCAGGGCGTTGACCAGCATAATCCTCACCGCCGTGCCATCCGTCCGCAATAGAGCCCAAGCGCCGCGAACTGTCTCCCGCATAGCCGCCGGGAAGCCGGACAGGGACGCGGTGTTTCGCTCCTGCTCCGGACAGACGGGCTCCGTTAGGCACAGTACTGCCGCCAGGCCCGCCAGAGCAATTCCTGCGTCCAGCAGATAGGCCGTCCTCCAGCCGAGAAGCACTGTGGCTCCCGCCAGCAGCATAGCTCCGCCGTCGCTAAAGCGGTATATCCCGTTTTGCAGGGAGGAGAACTTCAAGTAGTCGGCCTCCTGTCCGGCCTGCAGCATACTTTCATAGGTAATGGCCTCGCGGGTGCCGGATTGAAGATTGAAGGCCATGGCCGACGCGGCCAAGGAGAGATACACGCCCCATGAGCTGTCAAAAGCGACCATAAACAGAGCGGAGAGCAGAAACATCCCCTGGCTGGCCACCAGAGTTCTCTTCCGTCCCAGTACGTCGGCCAGCAGCCCGGAGGGCAGCTCGCAGCACAGGCTGACCACATGAAACAGTCCCTCTGCCAATCCGATTTCCACCAGAGAATATCCCCGCAGAGCCAGCAGAAGTACCCACACGCTCCCCGCTGGCCGGAAACCCACTGCCCATTCCAGCAGGACGAGGGTCCGCTTTTGATGGGGAAGGGAAAATGATTCTTTATTTTTGGGCATAAAAACAGCGCCATCCTTTCTTTCATCAATACAAGAAAAGGACCGGCGCGACCAATTTTATTGTGACACATTCCTTTAGGAGGACAGCTGTCACCTAAAAAAGGGCGCACAAATCCCGTAGATGGCCTCATCTTGACCAAGAAAATGCAGAACCAGACCGTTTTGCGCCCACCGCATATACTGCGCCCCCTCTCTGAATAAGTTAATTTCAGTTTAGCACAGATCGCCCTCCTCTGTCAAGGGGGTTGCCATATAGAGAAATATGTGGTAGAATATTTCTGATAAGCCATTATCTTTATGAGGTGAGCAGTATGGTAGGTGCGGTTTCCGGCATCAATTCCTACTTTAACGTATACGGCGCATATGCCCCCCTCCAGCGTGCCTCCCAGATGTCTGGGACGGAGGCGGCTCAATCTGCCCAGCGTGGGCAGGCGGCCTCTGTCTGGACCGCCCGGCGGGGCGCCGCTCTGGATACGCCGGTACAGGCGGTGCGTCCTGTCCGCCCCGTGGATGGTCAGGAGCGCCAGCCCGTTCGTCTGGGCCCCGCCCTGCGGGAGGGAGCAGATCCGGCGGAGATGGCTGTGCGGATGCGCATAAAGCCTTACGAGGAGTCCACAGCCCAGGGGAGCGGAAAATCCGAGGATGGAAATACGTCCGACGGCGAGCTGAAAGTGGGGGCAGGAGCGGCCCAGGCCGCCGTGGAAGAGGGCAAGTGCCAGACCTGCGAGGAGAGGAAGTATCAGGACGGTTCGGACGACATGGGCGTGTCCTTCCAGACGCCTACGCGTATCGCCCCGGAGCAGGTAGCCTCAGCGGTGCGCGGACACGAGAATGAGCACGTGGTCCGCGAACAGGCCAAGGCGCAGCGGGAAGACTGCCGGGTGGTCAGCCAGTCCGTCACACTCCATACGGCTATCTGCCCCGAGTGCGGCAAGGCGTACATCTCCGGCGGAACTACACGTACCGTCACTGCGGCTGCACAGGAGCCCCAGCAGCGGGCGGAGGACCAAAACCGCCGGGATCAGGAGCAAAAGGGCCTGGATTTATATGTCTGAGTGCTTAAAAAATTTTCCTTGAAAATTTGAAAAATTATCTTGACAAGAGCGGGTATGTTTAGTATAATAAGCCTTGCCGTTCGGGAGTGAACCTCAGGGAGCATAGCTCAGCTGGTTAGAGCACCTGCCTTACAAGCAGGGGGTCACTGGTTCGAGTCCAGTTGTTCCCACCACTGTTTTGTGTGATAACCTGAGATTTTCCGAATCTGGCCTGCTTGTTATGGCTCAGTAGTTCAGTTGGTTAGAACGCCAGCCTGTCACGCTGGAGGTCGACGGTTCGAGCCCGTTCTGAGTCGCCATTGTGTGAATTGTTACACAGTATAAGTGCAGTTGTTGCGCTTATATGCCTCTGTAGCTCAGTTGGTAGAGCAGCGGACTGAAAATCCGCGTGTCGTTGGTTCAATTCCGACCGGAGGCACCAAATTTGTTTCACTTTGTGCAAACAAATTCGTGCAGCTGGTATTTGTCGCCAAACTGTGTATAGTGCGGTTTGTGATGTGAGAAGTAGTTGCACATTTATGCGGGCGTAGCTCATCTGGTAGAGCGCCACCTTGCCAAGGTGGAGGTAGCGGGTTCGAGCCCCGTCGCCCGCTCCACAAACGAGAACAGGAGCAAGAGATATTTGCTCCTGTTCTCTATATGGCGACATAGCCAAGTGGTAAGGCATGGGTCTGCAAAACCCTGATTCCCCGGTTCAAATCCGGGTGTCGCCTCCAAAAAGATGCACCGCTACACGGTGCATCTTTTTTGTTGCTCCGACGTCAGGTTATCAGATGGTGGAAAATCTATGAAACTGTGGGGTGTAGCCGTCAAAAGGGACGCAATCTTCCTACGGCTTTTGTCGTTTGTTTTGACATTGCTGACCTTATAATAAAAATGCAGAATGGATCCCTGTGTACGTCCTGTTATGTTAAAACCTTTAAAACGGGTCGAGTTTCCAGTATTTTAGAAGAATTAAACGAAAATTTGTCTGATGAGCTGTATACGCCGGTTTATTCGGCGGCTCCAATCATAAGTCAGAGTAGGGGGCTAGACCGATACGGAGCTCCGTATCGGTTTCCGATGAGCTTTGCTCATCGGAAAATCCTCTTTGAACAGCTGCGCTGGTCGGAGACAGGCAACGGAGCTTCTGGAAAGGCAGGAGAACCAAGAGATTATGACCGATAAAGAGCTTCATAAACTGGGCAGGCGGGAACTCCTGCAGATGCTGCTTGAGCAGGCCAAGGAGGCGGAGCGGCTGGGTCGGCTGCTGGCCGAGACAGAGGACCATCTCCACCAGCTGGAGGAGACCTATGAACGCCTGCGGGACCGTCTGGACAAAAAGGATCTGCAGATCAAGAACCTGCGGGAGAGCCTGGAGGAGGAACGTCATAAGCGTGAAATTGAGCTGCAGGAAGTTGGCTCCATCGCGGAGGCTGCCCTGCGGCTAAACGGCGTGTTCGAGGCTGCGCAGCGGGCGGCAGATCAGTATCTGGAGAATATTTACAAGATTTATCCCGCGCCCGACGGCGCGGATAGGAGGGCTGGCGGAAGGGCAGGAGCATTGGTGGAGAGTAATGGACAAAAAGGAAGTTAAAATCCCGGCCATTGAGCAGATTGAGGCGGAGCTGCGCAAAGAGCAGTATAAAAACGAATACGCACGGGTGCTGCGCAGTACGATTTTTACTCTGCTGGTGGTGGTCGCCGTTGCAGTAATCATCGCGGTGATGGTCTGCCCTGTGATCCAGATTGTGGGGGAATCCATGTCGGACACCCTGGAGGACGGCGACATTGTGGTGGCAATCAACAATTCCAGCTATTCGCGGGGAAGCGTGGTTGCCTTTTACTACAACAATAATATTCTGATTAAGAGGGTTATTGCCACGGCGGGGAGCTGGGTGGACATCGACGGCGAGGGCAATGTGACGGTGGACGGACAGCTCCTTGACGAACCCTATGTTACCGACAAATCCCTGGGCGACTGCAATATTACCCTCCCCTATCAGGTGCCCGACGACAAGATATTTGTCATGGGGGACCACCGTGCAACCTCTGTGGACAGCAGGAATACAGCCGTTGGCTGTATCAGCAGCGAACTGGTAGTCGGAAAAATCCTTTTCCGTATCTGGCCGCTGTCCAGCATTGGGGCGGTCGGTTAACGTTGCTATAGAAAGGAAGCGGTCATATGAGAAGTTCGTTTTTGGAACAGGCTTCGAAGCTGTTGAAGGACCACTATAAGAGATCTCGCTGGCTGTCGGTTGTCATGTGTCTGGCACTGGTTGTGGCAGGATGTACTTTTTATACGTTTATGCGGCAGGGGCGGGCCATGGTTCGCACCGAAAAAGTTCTTCAGTGCCCCCTTCTGACCCATGTTCATACGGAAAACTGCGGCGGCGGACTTTATTGCGGCGCGGCGGAGTATGTGTTCCACAGCCATGGGGATTACTGCTTTGATGCCGTGGGCAATCTGGCCTGCATGCTGCCGGAGATTCCCGCCCATATCCACGATGAGGCCTGCTGGCAGACAGAGTGGATCCAGGCATGTGGTCTGGAGGAGGGGCCGGGCCATGTCCACGCGCCGGAGTGCTATGCCGCCGCGGTGCAGCCGGAGCCGGAGGTGGCGCCGGAGCCTATGGTGTTGAACGAGACCGTCGGAGAGCTTCTCTGCGTTCTTCCCGAGCATACCCATACCGAGATTTGCTACAGCGTGGCCGAGGGCGAACCCGTCCTTGCCTGCGGGCAGGAGGAGATCTCGGGCCATCAGCACAGCGAAGTCTGCTATATGCCCGATATGTTGAGCGGGCCGCTCTGCGGCCAGGAGGAGAACCACTTCCACAGCCTGGAGGCGGGGTGCTATCACATGGAGAGGACCCTTGTCTGCGGTTGGGAGGAGGGGATGGAGCATATCCATAGCGATTCCTGCTATATAGAGACCCCCGTCTTCATCTGTAGCCGGGAGGAGGGACATGTCCATCTGCCTGACTGCTTCAGTCAGATTTTGAGCTGCGGCCAGGAGGAGAGCGCCGGGCATTGGCACACGGAGGCCTGCTACGTCCAGCAGTCGGGGGAGGCCGTCCTCACCTGCGGCCAGGAGGAGCATGTCCATATGGACACCTGTTACGCCGTACCCGCGACGCCGGATGCCGGCGAGCAGCCTCAACTCCCCGCCGGCCCTGGCCCTGAGGAAACGCAGCCTATCTGCGGCCTGACGGAGCAGGAGGAGCACGTCCATACGGAGCTCTGCTGGGAGGAACGCTCCACGCTGGTGTGCAGCCTGCCGGGAGTGCATACCCATAACGAGAGCTGCTATAACGAATATGGGGAGAGAATCTGCGGCCAGCTTCAGATTGAGGAGCATGTTCATGGTCCTGCCTGTCTCATTGAGGTGCCCGTGGAGGATGGCTTGGCCGGTGTCTATCTCTGCGGCAGGGAGGAGCACCAGCACACCGCATTCTGCGGCCTTCCCGGTATGACATGGTGCGGGCTGGAGGAGCATCTGCACACGGAGGTCTGCCTCTCCGGCGGTCCGGACGTTCCCGCGGACCCGGAAAATCCCGAAACCCCCGAGAATCCCGCAGACCCGGAAAACCCTGAGGAGCCGGGGGCTGTCGACGAAGTGGCGGAGCCCGAGCTGCCCGAGGGCAAGAGCTGGATGTGCGGCGTGGTATCCCACCTCCATGATCCCCAGATTTGTTATAATGAGGCCGGTGTTCTGGTCTGTGAGCGGCAGGAGCACACCCACACCGAGGAATGCCTCCCGCCTAAGGACCCCGATCCGGTTTCTCTGGACGAGGAGTACAGCTATACCACCGAGGATGGCCTGTTTGACATCAAGTTCCATATTGCCGGAGTGGCCCTGCTGCCGGTGGAGGAGGAGCCTGCTCTCGATATGAATGGGATACCCGCATACCCGGAGACAGGTATCAGCGGTGTGGATGCACCTGCGCCCTATGACCCCGTGGGCCTCAGCGCAGAGGCGGAGATCGCAGGCGGTCAGCCCGGCACGGACCCGAACGGTTTTCCGGAGGTCCCCTTTGAACCGGAGGTCCCGGTGGAGCCGGAGCTGGCGTTTACCGTCACAGCACTGGACGGAAATAACCACGACTACTTCCTTTTCTTCCAGCAGGCGGCAGAGCGGGAGGAGCAGCTTCTCAGCGCTCTGACCATCTCGGTTGCATACGGCGGCAGGGAGCTTGACCTCTCCGGCTGCACCATCACGGCGGAGATCGTTCCCACGGAAAAGCTGCTGAGCACCATGCTGGAGTCTGGCGGCGAGGACGGCGAGGTAGCCGGACTGCGCCTGACCGCTTATGAGAAGGACGGCGCAATGGGCGTGGAAATCCTGGACAGCGTATATATCGACGGACAGAGCGGCGTCGCCGCTCAGCCCCAGACGCCCGGTACACAGGATGTCCCCGCGGAGCCTGTCCAGCCCGACCAGACGGCATACCCTGAGACTTATTATGGAGCGGAGCCGGACTGGTCCATGGACGACGGGACCCGCAGCCTCACCCGAATGGATTACGCCGCGCCGCCCCAGTATGCGGACCCGGCGGACGCCGGAGCAGGCTTGGTGGAGAGTGGGGGGCAGACCGGTATCAGCCTGGCGGACCTGCGGATGACGGTCACCGTGAAGGGCTCGAAGGAGGGCGCGGATTTAGCGGTAGGGGCCATAAAAACGAACTATGCTAAATTTACGGTGCAGTATTACGCCAAGGTCAAAAACGCGGATATAACCGCGTCAGAAGGTCCTGAGTTGATCGACACGCGCAACGGCGGAAATGGGTCGGGTGGTAATCTGCCCAGAAATGGGATCTTGACGCCCGCAACCGTGCATGTTACTCGATCTAATGATGGAAGTATTAAAATGAGCGAGAGGCTGGTAGAAATCTACCGGTCGTCGCAAGAGCTGTCTTATGAAAATTTTAAATATCTTGATGAGATTACGGCACTTCCCAAAATCGATCACTACGACAGGGTAGCCATTTGGGTGCTGAAGGAGGGAAGGGACGCGGCCAGTGACAAGGTTGACGACTGGGACGTTCGGAATGTCAATGCCGAATTTACCAATAACCCGGAGCTTAAAACAGATCCGAATTATGTTGTCATTGAAAACGGGACTATACTCCGGTTGGTGTACGAGCCGTCGGAGGGGACCTACTGCAATAGCACCACATTTTATGACTATGACATCTCGGACGGCAAGATTTATACTGAACAAGGGCAGGTGATAGAGCCGAGACCTGATACAACTAAGTTTGACGATCCCACAATATATTGCATGAAGAACGAGGCTGATGGAATCAACAGCGCGGGCAACTTTAGTGGCGGTGGAAATAAGCTGGCCTTTGGAAATGGCAACGCTGGCGTATCACAAGGGATTATCGGCAACGCGACAAGCGCGCCCAACCAGGCCAGACTCGACACGTACGGTAAATGCTTTTTTGGGATCGTTGGCGATACATTGGACAATGACATGAACCTCCGGTATAATTTTTCAGCACCAAATTTATTTCATGAGGGGACTGCCGCTGGCAAGAGCAAGCCAATACCGGCAGAGCTTAGGTTCAATCGTGTAGGTGACACGTATACCTTGACGGCGGTGAGTGGGGCGCAGGCCAGCGCAGTGAACCTTGATAAATTATCTTTGAAATTTCTATCTTGGAATAAGACGCAAACATATTATTCAAACCTCTTCTGGCCACTGGACGCTTCTACGGAGACCTGGGGTACTGAGGGACATGATATGAAGTTCGGTGCTGCAGATAAAAGCAGCCGCCTGCGTTCGCTTTCTGGTCCCGGTCCGGACCTACCTGCAACAGATGAACAAAATGGATCCCCCAAAAAAATGGACGTTTTTCATAATTCGTATTTCGGCATGACCTTTGCGGTTGATTTTAAGGTGGGGGAGAACTATGTTGGACCCCTGGAGTATCTATTTTTCGGAGATGACGACATGTGGGTCTATCTGGTGGGCCCGGAATATCCAAACGGGACATTGGTTTGCGATATTGGCGGCGTACACCCTGCGGCGGGCGAGTATGTGGACCTGTGGGACTATATCCCGAAAATAGAGAGCAGCCAGGGGACAACAGCCAGTCCGGAGGGAATCGGAGAAACAGAGAAAGCAGATAACACCAGATACTATACCCTCTATTTCTTTTTCACCGAGCGCGGTGCGTCCGGCTCCACCTGCTGGATGCAGTTTACCGTGCCGGACGCGTCCTCCAGAGTGCTCACCCCGCCCGACACGCCCGCGTCCCATACGATGAAGTTGAAAAAAACTGTGGAGGGCGGCGAAGTGGACCCGAACAAGGAGTTTGAGTTTGAGATCACGTTCGACGGGCAGAAAAAGGATGACCTTTTCTACTACACCCGTTACCACGCAGATGACACCCCGTATGGAGACGACGAAAACGGTTATGAGGGTCACCCCGACAAAACACTGAGCAACTCGAATAACAAATTTAAGCTGAAGAGCGGAGAATATATCCGCATTCAGGGCATGGTCAACGGCACCACATACACCATAAAGGAGCTGCTGTCGGAGAGCGAGAAGGACGCCTACCACCTGGAGACCAGCAATCCCGACATAACCATTGACGGCTCGACGGCCAGCGGATCGGTGGGAGAGAACAGCCCGGGAGATATTGACGTCACGCTGGTCAACAAAGTCCGGCCCCGCCTCCCCGAGACGGCCGGTCCGGGCGTAGTGCACTACACGATCCTTGGCGGTCTGCTGGCACTGAGCGCGGGCGGCGGGCTGCTGTGGAGCAGAAAACGCAGGAGGGACCTGTGAAAGGCCGGGGGGCCGCGCCCCCCGGCAGCGCGGAAAGGAGGGTGAGGAATTCTGGATATTGAAATCAGCCGCGAGCTGTTGTATGCTCAGCATCCGCTGCGGGAGGGTACGCTCTATGCCAGATTCCTGGGGGGCTTTGCCCTTCTATGGAACGGAAAGTCCCTCACCAGCGCCTCCAAATCCAGCGAGACACAGTTCTCCTATCTGATGCAGATGCTTCTGCATTATCGGAAAGAGGGGGTCAGCCGGGGCAGACTGGAGGAGTTCCTGTTTGCGGACAGGGATGTTGAAAACGTGCACCATGCCTTACAGAGTGTGGTGTACAACGCCAAGCGCCGTCTGCGCAGTATGGGACTGCCGGAGGCAAATTACATTGTTCAGAGCGGGGGCGTATTCCGCTGGACGGAGGAAATCTCGGTGGAGAGCGATACGGAGGTATTTGCCCGTCTGGTCCAGGAGGCCGGCGGCGAGGAGGACCCGGACAAGCGCCTTGCCCTGTGGCTGAGTGCCTGCGGGCACTACAGAGGCGAGTTCCTGCCCAACCAGGTGGCGGCCATCTGGGCCGCCCAGACCGCCCGCCGGTATCGTCAGAGCTTCTGCGGCTGTGTGGAGAGGGCGGCGAAGCGGCTGCGGGACCGGGAGGACTTCGAAACCATGGAGCAGTTGGGGTTGTACGCGGCGCGGGTGGACCCGCTGGCCGACTGGGAGACCGTGACTATGGACGCGCTGGTCAGCCGGGGGATGTACCGGGAGGCCCGGCAGCTCTATGATGACACCGTGCAGCTGTATCTCCGGCGCGAGGGCCTGCGGCCCTCCAAGCGGCTGGTGGAAATTTTCCGCCGCCTGGGGGCGCAGATGAAGCACCGGCACAAGGTCCTTGACGCGGTGCAGGAGGAGCTCAACGAGCCGGACGGAGGTTCGAGGGGCGGATACTGCTGTACATACCCTGTGTTCCGGGGTATCTATCGGGCCGTGGTGCGGCTTATGGAGCGTGGCGGGCAGTCGGTGTACCTGATGATGTGCACCCTGATGGACGGCGAGACCCCCATGGAGGAGGGACCGGCCCTGGAGGCGCTGTCCGCTCAGCTGGAGGACGTCATAGGTCAGGCCCTGCGGCGCACGGATGTGCTGACCCGGTATGGCGCCGGTCAATTCCTGGTGCTGCTGGTAAATATCACGCTGGAGGACTGCAAGATCGTACAGCGGCGCATTGACCGCCTCTTCGCCGGACGGGACCAGCGAGTGAGGATTCAATACTACGATAAAAGCGTTCTTTCCGGTTCGGAGGCCAGAGAGGGCGCAGACTCGGCAGATGGAAAGGAGAGCGCCAGGTAATGCCCGAGGGAAATAACTACACTGGTTCGGCGCAGTGGTACATCAGCGCCCCAAACGATGTGGCCGTCTGTATTGACAGACTGGCCGGGCGGCGCATCACCGGCCGGCTGTATCACCGCTACAGCACGGAGGCCATCCCGTTTTTGACGGGGGAGCAAGTCGTCTATCGCATGGAAGAACTGTTCGACAGGCTGCGCTTTCCCTACGCAGCCACCAGTGAAAGAACCTTTGGCGGCGAGAAATGGGCACATGCTCCCGCCCCTGCCGTACAGGAGTGTGTTATGGACAACAGAGAATTATTGAGCAAACACGGAGATCTGGGGACCTTCATTATTCGCGTGCGGCATCGGCAGAACAGCAGCTGGCAAGGGGCGGTCACCTGGATGGAGGCGGACAAGACGGTTCAGTTTCGGTCCGTCTGGGAGCTTATTAAGCTCATTGAGGGGGCCATGGATACCGGCGAAGAGGTGGAACGCGTGTCCTGGACGGATGACAAGTAGTTGGACGTTTAGAAAGCGGTGCGTTTTGACCCTTTTTGTGACTGGAATGCCGATATAATGGGTCCGAAATTGGAGCTGGCGGGAGGTGTGCTGCCGGTTCCGCTCCCGCCGGAAGGTGCGGGAGCCCGGCCGCCGGGATGTTGCGCGGTCAGAAAATCTGCATATCATGGAGAACGAGAAAAGGAGCGAATGAGTTATGAAGAAGTTTCGTAAGGCGGCCAGCCTCCTGCTGGCGCTCACGCTGGCCCTGGCGCTGGCTATTCCCGCGATGGCGGGGGAGAATGGGGAGGGCGCTGAGACCCCTCCTGCAGCTGAGTCTGTTACGGGGACGATCACGCTGGATAACCCCGAGAAGGACAGAACCTACACGGCCTATAAGATTTTTGACGTAGTTTATGGCCCTACTGATGACCCTGAGAATTTTGCGTATTCTATCAGTGAGACCTCCGAGTGGTATAGTCCTGTTTCAACGTATGCGGAGAAAACAGGCAGTGGCCTCACTCTTACGAAAGCGGCAACTGGTGACACCTATGTTGTTGAGGTCAACGAGGATTTTAGTGCCTCTGCATTTGCTGACTATTTGAAAGCCAACCTAGAGGGCAAGTCCAGTGGTAAAAACCTTTCTGCCAGCGGCGAAGAAGTAAGTATAAGCGACTTGGAGCTCGGTTATTACTTTGTTACCAGCAACAATGGCGCTCTGTGCAACCTGACGACCACTACGCCCACGGCAACGATCCACGACAAGAACGAAGTCGAGTTCGATAAGAAAGAGGATGTCGTCAGCGTTGAAATTGGTCAGAAGGTCAATTACGTCATTGAGACCAAGGTGCCCGATACCACCGGCTATAGTTCGTATACCTTCAAGATTTCCGATAAAATGTCTACCGGTTTGACTTTCCAGAAGGATGTAAAGGTTTATGTGGGCGGAACATCGGATACAACGGACGCGGAGGGAAATGTAACGCCGGGCGAGGACGGGGCCGAGCTTGCAAATACGGCGTATGATCTGACGCAAACAGATGACGGCTTTGAACTGACCTTTAATGTTTTCAAAGATGGCGTGAGAGATGAGGCCACTTTCCCCTACGGCCAGCTGATCAAGGTGAAATATTCCGCTATTGTAAACGAGAACGCTGTTGCCAAGATTGAAAAGAACAATGCCACGCTGGACTACAGCAATAATCCTTCGGACAGTACATCGACTGACCAGATTACTGACGAGGAGCCCGTGTACTCTGCCGAGATCGAAATCCTCAAGCATGAGACTGGCGCTGAGGATAAGGTGCTGGCCGGTGCGGAGTTTGTCCTGAGGCGGGAGAAGGTCGGCGAGAACGGAGAGCCTGTCAAGGATGAGAAGGGCGAGGCTGTCTATGAGTACTATTTCTGGAACGAGACCGATAAGAAGGTAGAGTGGAAGAATAGCCAGGAGGAGGCTACTGTCAAGACGACCGGTGAGGACGGAAAAGCCAACTTTATAGGCCTGAAGGACGGCAAGTATCAGTTGATTGAGACCAAAGCTCCCACGGGTTACAATATTCTGACGGGTCCTGTGGACGTAGAGATCAAGGACGGCAATACGATGTATGAAAACCCTGACGTTGGTGAAGTCGTTGATAAGACTCCGACCGAGGGTGATGGCAACAAGCTGAAGGTTGAGGCCAAGGTTGGCAACAGCACCGGCACCCAGCTCCCCAGCACCGGCGGCATCGGCACCACGATCTTCTACGTAGTGGGCGGCGTTCTGGTGATTGGAGCGGGCATCCTGCTGGTCACCAAGAAGCGCATGAGCAGCAAGTAAGAAACGGAAATCCACCCCTCATAAAGGAGGGCTTCCGCCGCCCGGGCCGGGTTTTGCCGGTCCGGGCGCGCGGCAAATAGGGGCCTATGAAGAAGAATTTATCCACCATTTTGCTGGTGATCATCCTGCTTGTCGGGCTGGGTATTCTGCTGTATCCGTCGGTAAGCGACTATTGGAACTCCTTCCACCAGTCCCAGGCCATCGCCAGCTATTCGGAGAGCGTGGCCCACCTGACGGCGGAGGACTACGAGAAGCTGTGGGCGGATGCGGAGGCCTACAACCGATCCATTCTGAAGAGGGAGGGAAACCCGCTGGTGCTGCCCGAGACGGACAGGGCGCGGTATGAATCTCTGCTGAATCTGTCCGACAGCGGGATCATGGGCTATATCGAGATCAGCAAGATCGGCGTGAGTCTGCCTATCTACCACGGCACGTCGGAGTCGGTGCTTCAGATCGCCATTGGCCATCTGGACCACAGCGCCTTGCCGGTGGGGGGGCCGTCCACCCATTGCGTGCTGTCCGGCCACCGGGGCCTGCCCAGTGCCAAGCTGCTGACCGACCTGGACAAAATGAGCGAGGGGGATACCTTCGTGCTGCGGGTGCTCAATGAGACGCTGACCTATGAGGTCGATCAAATCCGCATTGTCTACCCCAACGAGATGGATGATCTTCTCATCACCGAGGGGCAGGACTACTGCACCCTGGTCACCTGCACCCCCTACGGCATCAACAGCCAGCGGATGCTGGTCCGGGGGGTTCGGACGGAGAACGACGCCTCCCTTTCCGCTGCCCGTGTGACAGCGGATGGACTGAAGATCGATCCGGTGCTGGTTATTCCCTTCGCGGCTGCGCCGATGCTGCTGCTGCTTCTGTTGGGGTTGCTGATCTTCCCCGGCAAAAAGCGGCGCTGAGGGAGGGGTTCCGGCGTTTCGGAGCACTCCCGGATGAGAGAAGGAAAGGCGGTGTTTTGAATGAGACGTAAATTGCGGTGTATGGCGGCGGCGCTCTGCGCGGTGCTGATGCTCTGCGGAACCGCTGCGGCTTACGACAAGCCGGTGACGGATATGGAGCGGCTGTGCTCCCTGTCGCTGGAGTATGCGTACCCGAATGTCACCTTTCGGGTCTATCGGGCCGGGGATTTATCGCAGAACGTGATATTGACGCCCAGTGAGGAATTTGCTGCGCACGGCGTGAGCTATGAGGGCGTAAGCGGCAGCGCGTGGCTGGACATGGCGGAGACCTTGGCCGCCTATGCGGCTGGCGACAAGCTGACAGCCCGTGCGGAGGGAAAGACGGACGGCGACGGCCGGGTGAAGTTCGAGGACCTGGAGATCGGTCTCTATCTGGTGGTAGGGGAGAAGACGTCCTTCTCCGACACGGATGATGATGGGAAGGAGACGACGGTCTATATCACGCCCCAGCCCTTCCTGATCTGTCTGCCCAACTGGCGCAAGGACGTAGATACGGACTGGGTATACGATGTAACAGCCGCGCCCAAGTATGAGCGGAGCGAATCGGCCACGGTCACCCGCCGGGTGCTGAAGGTGTGGAAGGACGGCAGCGGCGCAAACCGTCCGGCGCAGATCACCGTGGATTTGCTGAAGGACGGCGAGGTATATGATACGCAGGAGCTCACGGCGGCCAACAACTGGCGCTGGCAGTGGGAGGAGCTGGACAACAGCTCTCGCTGGCAGGTGGTGGAGAGTAAGGGCGGACAGGGTTACCAGGTGTCGGTGAGTCAGCAGGGGATCACCTTTGTGGTGACCAACTCGCTGTCGGGCACTCCACCCTCTGGCAGTGAGGACGATCCTCCGCCGAAGGAGCCGCCGACGGAGTCAACCGAATCCCACGATCCTCCGCCGGAGAATCCAGGGAGCCCGGAGGAGCCACTGGAGGAGTTCCCGGACCAGGAGACGCCGCTGGGCGCGCCTGATCTTCCCGGCGACCCCTCCGAGGAGCCTGTACCCCTGGACGAAGACCCGGATTTCATGGAGCTGGACGATGAGACTCCGCCCTTGGCCCGTCTGCCTCAAACGGGGCAGTTGTGGTGGCCTGTACCGCTGCTGGCGATAGGCGGCGTGTTCTTCTTCCTGCTGGGCTGTGTAAGACGCAGAGGGAGCGGCTATGAGGAGGAATAGGCGAGGAAGGGTACTGATGTCTCTAGGGCTGCTGCTGGTGGCGGCAGCCCTTTGCCTGACGGGCTACAATATCTGGGACGAGAATCGAGCTGGCAGCGCTGTGGCGGCGGTGCTGGTGGAGCTGGACACCCGGATTCCGGACCTGGAGGTCGAGCCGCCGCCGGAGGGGATGATTCCTGACTACGTCCTGAACCCGAGGATGGAGATGCCCGCCGTGGAGGTGGACAGCGAGGATTATATTGGCCGCCTGGAGGTGCCTTCGCTGGGGTTGGACCTGCCGGTGATGAGCCAGTGGAGCTATCCGAACCTGAAGAAGTCACCCTGCCGCTATGTAGGATCGGCCTACTTGGACAATCTGGTGATAGCAGCTCACAACTATGAGCATCATTTTGGTGGGCTGAAGAATCTGGAGCTGGGCGCGGACGTGTATTTCACGGACACAGACGGGAATGTCTTCCACTACCAGGTGGGGGCGCTGGAGCAGCTTAATCCGGAGCAGGTGGAGGATATGCGTAGCAGCGGCTGGGATCTGAGTCTGTTCACCTGCACCCTGGGCGGGCAGTTTCGTGTAACTGTACGCTGTGACAGAGTGGAATCAGGGGTGTACGGGCTTTCCTACACTAATTCTCGATAAAAGAATGTAATTCTTTTATTGGGCCGCAGAATGCGGCCCAGCGGCAAAACCGCTGAGAATCTTGTCAATACGTTTCCAGGAACGCCGTAGGCGTAACGGCGTATAACGCCGAGACAAAAAATTTCCAAATTTTTATTTGGAAAATAGTATTAAGGAATAGCCTGCTATGACACGCAGAGACCGGCGAGGCATCGCGCCTCGCCGGTCTTGCCTTACCTACAACTTCTCCACATCCGTCAAAGCGCCATTTTTCCAGCGGCAGCGAAATCCGCCGCCGTTGGATGCCTGCCAGTGGTAGAACAGTCCGCTGGGCTCCAGGGTCTCGAGCAGCATCATGATAGTGCCGCCGTGGATTACCAGGGCGATACGATCCTCTGGCCCGTGCCGCGCGGCAATAGCTGTAAACGCGGACAAAATCCGTTGCCGGACTGTCGACTTTCCTTCTCCGCCGGGAGGAGGCGCGGTCCCGCCGCTGTCCAGCCAGGTTTGATAGGACGGGATGTTTTTCAGTTCCTCATAGGTGTGCCCCTCGAAAGCACCGAAATTCGTCTCCTCCAGGCCGGGGACCGCCTCCGCCGCGGTGCCGGGGTACAGCAGCGCCGCTGTCTCCCGGCATCGCCTCATAGGGGAGGTATACACATAATCCGCCTCCGGTGGCATATGTCCTTTCAGAGCCTCCCGCCCCTGCGGGCACAGGGGCTCATCGGTGAAGCTCACGTACCGGCGCTCCAGGTTGCCCTGAGTCTGCCCGTGGCGGATAAGAAAGACTGTCATTTGATGCGTACTCCCAGTCCGCAGTGTACACGGTACACCGCCTCCGCGTCCACCGCCAGGGCACAGCAGATCCGGCCTACCATCTCCCGCCAGTCACGGTCCGTCCGGTCCAGGGGCGTCACACCGCAGCCCACCTCGTCGCAGATCACCACGCCGTCGGGGTGTGCGGCACACCAGACGGCGACGGCTTCCGCCGATTTTTGCATCTCCCGAATCACCCGCTGGAGACCATAGACACAGTCCTCCACACCCAGCATCCCCTCACTCCAGGATGAAACACCCAGCCGTTGCCGGGCAAAGTCCAGCTTGCCCTGGTGTGCGCCGCCGACAATCAAAACCATACCGCACCGATCCTCTCCGCTAACACGATGGCGGCCAGCATTGCCAGCTCACATACCTGTACAAACCAGCCGGCCAGATCTCCGGTAAACCCACCGAACTGTCCTAGAGCCACCGCTTTATACACCAAATAGCAGCACATTGCCGCCCCCAGGGCCGCCAGGCCTGGGATATATTGTCCCCACAGCCACACTGCCCCGGCCCATATAACTAGATACAACCCCAGCACCCACCAGGGAAAACGGCTGCTTTTCTTCAAGTGCGCCCCCATGCCCGCCCCTGGGCCGGAGGCGGGACGGGCCGACGGCAGGCGTTCGATGGCCAGGGCACTGAGGCTCCGGCTGAGGATAAAGCAGGCGGCGGCGGTGGCCCCGCTCTCCAGCTCCGTCAGCAAGCCGATGTACAGCGCGAACCACATGCAGCACCAGATCACCGCAAAGGCTCCGGCGCTGGAGTCCTTTAGGATGGTCAGCTTTTTCTCCTTGGGGGCATGGGAGGCCAGCGCGTCCACCGTGTCACAGTAGCCGTCCAGGTGAATGCCCCCAGTCACTGCCGCAGGGACCGCCGCCAGCGCTGCCGCTCGAAGGACCGGTCCTGTCTCCAGCAGATGGCACAGTGCGTCTGTGCCCCAAAACACCGCGCCCACCGCCGCGCCCACCAGTGGGAAAAAGGCCAGCGTATGCCGCATGTTTTTCTCGCTCCACTCCACCTGGGGCATGGGAAGCCGAGAGTATGTGGAAAAGGCAATCACGCATGATGAGACAAGAGTATTCATAGCTATCCCCCGTTTTCAAGCATATTTATCCGCGTAAAAGAATAGCACAATTCCACTCTGTTTGCAAGCTGGTGGTCCCTCAAATTATGTTCAATAACGAACAAAAAGACGTGACAAACCTGCGGGAATGTGGTATACTCTTCCTCAGGTCATTTGGCCAGGAAAGGAACATACGATATACTATGAACAACAAGCACAACCCGGAGACCTCCCGGCTGCTGGGTACCGCCCCCGTGGGGCGGCTGCTGCTGAAGCTGGCTCTGCCGGCGGTGGTGGCGCAGCTGGTAAACCTTTTGTACAATATCGTGGACCGCATCTATATAGGCCACATGCCTCAGGTGGGCCGGGTGGCCCTGACGGGGGTGGGGCTGTGCTTCCCGGTGATTTGCCTGATCACAGCCTTCACCATGCTGGTGGCCCAGGGGGGCGCACCCCGGGCGGCCATCGCCATGGGGGAGGGGGAGAACCGGCGGGCAGAGACGATCATGGGCAGCTGCTTTACCTGCCTGGTTATCACCGCTGCGGCGTTGACGGCGCTATTCTGGATATTTGGGGAGAGACTGCTGTGGATCTTCGGGTGCAGCGAGAAGACGATCCAGTACGCCCTGCCCTATATGCGTATCTATTCCAGCGGGTCATTGTTCGTGATGATGGCCCTGGGTATGAATCTCTTTATCACAACCCAGGGTTTCGCCTCCGTTAGCATGGTCACTGTCCTTATCGGGGCTGTCAGCAACATCGTTCTGGATCCTATCTTCATCTATGGCTTGGGGATGGGGGTTCGGGGCGCGGCCCTGGCCACTGTGCTGTCCCAGGCGATCTCTGGCGTATGGGTGGTGGCATTTCTGGCGGGAAAGAGGACCACGCTGCGTTTGCGGTGGCGCAATATGCGTCCGCGCTGGGAAGTCATGGGTCCGGTGCTGGCTCTGGGCATCTCGCCCTTCATTATGCAGAGCACCGAGGCACTGCTGAACATCTGCTTTAATTCCTCTCTGCAGCGGTACGGCGGGGACATCGCGGTAGGCGCCATGACGGTGGCCAGCACAGTACTACAGATGGTCTGGATTCCCACTCAGGGTCTGGGTCAGGGGGCACAGCCCATCATCAGCTACAATTACGGCGCGCGCAATGCCCAGCGGGTGAAGGAGGCGTTCTTCGCACTGCTGAAGGCCAGCTGTGTGCTGATGGTGGGATTCTGGCTGTTGGTGCAGCTGTTTCCCCAGGGGTTTATCCGCATATTTAACAATGACTCCGAGCTGCTGGACACGGCGGTGTGGACCTTGCGGGTGTATACGGCGGTGTTGGGGCTGTTCGGCGTACAGATGTCGGTGCAGCAGACATTTATGGCCATCGGCAAGGCGAAAGCGTCGCTGTTCATCGCCTGCCTGCGGAAGGTGATTCTATTGATTCCCCTGATTTTCATCCTGCCCAATTTCTTTGAGAACAAGGTGCTGGCAGTATTCCTGGCGGAGCCGGTCAGCGATATCATCTCCGTAGCTGCCGCAGCCATTACCGGCTTTCTCGTCCTCCGCTCCGCTTTGGCGGAGCTGGAGTGCCCCGGGGAGTAGCATCCTGGGATGTTCTAAACATGACAGCGGGAGAAACCGTGAACCTTCACGCTTTCTCCCGCTGTTTCTGTTCTTATAGTTACTCTCCAATTTAGGATAGCTGGACCGTCACCCGTGGGCCGCCTATGGCGGTTTAGAACTGGGGCGGGCAGAAATCCGGAATAGCAATGGATTCATCTAGAGGTTAAAGCTCTTTTTGGATACTTTTACATGAAAAAGCATCAGCGCACTGGCCAATGTCATTAAGTTAAGGTGTTAAGGGGGCAAATGCGGTGCATTTGCCCCCTTAACACACATACAGAAATCCG
>CAJTYO010000008.1 GCA_910584045.1 uncultured Oscillospiraceae bacterium | reverse complement strand
CGGTGTCGGTGCGCTCCCCCTCCGGGGAGCTGGTGGGCCGGGTGCCCGCCAAGCCGGGGATCGGCCCCGCGGCGGACGTGAAGTTGGTGTTGGAGGCCGCCCGGGTGCAGATTGAATACCACTTCCCCGTGGAGGGCAGCGGCGGACAGCTGACGGTGATCCGTATCCTGGGGGCCACCCCCGGTGTGTGGAGCATCCAGCTCCACGGGGACATCCTGCTCAGCGGCAGCTACCAGGTGTGGCTGCCCATGACCGGCTTTGTCTCCCCCACAGTGGAGTTTCTGGCGGCCACGCCGGACTGTACGATCACCTGCCCCGCCACCGCCGTGGGGATGATCTGCTGCGGGGCTTACGATAGCGCCAGCAAGAGTCTGTACGCCAAGAGCTCTCGCGGCCCGGCCTGGGACGGCCGGATTCTGCCGGATCTGACGGCCCCCGGGGTGGGGGTGGGGGGTATATATCCCTACGGCCCCGGCAGTATGAGCGGCACCAGCGCCGCGGCGGCGGTGCTGGCGGGGATCTGTGCCCTGCTGCTTCAGTGGGGGGTTCGGGAGGGGAACGACCCGTCCATGGGGACCTATCAGATCCGCGCCTATCTCATCCGGGGCTGTCTGCGCCGCCCGGATATGGTTTATCCCAACAACCAGTGGGGGTACGGGTCCGTGCAGCTGATGCAGAGCTTCCACCTGATGCGGGAGTTGTGATCCCCGCCCGGTAGTGATGCGATAAGGACCGTTCAAGTCTTTTATCAGGAATTCTTGCCCGTCGCCCGGTTGAGCAGGGCCACCAGCGCCCAAATGGTCAGGATCACCGCGAATACGCCCAGCATCCCCTTGCCCATGATGCCCAGACAGGCCATAACTAATTGCATATCCATCACAAACGCTCCTTTACAAAATCTTTTCCACCAGTGTGATAATAAGGCCCCCGGCGATTACGGAGGCGATCTGTCCGCTGACGTTGGCCCCTGCGGCGTGCATCAGCAGGAAGTTGTACCGGTCCTCCTCCAGTCCCATCCTGTGGACCACCCGGGAGGCCATGGGGAAGGCGGAGATGCCTGCCGCGCCGATCATGGGGTTGACCTTTTTCCGGGAGATCAGGTTCAGTGCCTTGGCGAACAGTACGCCGCCCACGGTGTCGAACACAAAGCCCACCAGCCCCAGTCCCAGGATCAGCAGGGTCTGCCACGTGACGAACTGCTCCGCCTTCATCTGGAAGGACACGCTGAGTCCCAGCAGCAGGGTCACCAGGTTGGCCAGCTCATGCTGGGCCGACTGGCTCAGACTGTCCAGCACGCCGCACTCCCGGATCAGGTTGCCGAACATCAGAAAGCCGATGAGCTCAGCGCTCTTGGGCGCCACGGTTCCGGCGATGACGGTGACGAAGATGGGGAAGAGGATGCGGGTTGTCTTGGACACGGCGCTGGGGCTGTAGTCCATGCGGATCATCCGCTCCCTTTTGGTGGTGATGGCCCGGATGATGGGCGGCTGAATAATGGGCACCAGGGCCATGTAGGAGTAGGCCGCTACCATGATGGCCCCCTGGTAGGCGCTCTGGAAGTAGTTGGCCACATAGATGCTGGTGGGTCCGTCGGCGGCTGCAATGACGGCGGCGGAGGCGGCGTCCTTCAGCTCAAAGCCCGCCATGACGGCGATCACCAGGGTGAAGAAGATGCCGAATTGGGCTGCCGCGCCGAAGAGGAACATCTTCGGGTTGCTCAGCAGGGGGCCGAAATCAATCATGGCCCCGATACCGATGAACAGCAGCAGGGGGAACAGCTCGCTGGCGATACCCGCCTGGAACAGGGTCTCGATGGCCTCCGTGTGGACGAGGGGCAGGTTCACCAGCACCGCGCCGAAGCCCATGGGCAGCAGCAGGGCCGGCTCCATCTCCCGCCGCACCGCCAGGAAGATGAGCAGGCATCCGATGGCGATCATCAGCCCCTGCCGCCAGGTGAAGTTAAGGACGTTGCCAAACAGGTCGGAGAATATCTCCATGGGGAAAAGCCTCCTTTTCGGGCCGCGGCCCGGAAATTGAGGAGAGAGCGCGAAAAAAGAGACCTTCGCGGCGCGCGTAAAAGTGCGCCGCGAAAGTCTCATCATTTCAGGCAGAGCCGGGTTTAACCCGTACTGACGGCAGCTGCCGCGCCGGATGGCGCTGATTACTCCCTCTCACTTGCCCCCATCATATGCCATTTGCGCCGGTCTGTCAAGAGGGAAATTTGGTTCTGCTCACACGGCCACGCCGTGCGACTGGAAGGCCTCCAGAAGCCGCTCCATGCTTCCCGGGATGGAGATGGGCTCGCCGCAGGCGGCGATGGCGTTGGCCACGTCCTTCAGTCCGCTGCCGGTGACCACAGAGACCACCGTGGCGTCCGCCGGTATTTTCCCCTGTTCGCACAGCTTTTTCAGTCCCGCCGTCCCCGTGACGCCGGCGGGCTCGCCGAACACGCCGCAGGTTCGGCCCAGCAGTTTCTGGGCGGCCATAATCTCCTGGTCGCTCACGTTCACTGCCAGCCCGCAGCTCTCCCGGATGGCCATGAGGGCCTTGTCCGCGTTCCGGGGTACGCCCACGGCGATGGAGTCCGCCAGGGTGTTCTCCTCCATGGGCCGCCAGTCCTCGCCGGTTTGGATGGCCCGGTTCAGCGGGCAGCAGCCCTCCGCTTGGGCGGAGATCAGCCGGGGCAGCCGATCGATGAAGCCGATCTCATACAGATCCTTCAGCCCCTTCCACAGCCCTGCGATGGTGCATCCGTCGCCCACGGAGATGGCGATGTAGTCGGGGACCTCCCAGTCCAGCTGCTCCATGATCTCCAGACCCACGGTCTTTTTTCCCTCCGAGAGGTAGGGGTTGATGGCGGCGTTGCGGTTGTACCAGCCCCATTTTTCAATGGCCTGCTTGCTCAGCTCAAAAGTCTCCTCATAGCTGCCCTGGACGGAGATCACCGTGGCGCCGAAGGTCATCAGCTGGGCAACCTTTCCCTTTGGGGCGCGGGAGGGGACGAATATGTAGGTCCTCAGCCCCGCGGCGGCGGCGTTGCCAGCCAGGGAGGAGGCGGCGTTGCCGGTGGAGGAGCAGGCGATCACCTGTGCGCCGGCCTCCATGGCCTTGGCCACGGCCATGGAGCTGGCCCTGTCCTTCAGCGAGGCGGTGGGGTTGATGCCGTCGTCCTTTACAAACAGTTTTTTGATCCCCAGCTGGGCGGCCAGATTCTTTGCCTCGTAGAGAGGGCTCCAGCCTACCCGGAGGGGGGGCGCTGGGGTGCTCTCCTCCACCGGGAGAAGCTCCCGATAGCGCCACATGGAGTTGTCGCCGCGCCGGGCCAGCTTCTCCTTGGTCAGCGCCTCTTTGATGTAGTCGTAGTCGTAGAGGATGTCCAATATGCCCCCGCAGGAGCAGTTGGTCAGATCGGGGGCCGCCTCATAGATTTTTCCGCATTTTACACAGCGGGCGTGGAGTACGTTTTTCATCGCTGGCTCCTTTGTTTAGATTTTCTGTCCGCCGGGCTTCCGCGCCCGGACGGCGCCCCGCTTTTCGCCCGCGCGAAAAACGGGCGAAAGCGCGCTTTAACCATAGGGGTTAAGAATTTCTTCTTATCACGGGGGAGATTTATTTTGCGCTGATTCTGGCAGACGGGTTTTGTGTAAACCGCGCCGCCCAGCTGCGGTTTACTCCGCGAAGCGGCCGTACCAACATGCCGCCGGCGGTCTGTGCCGTCTCGTTTTGGGGGCTTACGCAGTGCGTGATTGGCCGGGTTTTCCGAAAACCGGCTGGGTTCTGCAAAAACCGGCTGGGTTTTCCGCCCTCCCCAATAACGCCCAATAACCCAAAACAGCCCGGCCGGTTCCGTGCGTGCGGAATCTGCCCGTCATTCGCCCAATTCCTCCTCTTTCAGGTTCTCTAAAGCAACCCGCGTCGCCTCAATAACAAACGCAGAAAAATTGCAGTTTGTTCCTTGAATGGCCTCTTCAACCTCCGCAATAACATCGTCGGGAAATCGAATGGTTTTGTTGGTTGTTGTGTAGACTTTCGGAATCTTAAATTTACGCATATTACACCTCGCAATACGATTATGTGACATATTGTATTGCAATATGCGCACGAAATAAGCTGTACAAATGCCTTGCAATTGGCATTGTGCTGTGGTAAACTGTCGATATATCAGAGAAAGGAGCCGATATAATGGCAGATTTTCCGAAATATTACACCCGTTTGTTCAATGGCGTCACCGATGCGATTGAGGCGCTTATCATCCAGCGGCCGGAGGATGCGCTGAATATCCTGGTGGATGTGCAGCAGGAGGTGGAGGAGATGTACCTGGCGGAGACCGGCGGGGATGAGGACGATTAAAAGAAAAGGGGAGGGCGGGGCGGCAGGCCCCGCCCTCCTGCGGCTTCTTGTACTATTTCAGCCAAGAAGAAGCGTTACAGATTTTTCAGCAGTCCGGTGGCCTCGTTAAACTCGTCAATCAGTGCGTCCAGCTCCGCCGCCTGCTGGTGGACGGCCCCCCAGGTGCCCTCCTGGTCATACCACAGATCGTTCAGATCATGCACATCCCTGGCCTGCTGCTCCACCCATGTGTAGTACTTCAGATTATGGATCCGCTTGCGCTCCACATAGGTGAGCTCCAGCATGTTGTCCGTCTTCAGGCCCAGGATGTGCAGGTTGTGGTCGATGGCTGCCTCTGTGGCGCTGTAGGCCCCGTGCATCTCGTCCAGCTCGGTGATCCGGCTCTGATACATGGCCGCGCTGTCCGTCAGCACCGTGCACACCACGTCCTTCTCCGTCAGCTCATAGTACTTAGCCATCTTGATGCAGCACAGCACGTTGGCGATGCCGCTGATGCCCAGCCAGCTCAGCCGCTCAATGAGCTCGTCCTCCAGACCCAGCTCGTTTTTCAGATAGGCGCGGCCGTCGGGGGTGTTGAACAGGCGCAGAAGCCGCTGGCTGTCCTCGTCGTCGATGGCGATGGCCATATCCGTGTTCTTCACGTTGTGAATCCAGGGGATGTGTTTGTCGCCGATACCCTCGATCCGGTGGCCGCCGAAGCCGTTGTTCAAAATGGTGGGGCACTGCAGCGCCTCGCCCACCGCCAGCTTCAAATGGGGATACCGATCCTTGAGGCAGTCGCCCGCGCTCATGGTCCCGGCGGAGCCGGAGGTGAAGCAGGCCCCCGCCAGCCGCTCGCCGGGCCGCTTCACCGCCTCGTACAGATCCGCAAGGGCGTATCCGGTCACGTTGTAGTGCCACAGGGGGTTGCCCATCTCCTCAAACTGGTTGAAGATCATGTACTGGGGGTCCTGGCGCAGCTCCCAGGTCTTGTCGAAAATCTCCTTTACGTTGCTCTCACAGCCCGGGGTGGCGATGACCTCTCCGGCGATGCTCTTGAGCCAGTTAAACCGCTCCTGGCTCATCTCGGCGGGCAGGATGGCCACGGATTCACAGGCCAGCAGCTTGCTGTTGAACGCGCCGCCCCGGCAGTAGTTGCCCGTGGAGGGCCACACCGCCTTGTGCCAGGAGGCGTCAAACTGCCCCGTCACCAGCCGGGGGGCCAGGCAGCCGAAGCTGGCTCCCACCTTATGGCACCCGGTGGGGAACCACTTCCCGGCCATGGCGAGGATCCGGCAGGGGACGCCGGAGAGCCGGCTGGGAATCTCCACGTAGTTGGGCGTCGCCTGGAACAGTCCGCCGCTCTCCTTGGCCTCGTTCTTCCAGGTGATGCGGAACAGGTTCAGCGGATTCACATCCCACAGCCCCACGCCCTTCAGCTTCTCCTGAATGGCGGCGGGGATGGTCTCCGGGTTCTGCATCTGGTGGAAGGTGGGAATGATGACGTTGTTTTCTCTGGCCTTCTGGATGTTCTTGGTGAGAATCTCCTGGTTGATGGTGAGATCAATTTTGCTCATGGCGTTTTTCCTCCTGTTTCAGGTCGATGTAAGAGTAAAGGGTATATTTTGAGATGCCGAAATATTTTGCGACCTTGTCGCCGGATTTGGTAATCAGAAATGCGCCGTGCTGACTGAGGAACTGGATGGCCCGGACCTTGTCCTCCTTATTCATCAGCGCCACCGGCTTGCCCACCAGGGCCACGCTCTGCTCGATCAGGTCGTCCAGCAGGTCGCTGACGTTCAGCACGGTGATCCGCTCCTCTCTGCCCCGGCTTTCCCCCTCCGTGGTATGGACGAGCCCGCCGATAGCGTTTTCCATCATCAGCAGGGCGGAGATGTCATAGTTGATGGACAGGATGGCCGTCACCCGGCCTCGTCCGTCCCGGATGTAGACGGTGGAGGACTTCAGTATCTTCCCGTCCGGCGTCCGAGTGAGGTAGCCCAGGTGATCCCGGGGATTCTCCTGGGCGCGGAGAATCTGCTCCATGACCACCGTGGACGGGCCGTCGCCCACCCGCCGGCCGGTCACGTGGCCGTTGACGATGTACACGATGGATTTTTCCGGGTCCCTGGCTGCCAGGTCGTGGATCACCACCTCGCAGCTGGGGCCGAACTGCGCCGCCAGCGCCTGTGCGATCTGTTTGAGCATTTCCAGACGTTTTGCGTCCAAGCCAATATCACCTCCCGGGCATCCGGATTTGTCCGCGCGGATACGCCGCGCCCTATACCTAATATAGCCGCTGATCTGCACTGCTTCTGAAGCTATCATAACAGCATTCCAGGAGGATTGCAAGAGGTTTTCAAAAATTTTTTTAGGTTTTCAAAAATTTTGTTTGACATCGGCGTTTTATGTGATATGATAGAGGCAGAGGAAATACTGACCACCAGAAAAATATTGATTGATGGAGGAACTTACTTATGGACTTCGAAGCGATCAAAAAGGCGGCCCAGGGCTATCAGGCGGATATGAGCCGGTTCCTGCGGGACATGATCTCCCACCCCAGCGAGAGCTGCGAGGAGAAGGACGTGGTCATGTGCATCAAGGCCGAGATGGAGAAGCTGGGCTATGACAAGGTGGAGATCGACGGCCTGGGCAACGTCATCGGCTGGATGGGCGACGGCGAGAAGATCATCGCCATCGACTCCCACATCGACACGGTGGGCATCGGCAACATCAATAACTGGGAGGCCGATCCCTACAAGGGCTATGAGACCGACGACATTATCTATGGCCGAGGCGGCTCCGACCAGGAGGGCGGCATGGCCTCCGCCGTGTACGGCGCCAAGATCATGAAGGACCTGGGGCTGATTCCCGAGGGCTACAAGATCATGGTGGTGGGCTCCGTCCAGGAGGAGGACTGCGACGGCATGTGCTGGCAGTACATCGTCAACAAGTACTTCCCCAGCAGGGAGGAGGCCCAGAAGCAGATCGAGTTTGTCATCTCCACCGAGCCCACTGACGGCGGCATCTATCGCGGCCACCGGGGCCGCATGGAGATCCGGGTAGATGTGAAGGGCGTTTCCTGCCACGGTTCCGCCCCTGAGCGCGGCGACAACGCCATCTACAAGATGGCGGACATCCTCCAGGACGTCCGGGCCCTCAACGAGAACGACGACGCCGACAGCACGGAGATCAAGGGCCTGGTAAAGCGGCTTAACCCCAAGTACAATCCCGAGCACTGGGAGGACGCCCGGTTCCTGGGCCGGGGCACCTGCACTGTCAGCCAGATTTTCTACACCTCCCCCAGCCGCTGCGCTGTGGCGGACAGCTGCGCCATCTCCATCGACCGCCGCATGACGGCGGGGGAGACCTGGGACAGCTGCTTGAAGGAGATCGAGGACCTGCCCGCTGTGAAGAAGTACGGCGGGGATGTGAAGGTGAGTATGTACATGTACGACCGTCCCGCCTGGACGGGCACGGTGTATGAGACGGAGTGCTTCTTCCCCACCTGGATCAACAAGGAGACCGCCGCACACGTGCAGGCCCTGATTGACGCCCATCATGCCCTGTGGGGAGAGAAGCGCATCGGCCATGCCGACGCAGACCCCAAGCTGGACGCCATGCATCTGCGGGAGCGGCCTCTGACGGACAAATGGACCTTCTCCACCAACGGCGTGTCCATCCAGGGCCGGTATGGGATTCCCTGCGTGGGCTTCGGGCCCGGCGCGGAGAGTCAGGCCCATGCACCCAACGAGATCACCTGGAAGCAGGATCTGGTGACCTGCGCGGCTCTGTACGCCGCCGTGCCGGGGCTGTACAAGGAGGAGAACAAGTCCGCCGACGTGACCCAGTTCCGGCAGAGCCTGACGGACAACGAGATTCTGTGATATACTCTTCCCGCACGGCAAAGGCCGGCGCGGGATTCCGGGGCCGGGGAGGCCCCGGCCGGCGCAGGAAAATGTACCGACTGCCGCCGGAGGCGGCAAAGAATAAATTTATCTGACAAGGAGAAAATAGACGATGAGCAAAACAGAAAACCTCGCCCAGCACCTGGAGAAGCTGCACATCAACAACATGTACAAAAATGACTTCTACTGGACCTGGGACAAGACCGATGATGAGCTGGACGCTATCTTCACGGTGGCCGACGCGCTCCGGGACCTGAGAGAGCGGAACATCTCCACCAAGATTTTCGACTCCGGTCTGGGCATCTCCATCTTCCGTGACAACTCCACCAGAACCAGATTCTCCTTTGCCTCCGCCTGCAATCTGCTGGGGTTGGACATCAAGGACCTGGACGAGAAGACCAGCCAGATCGCCCACGGCGAGACGGTCCGGGAAACCGCCAACATGGTGTCCTTTATGGCCGACGTCATCGGCATCCGGGACGATATGTTCATTGAGGAGGGCCACAAGTACCAGAAGACTTTCATGGATGCTCTGGACGAGGGCTATGAGAAGGGCATTCTGGAGCAGCGGCCGACGCTGGTGAACCTCCAGTGCGACGTGGACCACCCCACCCAGGCCATGGCGGACCTGCTGCACGTCATCCATGAGATGGGCGGTGTGGAGAATCTGAAGGGCAAGAAGGTGGCCATGACCTGGGCCTATTCCCCCAGCTACGGCAAGCCTCTGAGTGTGCCCCAGGGGATCATCGGGCTGTTCACCCGCTTCGGCATGGACGTGACTCTGGCCCACCCGGAGGGATATGAGATTCTGCCCGAGGTGGAGGAGATTGCCGCCAAGAACGCCGAGGCCTCCGGCGGCTCCTTCAAAAAGGTCAACTCCATGGAGGAGGCATTCAAGGATGCGGACATCGTCTATCCCAAGTCCTGGGCCCCCTTCAAGGCAATGGAGAAGCGCACCCAGCTGTACCGGGAGGGCGACAAGGCCGGCATAGACGCCCTGGAGAAGGAGCTGCTGGCCCAGAACGCCGAACACAAGGACTGGTCCTGCACCGAGGAAATGATGAAGCTCACCAGGGACGGCAAGGCGCTCTACATGCACTGTCTGCCCGCCGACATTTCCGGCCTGAGCTGCGCCGAGGGTGAGGTGGATAACAGCGTATTTGACCGGTATATTGAACCGCTGTATAAGGAGGCGTCCTTCAAGCCCTATATCATCGCCGCCATGATCTTCCTCAGCAAGGTTAAGGACCCCGTAGGCGCCCTGCGGGATCTGGAGAAGCGTGGGGAGAAGCGGAAGGAGTTCTGATCCCAAAAGGAGCAAGTTTATTAGGATCGAGGATTGAGGAAATATGAGCAAACGTATTGTCATCGCTTTGGGCGGCAATGCTCTGGGCAGCACCCTGCCTGAGCAGGCGGCCGCCGTGAAGGTCACGGCTAAGGCCATCGTGGATCTCATTGAGGACGGCAACCAGGTTGTCGTGGCCCACGGCAATGGACCTCAGGTGGGCATCATCAATAACGCTATGTCCGCCCTCCAGCGGGAGGACCCTGCCCAGGGCTACACGCCCCTTTCCGTCTGCGGGGCCATGAGCCAAGCCTATATCGGCTACGACCTCCAGAACGCCTTCCGGGAGGAGCTGTTGGACCGGGGGATCACCAATATGCCCGTGTGCTCCATCGTCACCCAGGTGGAGGTGGACCCGGCGGACCCCGCCTTTGAAAACCCCACAAAGCCTATCGGCAAGTTTATGACTGAGGCCGAGGCCCAGGCCTATCATGCCTCCACCGGCAATCCGGTCAAGGAGGACGCGGGCCGGGGGTGGCGGCGGTATGTGGCCTCCCCCAAGCCCAAGCACATCATTGAGGCCGGCGCTATCCGGGCTCTGACCGAGGACGGCCATCTGGTCATCTGCTGCGGCGGCGGCGGGATACCCGTCTACCGCACGGAGAAGAACCATCTCAAGGGCGCGGCGGCGGTGATCGACAAGGACTTCGCCTCCGAGCTGCTGGCCGAGCAGTTGAACGCGGATATGCTCATCATCCTCACCGCAGTGGAGAAGGTGGCGGTGAACTTCCGGAAGGAGAATGAGCGCTGGTTGGATGCCATGACGCCGGAGGAGGCCAGGGCTTACGCCGCGGAGGGACAGTTCGCCCCGGGCTCCATGCTGCCCAAGGTAGAGGCGGCGGTGAAGTTTGCCGAGTCCAAGCCGGGCCGGGAGGCGCTGATCACGCTGTTGGAGAAGGCGAGGGACGGCATCGCCGGAAAGACGGGGACTGTGATCCGGCAGTAAAAAATAAACAGAGGCCCCCCGTTTGGACTTGTCCAGACGGGGGGCCTGTATGTGCTGAATAACAAGGTTTTTAGTATCGAGATTAAAGCTCTTTCCGATACTTTTTCGTTCAAGAAAAGTATTACACCTGTAAAAACTTCCGTATGGCGCTGAGGCTGCCGCCCACGCCGATGAGCATACCGGCGGCGGCGAAAATGACCGCCACATAGGTCCATATGCTCTCAAAAGGCACCACACTGATCAGATTGATCGTGTCGTTGCTGGCCACAGACCGGGCCACCGCCTCATACAGCCCCCACTGTAGGAAAAAGCCGATCACCGCCGAGAACACCCCCATTAGAAAGCCCTCGTACACAAAGGGCCAGCGAATGAACCCGTTGGTGGCCCCCACCATCTTCATAATGGCGATTTCGTCCCGCCGGTCGAAGGTGGTCAGCTTGATGGTATTGGCCATGATGAATACGGACACAATGAACAGCACCGCGATCAGCACCACGCATACGATGCCCGCCACGTTGCGGATGGTGATAAAGCCCGCCGCCTCGTCCTCGTAGGCGTTGACGTTGCCCTCGCCGATGCCCGGCACCGCCTCCAGGGCCTCCTTGGTCTGGCGCATGTAGCCGATGTCCTTCAGGTCGATGGCGTAGCGGTGACGGAAGTTGTCGTCGGGCAGTCCCTGGAACAGCGCATCGTCCTCGTACCTGTCCCGGAAGGCCGCAGCCGCCTCTTTGTTGGAGATGAAGGTGACTTTGGCCACATTGTCCACCGCCAGAAGGGCCTTCTCCAGCCCTCGGGCTTCATCCTCGCTCATGCCCTCCGCCACGAAGGCCAGAACCTGGTTTTGGCTCTCCATCTCCGCCAGCATGGCGTTAGCGTTTACCGCCACAAGGGTGAAGGTGCCCATAATCAGCAGACAGGCCACCGTGATGCCCACAGAGGCGAAGGACATAAAACCATGGCTGAACATATTGACCGCGCCTTCGCGGATGAAGTAAAAAAAGTTGTGTCTGCTCACTGTATGTTCCTCCCGTAGTACCCGTGGCCGTCGCTGACAACCTGGCCCCGCTCCAGCATCACTACCCGCTTGTCAAAGCGATTAACCAGATCCTTCTCGTGGGTCACAACCAGAACCGTGGTTCCCAGGGCGTTGATCCGTTCCAGCAGGCGCATGATCTCCAGGGACCGGGCGGGGTCCAGGTTGCCGGTTGGCTCGTCGGCAATAATGGTGCTGGGGTTGTTGAGAAGAGCCCGGGCGATGGCCACGCGCTGCTGCTCGCCGCCCGAGAGCTCTGAGGGCAGCCGGCGCCCCTTGTTCTCCAGACCTACAAGGTTCAGACAATAGGGGATGCGCTTTTTGACCTCCTTGGGTCCCGCGCCCACAGCGCGCATGGCAAATACCATATTATCATACACAGATTTGTGCTCGATCAGCCTGAAATCCTGAAAAATAACCCCGACTGTCCGGCGCAGGTGGGGGATCTGCCACTCCCGGATATTGGTGAGGGAGAAGCCGTTAACCATCACCCGGCCCGCCGTGGGGACGATCTCCCCGATGAGCAGCTTGATGACCGTGGATTTGCCGCTCCCGGAGGGACCGACCATAAAAACGAATTCTCCGTCCTGGATCTCCATGGACAATCCGTTGAGGGCATGGGTGCCGTTTGGATATTCCTTTATCACGTCTGTCAGTCGTATCATGCTTTTGCGTACCCTTTCCGGCCGGTGGGCCGAAGTATTCTGCCGTCCGTTTTTTCGAAAAAAGGACAAAATCTTACATCTATATATGATACACATTGCCAGACCATCCGTCAAGGGAGGAAACACCGGTTTTTTCCCAATTTCGCCTATCTCCGGCAGGAAATATTTGTCCGGACGTCGAAAGCCGTCGGAATATGGCGGTCATACCGTCGCGGGGGAGGGGAGAAGCCCGCCATTTTCTCCTGTACGGGCGGTGCGCTAAAAAGAGATATATTTGTCATATTGCCTCTTGACAAGAGAAACTGATGGTGATATATTTATCTCAACAAGAGACAAATAAATCTCTTGAAGAAATGAGGAGGCATATATCATGAATACAAGAAAGAATTTTACTTCCAGACGGCCCCGGGGAGTGACGCTGGTGCTGGGCGGAGTGGCCTGCGCGGTTTTGACGGGCGCGGCGGTGTGGTACGATCTGACGTACAATGGGGGAAGGCTCGTCTATCCCATTCATTCCTATGCCTTCGAGCCGACAGATATTCCCATGCTCCTGGCTGTGGCGCTGGACGTGCTGTATGCCCTATACCTGGCGTTCCTGCTGGTGCGGGGCATACGAGAGCAGAAGGAATGTGTAGTGAAGACAGGACGCACCCGGCGGCTGAGCCCGAAGCTCGGCTTTTTGGGGTTCTGCGGGTTTCTGGGATTTGCCGGGTTCTGGACCTATGGAGCTCTGGGGGACCTGTCGGGCTTTATATTTTTCGGCTTCTTCGGCTTCTTTGGATTCTTCTTTGAGGGGAAGATGTCCAACACCCTCATGGACGAGCGTTACAAGGAAAACGCCGCCAGGGCGGAGCGGAAGGCCCTGCGGATCGGCTTCGGCATCATATTCTTGCTGCTGATTTTTGCGGGATGCTCCGGGCGGCTTACGGCGGAGCTGGTTGCCCCCATTCTGATCGCCGGTATCGCGCTGACTGTGGCGCTGACCATGTTCCTCTCGGAGTATCTGCTCTACCGCTACGACCATGACGACGCCGCGGCGATGGAGGAGGACGGGTGATGGACGGCTTTACCTGTCATCTGAAAACCTACCGCGTCCTTAAAGGCTTGACCCAGGGGGAGCTGGCGGAGCTGGTGGGGGTCCGGCGGGAGACCATTATGCGGCTGGAGAAGGCCCAGTATAACCCCTCTTTAAAGCTGGCTGTGGACATCTCGCGGGCGGTGGACGCACCCATTGAGGAAATTTTTGTGTTTGAATGAGGCGTATTCTCTGGGGCGCTGAATCCTTTTCAAAACGTATGTATGTCTATCGCGGCAGCTGTTGGCTCCGTCGGTCCCCGGATTCTCCCAGATTCGGTTTTTATGGAAAATTCTCCCTGTTTTGTCGAACGAAATATTGAGGTTTTAGGCCGAAAATCGCAAGTTTTGACTTGTGTTTTCTGTCTGTTTATGGTAATTTGTAAACAAGGCGCAACGAAGCTTCGAGATTTCGTCTAAACAGACGGATGGCCCCCTATTCATGTCGACATGCAAATATTTGAAAGGATCAACGCATATGGACAATAGAATAAAAATTGTGCTGGCGGACGCGGATGCAGAGGCCCGCAGCATGTTGGCAGACGCCCTGGAAAAAACGGGACGCTTTGTCGTTACGGCCTCTACCGGGGATGGCGGCGAGGTGCTGCCCTTGGTAGGGGAGAGCAAGCCGGACATCCTGGTGCTGGATATTGTTCTGCCCGGGTTGGACGGACTGTCCATCCTGCAGCGTATGGAGGGGGAGGATATGCCTCTGGTCCTGGTGACATCCTCTTTCGTCACAAATAAAGTGGCCGCGCAGGCCGGAGACCTGGGCGCCGCCATGTTTATCAGCAAACCTTACACAGAGGACGCCATGGTGGACAGTCTGCTCCGTCTGGCGGAGAAGGCGGACCCTAAGATTCACGCCCCCGGCCTGGAGGAGCTGGTGACCTCCATCATCCACGAGGTGGGCGTGCCCGCCCATATCAAGGGGTATCAATATGTCCGCGAGGCAATTATGATTACTGTGGAGAACATGGAGGTTATCAATTCCGTCACCAAAGTGCTCTATCCGGAGGTGGCAAAGCGGTATCACACCACGCCCAGCCGGGTGGAGCGAGCCATCCGCCACGCCATCGAGGTGGCGTGGGACAGGGGGGACCTGGAGACGCTGCAGAAGTTTTTCGGGTACACCGTCAGCAACGCCAAGGGAAAGCCAACCAACTCAGAATTTATCGCCATGATAAGCGACCGCATTCGTCTCAAGCTGAAAAATGCTACAGCGTAATACTGTTTCTGACGCTTCAGGAAAAGTATTGACAACATTCTCGGCGGCTTTGCCGCTGGGCCGTATTCTAAGGCCCAATAAAAGAATTTCATTTTTATTGAGAATTAGTATGACACGCCGCCCAGCCGCGCAGAGGATATGGCGTGTATGTAGAGGAAGAAAGAGAGCCCAATAGAAGCGTGTCTGTTCATCAGCCCACTCTCCCCCGCCGCGCGCGGCGGCGGGGGAGTAGGTTTTTTTGTACGCTGGCGGATGAGAAACCCGGCGCGGCTACTGTGACAAAATCACGGTAGCCGCGCCGGATTTTTGATAGAATATTTCCTATCATCCAAGGAGGTGCAAGCATGATTGGAGAGAAAAAGAAAAAGCGCCGGGCGCAGGTGGAGCAGCGTGACTGCGTGGCCTGCGGCTGCTGTGTGAAGGTCTGTCCCTTCGCGGCGATACGGATCGTCAATGGCGTCACGGCACAGGTGGACCCGGAACGGTGCGTGGGCTGCGGGAAGTGCGCAAAGGAGTGTCCCGCGTCCGTTATCACAATAGGGGAGGTGGTCGCATGAAGAAGCGGTGGTATGATTATCTCTGGATCGCGTCGCTGACATATCTGCTGCTGGGCTTTTTCAACATTCTGTTTGCCTGGCTGGGGCTGCTCTGCTTTTTTATACCGCTGATTATCTCCATCGCGGCGGGCAGCAAGGGGTACTGCAACCGCTACTGCGGGAGAGGGCAGCTATTCGGCCTGTTGGGCGGACGGTTCGGCCTGTCCAGAAGGAGGGACATACCCCGGTGGATGAAGAGCAAATGGTTCCGGTACGGCTTTTTGATCTTCTTTTTCGCCATGTTTTTCCAGATGCTGTGGAGTACCTATCTGGTCTTTGCCGGCGCACGGGAGCTGCGGCAGGTGGTTACGCTGCTGTGGACCTTCAAGCTCCCATGGCAGTGGGCCTATCACGGAACGCTGTTCCACCCCGGCGTGGCCCAGTTTGCCTTTGGCTTTTACAGTGTGATGCTAACCTCAACAGTGCTGGGGTTGCTCACAATGGTGCTGTTCAAGCCCCGCAGCTGGTGCGTATACTGCCCCATGGGCACCATGACCCAGCTGATTTGCAGGGCCAAAAACGGTAAAGTGTGATCTTGTCACGGAAACGGGCGGCCGAAACCGGTATTATGGTCCTATCAAAACAATAACAGGAGGAATACCCTATGTCAGCTTTACACATAACGAAGGACAACTTCCAGGCGGTGGTCCTGGACAGTACCAAGCCGGTCCTGGTGGACTTCTGGGCGCCCTGGTGCGGCCCCTGCCGGGCCGTGGGGCCGGTGGTGGAGGAGATCGCCGCGGAGCGCAGCGACATCAAGGTTGGAAAAATCAATGTGGACCAGGAGCAGGAGCTGGCCGCGCAGTTTCGGGTCATGAGCATCCCCACGTTGATGGTGATGAAGAACGGAAAGATTGTGGGCCGCGCCGTCGGCGCCCGCTCTAAGCAGCAGATCCTGGCCATGCTCTGATAATGTATGTAGTCTCGAGTCAAAGGCGCTTTTGATGGTTTTTTAAAAGAAAGCGTGAGCAGGGAAGGGGGCGCTATTTTCCGGCCAGCGCACGCAGTCCGGCGGGGTCAGTGAGCTCCACCGCGCCGCGGCGCAGCTTCACCAGGCCCTCGCCCTGAAAGTAGCGCAGCATCCGGGTGACCACCTCGCGGGCTGTCCCCAGGTGGGCGCCGATCCGCTCCTGGGTGAGAGGCAGGACCTCCGTCTCCTCCAGGGCGGCCTCCTCCAGCAGAAAGGCGGCCAGTCGCCGGTCCATGCTTTTCCACATCACCTGCTCCATCAGCCACATCACGTCGGCGAACCGGCCCGCCATGAGCTCATTGGTGTAGTTGGCCAGCGGGGCGGAGTTTGCCATGATCTGCCGGTATGTCTCCGACGGTATGACCCACAGGGTTGAATCTCGTTCCGCCTCCACCGCCACGTCGAATTGCGCACCTCGCATCATGCAGGAGGCGGAAAGCAGGCATACGTCCCTCTCCAACAGACGGTACAGGGTGATCTCCCGCCCCTCTCCGGAGAGAATATAGGCCCGCAGCCGGCCGGCCTCCACCATCAGCAGGCCCAGGCAGTCCGCAGAGCCGCTGTGGAGCAGCGTCCCCTGTTTAACCTCGCGGCAGACGGCCGCCGCGGACAGATGCTCCCGCTCCGCCGCCGTCAGCTGCGGCCAGATGGGAAAATAGCGGGAAAAATCCATACGATACACCCCTTTCACATCTATATTTATATAAGTTTCCCGGGCATATGTCAAGCGTCTGCCGACATATGCCCGGGATTTACTGTGCATACCTGCGGTCAATAGATGGACAGCCCGCCGCTGATGGTCTCCACCTTGATCTCGCATCCACCTCCGTTGTAGAGTTCCCTGCCGTCCTGGAGAACCATATCGTAGCTGATGTCCCGGCTGCCGGATACGGTGCTGAAGTCCAGCGAAAAGCCCAAGTCATAGGGCAGGCTCAGGGACACGTCTCCGCTGGTACTGCCGACATCGATTTGCTTGGCGGAGGTATTCTCCACATAGGCGTAAATGTCTCCGCTGACGGTGTGCAGCGCCAGGTTTTCTATGCTGTCTGCTGTGGAGAGGAATATGTCGCTGGATGTGGTGCTCACGGAGGCACGGAGGGTTTGATACATATCTCCGCTGATATCCCCGCTGACGGAAGAGATGTTCAGTTCCTCCGCATAGAGGCCGGAGAGATGTATGTCTGCGCTGACAGAGGACAGCTCTGCCCGCCGGGCGAAGCAGTAGGAGGGGATAATGTCCCCGCTGGTGGTGGAGACCTGCACCTTGCCCATCTCCAGGCCGTTCAGACATACAGCGGCGGAAGTGGTTGCCACCGTCAGTTCCTCCAACAGGCCGTCGGGCACCAGCACCGTCAGCCACTTTCCGCCCTTCACATTGCCCAGGCCGGTCCCCGCCCGGTAGCGGATGGTCAGAGCACCGTCCCCCTCCTGACACTCCAGCTGGGTGCGGTTGCTGAGATCGGACTGGCCATACTCCTCGATACGGATAGCGTCGCCTGAGCAGCTCTGGACATACACCACGCCGGAGGCCCACTGGATGTCCAGCCGGTTGTAATCGGAGGCGGGGTACTCCCCGGAGAAGCCGGGGTACTCGAACCCTTCGTCATAGGGGGCGCTCAAATCGTACTCCTCCGGGTACACCTCCTCCACCACATTGTCGGTCAGGTCGGGGGGCGTCTCCCGGGACGGGGCGGGCCTATCGTTGATTCGGGCGAACAGGACTATGCAGATCGCGGCGGCGGCCGCCGCCGACAGGGCAATCTGAACAGGCCTGTGCCATCTGTGCGGGAACCGGAGGCCGCTGCCACCACCGCTGCTGTCTCCTCCTCCGCTGCCTAGGCGGGTCACATCCGGGTAGGCCGGCGGCGTTACCGGCCGATCCTCCGGGGGGATGTAGGCAAGGCCCTCCTCCTCTAGGATGCGTCGGGCGATGGTTTCCACATCCTCCATCCCGGCCACGGCCTCTTCCTCGCTCATGCCCTCCTCCATGCGGTCGGCCAGCATCTCGGCGTAGTAGGTCAGATGCTGCTCCGCCTGTTCCGGGGTCATCCCGTGCAGGTGGTGGTATAAATCATTCAGAAATTGTACGCGCGTCATCTTCGGCACACTCCTTTATTAAATCATATACCCGCTGGATCTCCGGCCAGCTGTTCAGAAACTGGTCGATCACCCCGACCCCCTCGGGGGTGATCCGATAAAACTTCCGCAGTCTGCCGCTGTGCTCCACGGAGTAGACGGTCAGACACCCGCCGCTCTCCAGCCGCCGCAGGATGGGGTAGAGGGTGGATTCGGAGATCTCGATGCAGCCGGAGAGGTCCTTGATGATCTGATAGCCATAGGAGTCCTCCCGCCGCAGCACGGAGAGCACGCACACATCCAGTAGTCCCCGCTTTAATTGTGGATCAATCACTGCCATGCCCCCTTTCACACAATACTATACAATGAATAGTACATCTTGTCAAGAAGTATTTTATATCTTAATGAAATTATAAAATTCTCCGAAGAGGGGGCGGGAAAGCGCCCCGGGACGGACGGGAGATGCATCGTTGTCCGCCTGTGGGGCGCTTTTTTAACATTTGACAGAGGGCAGCTGCCGCAGTGCTGCCTCCAGGTTCTGAAAGGTGCCGTGGGGATAGCCGTCTACAGACAGTCCGTCGGGATTTTCCAGGCAGTCGGTGACCAGGAACACCGCCAGCCCCGCCTCTGCGGCGGCCATATCGTCCACAGGGTTGTTGCCGATCATCAGGCAGCTCTCCCCCTGTTTCTCGATATGAGAGAGGACATCCCGGTAGTAGTCGGGATTGGGTTTGCTCCGGCGGCTGTTCTCGTAGGTGGTGACATAGTCAAAATCGGAGGAGGACAGCCCCACCCAGCCCAGCCGGGTCTCCACGGCTGCGGCGGGAAAGATGGGGTTGGTGGCCAGTACCAGCCCGTACCCCTTTTCCCTCAGGTTGCGGAGCAGATGGCTGCGGTCCGTATCCCAGCGCAGGACGGAGCGGACCGCGTCGAACTCACGGGTATAGAAGTCATTCAGAATACTCTCCAGAGCCATGGCTTGCGCGCCCAGTTCTCCGGTGAATACGGACCAAAAGGTTTGCCGGTTGGTGAGAGAGCCGTCATTGGCGATCATGGCGTCTACGCCCTTCCAAAGGGCCTTGACCAGCTTACCGCCGTCGCAGCCCATGGGGGTCAGCCGCCGAACCAGCAGATCGAAGTAGGCGCGGATGAAATCGTCCTGTAGGAAAGGGGCCAGCGTACCGTCCAGATCGAAAAGGATCGTATCGAGCATTGTTTCATCTCCTTTGGGCAGACATTGTATAGTGTGCGAACTTGAAAAAGCGCTGTTGTCGATTTATCAAATATCAAGCCTGTGCCTTGATGGCGCGTTTCATACAATGCTTGTTGACCATGAAGTCTCTAGCAGAGGCCGCAGGCATGAATGGAAAATACTGCCGCCCCCGGAGGGCGTCAGAGCCTTCCGGGGGCTGGCAGATGCTTTATTTTCCCTCTACCTGCAAAGCCTCGGTGAGGGCTTTGGACAGCTGGTCGGGACAGCTGGTGGGCTTCCAGCCGCACTGGATGCCCTGGAGCTTGCTGATAGCCTCCTTAGCTGGCATGTCTTTCACCAGGCTGCAAATACCCTTTAAATTACCGTTGCAGCCGCCAGTGAAGACCACGGATCGAATCACGCCGTCCTCCAGTTCCAGGTCGATTCTGGAGGAGCAGACACCGGTGGGGGAATAGGTGTAAGTCATGCTGTTATTCTCCTTTTTTAGTTTTCTGCTCTTAGTATAGCAGATTTTTTTCCTGATGGCAAGGCGCTGAGGCGATAGGGACTATCTTACGCAGCGCCATCCTGATCCTGTATCTGGAAGAATGAGAGCGCAGCGTCATCCCGCCGCATGAAAAGTAAGCCGAAGGATCCCGGACCGCAGTTGCTCGCGATAGCGGAGGACGCTTGCTGCAGATAAACCCGTTCAAACGAACAGTACTGCTTCACCAAATTCTGGATATACTGGAGTTTTTTTTCATCCATGCCGGAATAGGTGATAAACAGGATGCGGCGGTCAATATTTCTCGTATCCTGAAAGGTTTTCCTCACATATTTCTTCGCAACATGCGAGAAGTTACCCATCTCCATACTGCCGACCACCATCCTGCTCTTTTTCAGTACAAGGACCGGATGGAGCAGCAGTGCGTCGCAGAGAATTTGAATGCGTTTCGATATCCTGCCGGCCTGACACATCATATGGGTGGTGTTTATGATAAATGCGGAGGAGATGAAGCGTTCCATCCGTTTCACAGACTCCACAATTTCCGCCTTTGCGGCGTGATGCTCCGCCATATAGGCGGCGCACAGTACCGTCAGTCCCATACTGCTGGATAGATGCCCGGAATCAATCACGGTAACGTTTTCAAAGGATTTTGCCGCCTCGACAGCATTCTGATAGCCTTCGCTGACGTGCCTGGCCATTGATATGTGGATAACATTCTGTGCCTCTGTCAGTTTCTCCGCAAAGAATCTCTCGTAGTCCTCCACCTCGGGAGGCTGTGAATATCCTTTCCGTCCTCCGGCGATATGCATCAGTAGTTCGTCAGTTTTCAGCTCCTGACCATCCAGAAACCGTCCCTCATCCGTACAGACATAATAGGGACACACGGAAATACTGAATTCCTTCCTGAGAGATTCCGGAAGGTCGCATACGCTGTCTGTTGTGATTAGGATAGTCCGCCTTTTAACCTGCTCAAAGATCAAAATGTCCTTATCAATGTCCGACTGCTGAACATCATCGTTAATCTTTACCAGCTCTTTAGGAAGAATGCTCAGAACGGCCGCCTCCAGAAGAGCGCCGCTGACCGGCTTTGCCAGATAGCCGCTGAAGCCCTCCTTGCGGTAAAGAAGCTGGTTGTCGCTGCCCGCATTGGCGGTAAGGGCGACAACAGGGACGTTCTGACACAAGCCGCCCGGCTGTGCCCGCAGCGCGTGGAGACACTCGATCCCGTCCATCTCCGGCATCATGTGGTCCATAAGAATACAGTCGTAGAGGTGGTTCTGTGTCAGCTTCAGGCATTCGGCGGCGCTGGAGGCCATATCGATCTGGATCTTTGTCTCCGCCAGCAGTTTGCTGACCACCATCAGGTTCATATCGTTGTCATCTACTACGAGGATGTGGGCGTCCGGCGCCTCAAAGCTCTGGCGGTACGCTTCGCCCTCATGAGCCTTCGCGCGGGAGGCAAGCGTAAACGTCCCCAGCTCTTTATCGTCAATGATGTCCTGTTCCAGCATGACAATGAATTTTGATCCCTTTGTGTACACGCTGTTCACGCTGATTTCGCCGCCCATCAGATCCACAAGCTGCTGGACGATGCTTAATCCAAGGCCGGTCCCCTCGATATACCGGTTCTTCTCCTCATCAACCCGCCGGAATGCGTTAAAAATATAGGGAATATTTTCTTTTTTCACACCCTGACCGGTATCTTCAACAGAGTACCAGACGCGTACCCGGTTGACAGCCTGACGCTCGCAGCGAACGGAAAGGGTGACGGAGCCCTCGCTGGTATATTTCACCGCGTTATTCAACAGGTTAATTAAAATCTGCTTGATGCGCACCTCGTCTCCACAGAGCATACTCGGAATAGACGGGTCCACTTGCAGCTTGAATTCCAGACCCTTTTCCTTGGCCTTGATCCAAATCATATTGACAATTTCAGAAAAGAGCGCGCCAGTTTCGTACGAGATATTGACGATCTCCATCTTCCCGGATTTGATCTTGGACAGGTCCAGCGTGTCGTTTATCAGCGTCAGCAACAGCTTGCTGGCGCCCTGAATATTCCTGGCGTTTTCCGCTACTTCCTCTGAAATGGCCTCCCGCAGGATGAGCTCATTGAGCCCGATGATCGTATTGATCGGTGTGCGGATCTCGTGGCTCATGCTGGAAAAGAAGTGATTTTCCGCCCGGTTCAGCTCCTCAATTTCCTTTTTCTGCCGCTGGGAGAGGGCGTTTTCCTCCTCATACATTCGGTTGAGGAACATGAGCAGCACACTGGTGAGAAGCCCTACCATAATCATTGAAAAGGCGGAGTCAAAGAAGGAGTTGTTGTGGGGATTCAGTACAGCCAGGTTTGGAAAATAGAAGGCGATGCCATAGCAAAGCAGTGTCTCCGCTGTGCACAGTCCGAAAAACACGGTCCTGCGCTTTCCCTGCAGTGTGATGCAGACATAGATGAAGCAGAGGACGAACCACTCCGGTACGCCGCTGTAAAATCCGCCTGCGGAAAAAAAGGTAATGGGAAACAGCGACAGCAACAGTACCGCGATGGCTGTTGCACCCATTTGGATGCGCCTCTTGCGAATACTGAATCGCACGATCACCGCCATTGCGATAAGGCTTATGATCAGCAGTACGGCATTTAAAATACTCCGGCCCATGGGCAGAGTAAATATCAGTGCGATCATGCAGATGCCTGTCACGATGCGGAACATACGCTCATACAGGCTGATTCGGTGATCCGTGATGATCTCAAACCATTTTTTAATCACGCAGGCTTCCACTCCTCAGAATTCATTTTTGAAAAGATGCCGGAAGACGCTATATTCCGGCAAGTTGTGCACACAGGTTTTCATATGCGCGCAGCAGTGCGGAGTGATGTGCCCGGATAAAGTCCGCATCATCCCGTTTCCCGGCCAGCTCAAGCTCCTTTGCCTGCGCGGAAAGTGATTCGGCTCCAATGGTCAGCGAGGTGCTTTTCAGTGCGTGGACTTTGACGGCGTAGTCCGCCCAGTTGGCGCTTTCATACAGTGCGGCGAGTTCTGCCCGCTTGTCCTCGCTTTGAGCTGCGAACATCCGCAGCATTTCCCGGAAAAAGTCCTCTTCGCCTCCGCAATAGTCCAGTCCGAGTTCCACATTGACGCCGGCCTGAACCAGCCGGCCGTGGAGGATCGAGGTTTCACCGGCTGCGGCATCCGGTAAGTCAGCTGCCTCCGGAGCGTTCGCGCACTCTGCCAGGTCTGCCGTTCTATCTGACTCGTCTACCTCCGCCGCCGGAGAAGGTTTGGCATCTTCCTCGGAAGCCTCTACGTCTGTGGATTTTACGCTATAGTTAATACAGCTTTTGGGCAGAACCTTGCGCAGAACCCGCTCCAAGACAGTGCGCTCAATAGGCTTTGGGACGAATTCGGTAAACCCCTCGCTGCGGAACATCTCTCTTGCGCCGCTGACCGTATTTGCGGTCAGCGCGATGATCGGAAGATCCTGATAGATTCCGTTTTGGAGCTCCCGTATTTTTTTCAGCGTCTCCACACCGTCGAAGCCTGGCATCATATGGTCCAAAAAAATAATGTCATAGGGGGAGCTGTCGCATCGCGCCACAGCCTCTCTCCCGCTTAAACAGGTTTCCACCTCGATCCCATAGCTGCCAAGGACGCCCTTGGCGACCACAAGATTCATCTCCTCGTCATCCACAGCCAGCGCACGGACCCCCACACAGGTAAAGGGCTTCCGGCCGGCGGCCTGATCTTCCGCGAACTCGCGTTCGCCAAGCTCGCCGTTGAGCAGATTGGCAACGGAAAGAGCGGAAAAGGGTTTATGTATTATAAACAGCCTGCTTGTGCTGCTGAGGATAAATTCTCTTTCTGCGATCACAACAACCCGAAGTTTACCGGCCAGCTCCTCATAATACTCCCGGTTTTCTTCATATTCCGCCTGGGCGATGAACACATGGGTCAGTGCATGGCTGCGCTGTACCTTAAGCAGTCCGTCGAAATTATGTACCTGGTATCCCTGGATGCCAAGGCCCTCCACCAGATTTAGGATCAGCCCGTCGTAATAACCCCGGACCTCGTCACAGCTGTACTTTTCCGGCCGGAAGTAGCATGCGATGCAGAGCTGATCTGCGTGGTTGAGCACAATGCATGGGCGGTCGTCCGTGACGCCCTGAGGGATTACGATATGGGCATGAAGGCCCCGCTGTCCCTTGACATCAAAATGGATGAAGCCGCCCATCGCGGTTAAAAGGCCCTGCGCAATGGGGAGCCCCAGTCCCAGCCCGCCCGCAAAGCGGCTGCTGCCGGAATCTGCCTGATAGAAGACGTCGTACATCTGCGTCAGTTGGGAGTCCGTCATGCCAATGCCGGTATCGCGTATATCGATAATCAAATTGATGCCATACCGCTCCTGGCGGAATCCGATCCGGACGTTGATGCCGCCCTCTTCCGTGAATTTGATGGAGTTTTCTACCAAAATCTTGAGCACGTGGGAAATTTTCTCCGCGTCTCCGATAAGGACTGCCGGGGTCTTTGGATCGATATCAAACACCAGCTCCAAGTGCTGGCGGTTGGTTTGCAGGGCGGTCATCGTGATTACATCGTTGAGTACCGAGGTAATCATATAGTTTTCTTTAGCAGGTGTGAGCGTCCCCTCTACGATCTCCGTATAGTCCAGCATGTTATTAATCTGATTGGACAGACGTTTTCCCGCAAGCTTTATGGAGCTCATATCCGCCCGGATTTCAGGGGAGAGCTCCTTGCCGAGAGCCACCTCGCTGATACCGATGACCATATTGATGGGTGTGCGGAGTTCATGAGATACGTTTGACAGAAAAACGGCATTCTGCTTTCCCGCTGTCTCCAGCTCCGCAAAAACGCCCTCATACCACTTGCGCTGTGCATTTCGCCGGTTGATCCAGTATACGGCAAGCGCCGTAGCGCCAATGGTCACAACGACGCTGAGCCCCAGGCGGAATACCTCCCGGGGCTCCATTCGATAGGAAATGGTGTTGAGGATCAGCCCGTGGTACGCTAGCTCCAGCACATATAACGCATCGATCATATACAAAATGCGTTTTTTATTCAACATGAACAGCGCAAGGATCAGGATACAGGCCATTGCGGGTATATCGAAAAGGCTGGTTTCATGTACGCCGAAGAAAAAGAATTCAATCAGCATCACTCCGGCGCTCAAATATTCAAAAAATACATCCGAGCCGAGCCTTGCAATATGCAGGAACCATACGCAGAAACAACCTGTTATCATCAGCGGAACCATCCAGAATTCCCACGACATAACCAGGGTGATCAGGATGATTATTCCGCTGAACGCCGTTGTGACAGAGGCCAGAAGCAGGTGCCTGCTTGTCTGTTCTTCCGCCCTCATTACTTTTCAAACTCCTGTGCGATTCGCCTGCGCAGCTCCTGCGGACGGAAGGGCTTTTTGAGATAATTCACCGCTCCCAGCTTGATTGCGCTGACGACGTCTTCTTCCGAACCAGAGGCCGTCAGGAAAATGACCGGTATATCGGCGGCGAAATCCTTCATAAGTTCAAAGGTTTGGATGCCATTCATCTTTGGCATATCGATGTCCAGAAGCACCATATCAACCGTTTCGCTTTTGAGCTTATCCAGTGCTTCCATACCCGACTCCGCCAAAAGAACCAGATAGTCTTCGCCGAGAATCATCTTTGTTCTCGTCAAATTCAGATTATCATCATCTACCACCAAGATGTGTTTTTTTGTTGTATTCATTACTATGCCTCCCTGCATTATTGCTGGGTGTTTTTCAACCCCACGGGGATTATTCTAACACGAACATCAGACGAAAATCAAGTCTATATTTTCGCTTTAGTCTGCGTTGAGCACATTGACAATTTTCCGCCAGGAAACGGGCCACGCAGTACCTCCGGCTTGCCTTTTACCACTTTGCTTCCTTGCATGGGCAGTGCATATCCAGACGGGCTGCACGCATTTCCACATAGCACCCGCACTGCATACAGGTGCCGCTCTCCAGGCTGGCGCAGGCCTTGCAGGTCTGGAGGCGGATCTCGTAAATATCGTCCGGGGTGCGTTTTTTCGTGGGCAGAGTCTCCCGGTAGAATTTCACGCTTTCATAATAGCTGTTTTCACCGGCCATTTCCCGCAGCAGGCACCGGCGGCAGCGGTTGGGGCCGTTCATGCAGGCCTGACCTCGAAGGCAGCCACACAACAGGGGGGAAGGGCGGCCTTGAAGCCGTCCGCAGTGGTCTGAATATGCTCCAGTGCGGCGGGTCTGACGGCCTCTGGCTTATCGAAGGTATTGTGGGCGCCGGCCGGTCCGGACAGCAGCCGGCCTGTGATGCTGCCAATTCTGCCCAATCCGGCCAGAGCGCAGTCCAACGCCGCGCCCTGCTCGTCGTCCAGATTGGCGGCGGTGATCAGCACGGTGCCGTCGCTGCTCTGGCTGGCGGAGATGTGGAGGTTGGGGACCCGATTTTCCCCGGTCACGCCAGTCAGGGAGGTTTCTACATAACTCTCCAGCTGTCGGGCGTCCTGGTGATTTTTATACATCTCGAATACGTGATAGGTGGGGGTCAGCAGCATTTTCCCCCCCTCGGTCAGGATCATGGCCTGCAGCACGTTCACAAGCTGGGCGATATTAGCCATCACCACGGTGTCGCAGTGGTTGTTGAAAATATTCAGGCTCACAGCGGCCACCAGCGCATCCCGCATAGTATTCTGCTGGTAGAGGAAGCCGGGGTTGGTGCCGGGCTCCACGTCGAACCAGGTGCCCCACTCGTCTACCACCAGACCTACCTTGCGCTCCCCCTGATACTGGCGGATAATGCGGGAGTGGTTCTCCACCAGCTCGTCCATGCGCAGGGCGCGGCGGAGGGCGGCAAAATACGCCTCTCGGCTGAAGTTCAGGGCGCTGCCCTTGTGCTCCCACGAGTCGGGGACAGTATAGTAGTGGAAGCTCACCGCGTCCACGAACCCGCCGGCGATCTCCATCAGTTCCTTGGTCCAGAGGTAGTCATCCGCGTTGGCCCCGGAGGCGATGCGGCAGAGTGGGTGCGCACCGTCATAAGCGCGTAGATAGGTGGCGTACTGGCGGCACAGGTCGGCGTAAAATGCAGGGCGCATGTTGCCGCCGCAGCCCCAGGTCTCGTTGCCGATGCCCCAGTATTTCACATGCCAGGGCTCCTCCCGGCCGTTGGCGCGGCGCAGGTCCGCCATGGGGGACTGTCCGCCCATGTTGCAGTATTCCACCCAGTCAGAAAATTCCTGCACTGTGCCGCTGCCCACGTTGCCGGAGATATATGGCTCACACCCCAGCTGGCGGCAGAGTTCCAGAAATTCGTGGGTGCCGAAGGAGTTATCCTCGGTCACGCCGCCCCAGAAGGTATTGACGATCTTCTTCCGGCCCTCACGGGGGCCAATGCCGTCCTGCCAGTGGTAGGTGTCCGCAAAGCAGCCGCCGGGCCACCGCAGCACCGGAATGCGCAGGTCCTTTAGGGCGCGGACCACATCCGTGCGCATCCCGTTTTCATGGGGAATTCCGGCGTTTTCATCCACGTAGATGCCGTTATAGATGCAGCGGCCCAGATGTTCTGAAAACTGTCCATAGATATTTTTGTTGATAATGCCTTTGGAGCGGTTGGCGTTGATAATTGCTTTTGACATAGTGGTTTCTCCTTCTTTATGATTGCGCCGGATCGGTTTTGTCCAACACACGGCTGGTGTGATGTCTAAGCCGCCATAGGCGGGCCACGGGTGGAGGTATGGCGCTCCTATAATATGAGTTCCCCGCCATTTTAACACGCCCCGGAGGAAATAGCAACCGCGCCGGACAAAAAGACTGCGGACGGCAGCGCCGGAGAGGGGAGGGGAGTATGCGAGCGCGCACCACCCTATGCGGATGGTGCGCGCTCATTTTTAACATGAGGGGGAGTGTTCTAGTTACTCGCTGTACACGGCTACAGCAATGGTGGCGGCGCCGAATTCCCCGAACAGGACCGTTGTGGAGCCTTTTCTAAATTCCAGGAAGATGGACAACTGATTGGAGCCGCTGCCCACATATTCGAAGCCCGCCGCAATCAGTGCCCGGCCATATGCTTTGAGGGTTTCTTCCGTAACGCTGTCGTCGAAGTTATAGGCGTAGTACCAGCCGTCTTCTCGTTCGGAGGCCTCCTGCAGCGGCAGACCTGTCATCGCACCGAAGTCGGGCACCTCGGGGCACTCCTTGTAGTATGTTGTGTCGGAGTTGGTACTGGTCAGGATATCTTCGATGGTAGTAATTATAATACCGAACTTGTCGCCGACCAGGATAAACATCACAGCGACGTCATTGTCGCCGAAGATGAGCACGGGGCCGTATTTGGTTTCCTGGGAGCCGATATAGGCGATGCCCTTGCGCTCCAGCAGTTCCTTATACGCCTTCACACTCTTCTCCTTGACGTTAATTTCTTCAAGGTCATAGTAGAAGGCCAGACTGCCGCTTTCAGCGCGGCTTTCTACAGGCTCCAGGCCCATAAATGCGCTGAAGTCGGGCACGGAGGGAAAAGCCGCGTAGGTCTTAGTATCCTCCTTCGGCTGTTCCGGGACATTCACTTTCGGGGAGCCACTGTAGCGGTATAGGAAGGTGACGATCTCTCCCCGGGTGCAAAGCTTGTCGGGGGAGAAGGTCTTGTCCCTGTCGGAGGTGCCGCTGGTGATCTTTTTCTCTACGGCCCATGAGACGGCGGGGGCGTATGCCGCGTCGGCGGCCACGTCGGTAAAGTCAGCGCTGCCCGTCTCCGGACTGCCCGCGGCCTTCCACATATAGGTCACCGCCATGCTGCGGCTGCAGGGCGTGTCCGCCTGGAACATATCGCCGGAGACCAGGCCCTTCTCGTGGGCCCAACGGGCGGCGGAGGCGAAAAAGTCCTTGTCTGTCACATCGGTGAAGGGATTTTCTCTCTCGGGCTCCGGCTTGCCCTCGGCCCGCCACAGGAAGGTGAGGATTTCTCCAACGGTGCATGTGTCGTTGGGAGAGAATTTGGTTTTTGAAGTGCCGCTGGTGATGCCATTCTCCACCGCCCACAGCACGGGAATATAGCAGTAGTCGCCCGCCTTTACGTCATTGAACTCGGCGGCGAGGGCAGGGGAGGCCAGGCTCAGACAGAGCAGCAGGGCTAACAGCAGCGAGGTGAACCTTTTCATAGCAAAGTTTCATCCTTATCCTAATTTTTTATATTCCGTCAGTCCAACCGGCCGGAAGCCGTCCTTCGCCAGCACCCATGTCTCCCGGAAGCCGTGGCTCTCCGCCAGCGCCGCCGCCTGGGAGAAGGCGCAGGTGATGGTGTCCGACTGATGGGAATCGCTGGTAATGCAGATTCGTCCGCCCTTCTGCCGGATGGCGTCCAGCAGGAAGGGGGCGGGGTAGGGAGTGGTGCGATAGCCCCGAGAGATGGCGCCGGTATTGATCTCGAAGATCAAGTCCCGCTCCAGCAACGCCTCCAGCGCCTCCAGCGCGGCGCTGCGATAGCGGGGATCATCCTCGTCGAAGCGGCGCCCGCCCTCGTTGCTCTTGGTAATCAGGTCGAAGTGGCCCACGATGTCGCATCCAGTCTTCCGGGCCACTGCCGCCATCCGGCGGTAATAGGCCTGTGCGAAGGCCAGGTAGTCCCCCCCGAATTGCTCCCGGACCGACCGGTCAAAGCGATCCGCGCTCTCGTCCGCCGCGAGGTAGCGGCCATCGGCCCATATGCCGTGAACGGAGCCGATCAGATAGTCCCACTCCCCCTGGGGCGGGGAGGAGTCGATGTCCTGCTCCAACCCCAGGAAGAGCTCCAGTTTTCCGGCGTATGCCTCCCGCAGATGCAAAACCTCTTCCCGGAAAGCCAATATCCGATCTGGCCGCATGGACCATTCATCCGGATCGGCTGCGGGGGGCATAGGGCTGTGATCGGAGAGGCCCAGGGAGGCGCATCCTGCCCGGATGGCCCCGCGAACCATCTCCTCTGGAGTGTTTTTGCCGTCGCTGAAAACGGTGTGGGTGTGCAGATTTTGAGGGAAGCTCATCGGATTTTCCGGCCCTCCACGTAGTAGCGCTTATCCTCGGCATGGCCCATGGAGAAGGTTTTTCGGGGCAGCACGCCGTCGGCGATGACGGTTTTGAACAGCTGGTCCTTCCCCATGGCGGGCAGCTTGAAGCCAATGTTGCCCGGTCTGGCTCCCAGCTCGTCTGTAACGGCTTCGCCGTGGATATAGTCCACCTCGCCTCCGTTTTCCTTCAGATAGGCGTCCAGGAAGTTTTGCAGCGTGCCCACCGGCAGTTGGACCCTGGGGTTGGGGACGGTGAGGCAGCCTGTGCCGCCGGCGTGGGTATAGGCGATGGAGTGTCCCACTCCCGGTCCCCGATGGGCGTTGGGGTAGAATTCCAGGAAGGCCTCGATCAGCTCCTCAGGGTTCACGCCGAACACCACGCGGTGGATGGCCTCGAACTGCAGAGCGGGGTCGTGGAGATTTTCGATCTCCACCAAGGCGTATCGGGCGGGCAGCGCCGCCCACTGCTCCTCGGGGGTGACCTTTTTCAGGTTCTCATAGCATGTCTTGGCGGTAGCTAGACTGTGATTGCCGTCGCCAACGGCGAATAGCAGGGGGGGCACCCCGCCCAGACCGTACTTGTGCTCCATGGCCTCGTCGCTGCTCAGACGGCTCAGAGCTGCGGCCAGCTGTTCGATCTGCGCCTCGCTGAGCCGCCAGCCCCGCAGATGGCCGCCGCCCATCATAAGCTCGAAATCATAGAGAGACTCCATGCTGTCCTTTTCGGCGGTGATGGGCTCCACGCAGATTTTCTTGGGGTCGTCGATCAGCAGCATCACGTGGGGCAGTTCGATGGGCGCGTCCTTCCGCACACGCACCCGGGGCGGGATGCGCTCCAGCACTGTCCCCTCGGTGGCCCGGATCAGGGACCCGGAACCGGGCGTGTAGTCGTACTTCTCCAGGTCCACCGCCGCCACCAGCCCCGGCCGGACCGTTCCATCGGACTGGGTCCGCTCGATATAGATGATGGACGCAGGCAGGGTGGTGAAGATGTCCTGGTAGAGATAGTCCTCCATGGACCGGTTGATGTCTGAGATATGCGCCTCCACGTTCTCGTCGTTGAGCCGGCTCTCCGGCAGGATCAGGCGCAGGGTGCTGGGCGCGTCCCCGGCAATGCGCTCCACCTCCGCCCAGTACTCCGGCTGACTGGTGAACTGGTCGCAGGCCACCACCGCCCACTTGGTCATATCCGTGCCTGTCTTGGGCAGCAGAATGTTCGCGGGCCGCAGGCCCAGGGATTCAAATTGGTTCGTCATTCTTCCTCTCCTCCTTTTAGATTTTTCGGTGTGCATACTTTTTCTTAAAAGTAAAAGTATCAAAAAGAACGTTTTGCCGCAAGGTTTTGCTCTGCTTTTTGAGGGCGGTCAGAGTGTATCGTCGAACAGTCTGGATAGAAGGGTGCTTCCGTCCTCCACGAAGGGACCTTTTTCTCCAGCGGGCTCGTCGTAGACGCCGCCGCGGCCCGTGCTCTGCCGGCTGTCATAGAGGAGGAAGGGGACGGGGTCCGCCCCATGGCCGCGGGTGGCGGTCAATGTCTTATGGTCGCTCAGGAGCAGGATGCGGTGTTCTATGCCGGCGGTTTCCATACGGGACAGCAGTGGTTCCACCAGACGGCTGTCCAGCCACTCGATAGCCTGCAGCTTTCCGGGCAGGTCGCCGTTGTGGGTGCACTCGTCGGGGGCCTCCAGGTGCAGGCAGACGAAGTCGTACTTCTGCAGCTTGGTCCACACGGCCTCCAGCTTGCCTTCGAAGTTGGTGTCCAGCTCCCCGGTGGCCCCCTCCACCTCCACGCGCTCCAGGCCCCTTAGCACCCCGATGCCCTGGCACAGGGGTACCGCGCTGATTACCGCGCCGTCCAGACCGTATTGCTCCCGGAAGGAGGGCAGCGCCGCCGCGGTGCCCTCCGCCCAGAACCAGATGCCGTTGGCCGGCAGCTTCCCGGTAGCGCGCCGCTTTTCCGTCACCGGATGGCGGTCCAGAATCTCATGGGCCAGACGCATCAGCCCGGCGAAGACCTCCGCCCGCTGGTTTCCGGCGGGAAGATAGAAGCCTGCCTCCTCGCCCAGGTGGTCGTGGGGCGGGGAGAAGCGAATATCCGAGATGTCGCTTTCATGCTGTACGGCCAGCTGGCGGAAAACTGGGAAGCGGTGGATATCTATCCGTGCCGCGGCTAGAGCCGCGGCAAAGCGGCTGTCCGCCAGCAGGGCCGCCGTAGTTTCCATGGCGGACGGGCCGTCAATAGATCCGGCGGAGTGGGAGAGAATGCGTTTTTTCTCCATAGGACCGTCTCCGTCCTCCAGCGTGACAAGGTTGCACCGGAAAGCTGCGTCTCCCCTCTGCATTTTGATCCCGGCGGCGGCCGCCTCCATCGGGGAGCGGCCCGTAAAATACTTTCTGGGGTCGCAGCCAAAGATGGACAAAATGGCCGTTTCGCTCCCCGCGGGCAGGGGAGGGGGGCAGTTGACTACGCTTCCCACCAGACCGTTTGCGGCCATGCGGTCGATGGCGGGTGTTGCAGCGGCTTGCAGCGGCGTTTTATTTCCCAGTCGAGGGACAGGGTCGTCGGCCATGCCGTCCCCGATAATAAGCAGATATTTCGTAAAACAGCTCCTCCTTATGGATGATTATGTCTATTATACCTTATTTTCCTTTCCCTTTCAATAAGAAACTGGCGTATTTTTTGCGCCCTGTACATGGTTGTACAGTATCAATTATTTTTAAGTATTTTGTAAAAACTGTACTTTTATGTAAGAAATAGGCAAAGAGGATGTGGCAGTTATGTTATCTGAGGAATTTTCCTGGTTTTGTCTCGACAATTCTGAGAGAATCGTTCGTACTGGCAGCCGAGGCGAGAAGGGGATATTTTCAATCCGGTCAGAAGAGCGAAGCTCGGCGTATATACCCTGGCGGCAGAGGAAGTGGATATTTCCGGCACAAAAGATAAAATAGGGAGGCCGGTAAGAAACAGACCTTCCTATTTTACTGATGTCATTACAAGTTGGCAAATACGTCCATTTGACCCTGAAGCTCGCCCACAATCTCCTGATTTGTATCCATGCGGGCTGTGATGCCGGCCATATCGTCCGCCAGGCTGCGCGCATTGCCGGCCACTCCGGTGATGCCGGAGGCTGCGCCGTCGATCGCGCCGGAAATGCTGGAGATAGACCCGGCAATCTCCGCCATGGCGGCTTGCAGCCGGTCTGTCCGGCTGTTAAAGTCGTCCATAGCATGGGCGACATAGGCGGCGTCCTCCCGGTACTGCCGCCCGGACTGTACTGACTGCTCAAATTGAGTGAGCACCGCCTGTCCCAGGTACTCCACCAGTTCCTGGGCACTGTCGGACAGATAGCGCACCGCGCCGGTGACCACTGCGCTGACCTCCTGGATATGACCCGCTGTCTCGGCGCAGGAGTCGGCCAGCCGCCGGATTTCTTGTGCGACAACGGCAAAGCCTTTTCCGGCCGTTCCTGCCCGGGAAGCCTCGATGGAGGCGTTGATGGCGATAAGATCCGTAGAGGAGGAGATGGCCAGAATATCTTTGGTCAGAGCGCCGATCTGATCCACACTGCGGCTTTTCTCAATAGCGCCGTTGAGGGAGTCAACAATTTCTTCCGTCCGGGAACGGATGGCGTCCCGTGAGCTCTCGGCGGAGTGCTCCAGCTCCTCTGCGCGGCGGCGCATATCAGCGGAGTATGCGGTGATAGCAGCGCACTCCTCCACCATGGCGGCGGCGTCCTCCCGGGTGCCTGCGGCGCTGGAGGTGATGGCGGCGGTGCTGCCAGCTACCTCCTCAATGGCGGCGGACAGCTGTTCCATCAGACCGGATAGGCCTCGAACGCTGCCGCCGGAGGTTTCCACCCGCCGCCGAACCTCGCCGACTACGCCGCCCAGGCGCTCCGAGCTGTCTTGAAGGGTGTGCAGCGTATCCTGAATAGGGGCGATGACGTACTTTCGAATAATGCGGAAGGCGGCCGCTACCAAGGCGATACCTGCGAGGAGAGCGGCGGTGCTGATAATCAGGGCGGTGATATATACGGCGTTCAAGTGGTTTCGCGCCGCCCCGGCTTGGGCGCTGACGGAGGCGTAAAGCGTGTCGATGCACGCCTCTGCGGACTCGCTCCAGCTGGCTGCGTCCCCGTTTGCCAGAGCATAGGCCTCCTGGGTTTTGCTGTCGGCACTGGCGCAGACCAGCCGGACCAGGGCGTGTTTAAAGGACTGGTAGTCCGAGAGCAGAGTGCGGTATGTATCTCCGTCCGCCTCGGAGACAAAGGGCGCATAGTCCGCAAGTCTGTCCTCCAGCGCAGCCTCTTCGGCCTTGATTTCGGTTACCACCTGGATCATTGTGGCGTGGTCCGCCGCCACAATGTGGGACAGGGCCAGCCGGTGGATATCCATAATTGAACGGCGGATTTCCTCCAGCCGCGCCTCACTGGTCATGTAGTTGTCCACAATTTTTGCAGCGCTGGCATTGACGCTGTTGATGCCGGAGACCGCCAAAATATTGGACAGCAGGGATATCAGTCCCAGCAGGATAACGGGTAGAATGAGCCGCTGCCGCAGCGTAAGATTGCCTTTCATCGAATCCCTCCATTTTTTTCTGGGGCGTTCCCCATCTCTATCGGGCGGTAACGCCCTCCACCATCCGGTCCAGCTGCTCCTGCAGGGGGACTCCGCCGGGATTGCCTGCCGCCATACTGGCAGAGAAGACCTGTACCGGCTCCCAGAATTTGCCGCCGACCCGCTGGAGCTGAGAGAACTCCGACTGGGCCAGAAGGGCAAGGATTGCCGGGGAAGCCTGCACCTCTGGCGATTCAGCGGCGAGGATGTTGGACGGACCCTGTCCCCTCAGCTGGAAGCGGAGGGTCTGACTCTCCTCACTGGTGATCCACTCCGCCAGCCGCGTTGCCCAGACCGGATGTTTGGAGTAGGCGTTCACGCCGATGAGTTTACAGCCGGAGAAGGACGCCATTTGTACCTGTTGTCCCCGGCAGGTAAAGGAGGGGAGCTTGGCCGCTCCAGTGTTTGCGCCCCAAATCTCCTCAACAGCCACCGCGTTCCACACGCCACTGATCCCGGCGATGACAGAGCCGTCACGCACCCCGCGCAGGAACTCTGTGTCCGGTCGGTTCGAAAAGGCGGGGCTGGCCGCCACATTCAGCATGGACCGGGCTACGTCTGTGCCCCAGATGGGACCTTCCGTGCTGTTCCATGTACAGTAATTGGTCAGACCATCCTCCTGTAGTCCAACCGTCAGTCCGGTGTTGCCGAAAAAGGCGTATACGTACCAAGCGGAGGACCAGTCCATAGATACCAGCCGCTCCCGCTCCTCTGCGACAGCCAGCATCCGCTCCAGGCTTTGAACATCCTCCTCGGAGAAATAGGCCTTGTTATAGTAGAGAAAATAGCCGTTGTCTGCTGTCAGGGGATAGGCGTACAGTGTGCCGGCCACGGAAGCGGCCTCCACCGCTGTGGGCAGATTTGCATCTCGGATGGCATCCGAGTCCTCAATAGGGTCTAGCGCACCGGCGGCGGCTAGGGCGGCCAGCTGGTCGTCAGCAAAGGCGAACACATCTGCCCCCTGTTCCAGGTCCGCGAGCATTGCGTCTTTGCAGTTGGATTCACTCTGGGGGTGATAGGTAATGCGGATGCTGGCCTCACCGGCATATCGGTTCTGGAAGGAGGCGAACAGCTCCTCTAACAGGGCCTCGTCCTCCTCCGCCCCCCATACGGTCAGCTCAACCGTTTCATAGGTGGGCTCCGGCTCCATGTTTTCTTCCCCTTGCGTCTGTCTGCTGCAGGCGGTCAGGGTGAGAACCGCGCATAGGGCCAGAAGCGTCCAATTCCTTTTCATGTTCATTGTCGTGCCTCCTCCTCAAATTCCGGAGGAGATTATACCATTTCTTGCGCCTGTTGGCAAGTGTGTCCAGTGAGGTCCCCGTTTAAAAATGTTGCCGTGTGAGCGTTTCGGCATTTTCACGAAAGGCGAGAGAACACAGCTTTCAATGGACCAGAGAACGCTATACAGAGGCAGCCGGTCCGGCCGCAAAAAGAGGCGTTCCCCTCTCCTTTCAGAGGGGAACGCCGTACTTAGCGCTCTATCAATCGATTAAACTCTTCCCATCCATTTCGGGCGGGCGCTCCAAACCCATAATATCCAGAATGGTGGGGGCGATGTCCGCCAGACGGCCCGGATGAAGCTTTGCATCCGCGCCCACAAGAATAAAGGGCACCAGATTGGTGGTATGAGCGGTCATGGGGGAACCGTCGGACTTGCGCATCTCTTCGGCGTTGCCATGGTCGGCGGTGATCATGGCGATGCCGCCCATGGCCCTGGTGGCATCCACTACGCGGCCCACGCAGGTATCCACTGTCTCCACGGCCTTCACCGCAGCTTCATACACTCCGGTATGGCCCACCATATCGCAGTTGGCGAAATTGAGGATGATAACATCGTAATTCCCGGACTCAATGCGCTCCACACATCTGTCGGTCACCTCAACGGCGCTCATCTCTGGCTGCAGATCATAGGTGGCCACCTTGGGAGAGGCCACCAGAACCCGGTCCTCGCCGGGGAACACGGCCTCTACGCCGCCATTGAAGAAAAAGGTGACATGGGCGTACTTCTCCGTTTCGGCAATGCGCAGCTGCGTCATGCCCATGGTGCTGAGATATTCGCCCAGACCGTTGGCAACCCGGATACGGGGGAAGGCTACCTGAACGTTGGGCATGGTGGCGTCGTACTCGGTAGTGCACACATAGGTCAGGGGGAAAATCTCACGCTGGAATCCGTCAAACTCCGGGTCAACGAACACCCGGGTGATCTCACGCGCCCGGTCGGGGCGGAAATTGAAGAAAATGATGCTGTCGTTGTCGCTGATGACACCCTCGCTGTCGCAGACCACGGGTTCCACAAACTCGTCAGTCACGTTGTTGGCATAGCTTTTGGCGACAGCGTCCACCGGGTCCGGGTTCTGTACGCCCTGGCCGTAGACCATGGCGTCATAGGCCTGCTCTACCCGCTCCCAGCGTTTATCGCGGTCCATGGCGTAGTAGCGTCCCATCACGGTGGCAATCTTGCCCACGCCGATCTCCTTACACTTTTCCACCGTCTCGGACACAAAGCCCCTGCCGCTGGTGGGGGAGACGTCCCGGCCATCCAGAAAGGCGTGGATATACACCCGTGTCAGCCCCTTCAGCTTGGCCATCTTCAGCAGAGCCCATAGATGGGTGTTGTGGGAGTGGACCCCGCCATCGCTGAGCAGACCGTAGAGGTGCAGAGAGCTGCCGTTTTCCAGACAGGCCTTCATAGCGGCACAGTAGGCGGAATTTTCAAAGAAACTGCCGTCCTCGATGGACCGGGTGATCCGAGGCAGATCTTGGTACACCACCCGACCGCCGCCAATGTTGGTGTGACCCACCTCGCTGTTGCCCATCTGTCCGTCGGGCAGACCCACGTCCAGACCGGAGGCGGACAGAGTGGTGTGCTCACACTCGGCGAACAGCTTATCCAGCACCGGCGTTCTGGCGTGGACCACCGCGTTGCCGTCGGAGTCGTCCCGCAGGCCGAAGCCGTCCATAATAATTAAAGTTGTAGGCGTTTTGTTCATAATGACCTCGAATTCTCAATCATTTTGGGGGGACCTAGGCCCTCACCGGCGCAGGCGCCCCGGGGGCAGACGAGGCGGTATCCGCCCCCGGCGGATACCGCACTGCGTTTGCCAGCTGTTATTCCTGGTTGGCGGCGTTGATGATGTCCACAAACTGGTCGGGCTTAAGAGCCGCGCCGCCGATGAGGCCGCCGTCCACGTCGGGCTGGGCCAGCAGCTCCGCGGCGTTCTTGGGATTCATGGAGCCACCGTACTGGATGGTGATGGAGCGGGCCACTCGGGCTCCATACAGATTGCGGATGGTGGCGCGGATGGCGGTACAGACCTCGGCAGCCTGCTCGGCAGTGGCGGTTTTGCCGGTGCCGATGGCCCAAATGGGCTCATAAGCGACCACACACTTGCGTACCTTTTCCGGCGCCACGCCGGACAGGGCGCTCTTGACCTGCAGGGCGATGAGCTCCATGGTCACGCCCATCTCCCGCTGCTCCAGGCTCTCGCCCACACAGATGATGGGATGCAGGCCGGCCTCCAGGGCTGCAAGGACCTTTTTGTTGACGGTGATGTCGGTTTCGCCGAAGTACTGACGGCGCTCGGAGTGGCCGATGATGACATACTTTACGCCCAGATCCTTGAGCATATCAGCGGCCACCTCGCCGGTGTAGGCCCCATTGGGCTCGAAGTACAAGTTCTCCGCGCCCACGGCCACCCGCATATCCTTAAAGGCCTTCAGAGCGGCAGGAATATTGACGAAGGGGACGCACACCACCACCTCGCACCACTTGGCGCGGGGCAGGATGGGCTTGATCTCCTCAGCAAATTTCTTGGTCTCGGTGGCGGTCTTGTTCATCTTCCAGTTGCCGGCGATAATGGTTTTGCGGTATCTACGGTTCATGACGATCTTTCTCCTGTTACAATATATAATAGTAGGCTAATAAAAATGAGTCACTTTTCCTCCGTGCGTTAGCCCGCTGAAAAATATCAAAGGGACGCTTGATGGGCGGAGGCTGTCCGCCTCCAAAGGCTTACTTGTCCAACAGGCAGGCCACGCCGGGCAGCTCCTTGCCCTCCATAAACTCCAGAGAGGCGCCGCCGCCAGTGGAGATATGGGTCATCTGATCGGCATATCCCAGCTGCTGCACAGCCGCAGCGCTGTCGCCGCCGCCGATGATGGTGATAGCGGAGGTCTTGCTCAGGGCCTCGGCCACGGCCTTGGTCCCCACGGCGAACTTATCAAACTCGAACACGCCCATGGGGCCGTTCCAGATGACCGTACCGGCGTCCCGTACGGCCTCGCAGTATGCCTTGACTGTCTCGGGCCCGATATCCAACCCCTGCCAGCCGTCGGGAATCTGGCCGTTTTTGACCACCTGGCTGTTGGCGTCGGGGGCGAACTTGTCGGCAATCACGGTGTCCAGCGGCAGCAGGAGCTTCACGCCCTTGGACTGTGCCTTGGAGATCATCTCGTTGCAGTAGTCCAACCAGTCGCTCTCCAGCAGGCTGTCGCCTACGGTGCCGCCCTGGGCCTTGGCAAAGGTGTAGGCCATGCCGCCGCCGATGATGATGATGTCGGCGATCTCCAGCAGGTTGTTGATGACGCCGATCTTGGAGCTCACCTTTGCCCCGCCCAGAATGGCGACCAAAGGCCGCTTGGGGTCGGCCAGGGCGCCGCCAATAAACTCCAGTTCCTTCTGGATCAGGAAGCCGGAGACGGCAGGCAGGTAGGCCGCCACGCCGGCGGTGGAGGCGTGAGCCCGGTGGACCGCACCGAAAGCGTCGGACACATACACGCCGTCGGCCCCGGTCAGACCGGCCATGGCCTTGGCCAGCTCGGGATCGTTCTTGGTTTCACCTTTCTCGAAACGAGTGTTCTGGAGCAACATGATCTCGCCAGACTGCAGCGCGGCGGCCTTGGCTTGGGCGTCGGGGCCAACCACGTCGCCTGACAGGATGACGTTTTTGCCCAGCAGCTCGCTCAGACGCTTTGCCACAGGCTCCATGCAGAGCGCCTCCAGGGTCTTTTCCCACTTCTCCCTGGTGAGGGAGGCGGGGTCTTTGCCCTTTTCGCTCTGCTTTTTCACCCACTTGTCGAAGCTGGGCTCAGGTTTACCCAGGTGGGAGCAGGCAATGACCGCCGCGCCCTGGTCCAGCAGATACTGGATGGTGGGCAGGGCCGCGCGGATGCGCTTGTCATCCGTGATGGCCCCGGTGGCCTTGTCCTGGGGGACGTTGAAGTCGCAGCGGAGCAAAACCTTCTTGCCCTTGACGTCAACATCCTTCACCGTTTTTTTGTTGTAGTTCATGTGTTCTGATTTCTCCTTTCAAACAATATATGAAATAGTCTGATTGGTAGGATGATTTGCGGAGGAGCCCATCTCGCCCACCTCCAGTAGGCCTGGAAAGCCGTTCTGCCGGAGCGCCTCGTAAATGAGTACGGCGGCGCTGTTGGCGAGGTTCAGGCTGCGGGCCGCGTCCACCATAGGAATACGGATGCACCTCTCTCTGTGGGATTCCCGGAATGGGAGGGGCAGGCCCGCCGTCTCCTTACCGAAAAACAGCCAGCAGTCGGGGGAGAATCGGGCCTCGCTGTAATCCCGAGGGGCTTTGGTGGTGGCCAGCCATAGATCGCACCCAGCCTCGGGGTGGGCTGCGAACAGAGCTGGCAGGTCCGGATAGACCGTCACCTCCACAAGGGACCAGTAGTCCAAGCCGGCTCGCTTCACTGCCCGGTCGGACACGTCGAAGCCCAAAGGCTCCACCAGGTGCAGACTGCTGCCGGTGGCGGCGCAGGTGCGGGCAATGTTGCCGCAGTTGGGCGGGATCTCCGGCTCTACCAGAACGATGTGCAGCATGATCGGTCCGCCTTTCCCCGGACCGGCCGGGGCCGGTCCGCGTTTACCGGTACATTGTAAACCAAATCATTTCCAAATTCAAGCATTAAGCCGCAAATTCTTCACAAAATTTTACATCTCTTTTCCCGGGTATTTCTGGAGCGGTGAAACTGCACAATTTCCGGCGCTTCCAATGGGGGATATTGTATAGAACGTGGGCGGGAGCGGTTCCTTGAGGGAGGAGGTCTGAAATTTTGCCGCTTTGGGAAAATTTCGCTTGCATAAATGGCCGCTTCTGGTATAATAGACGGTATAAGGGAAAGGGGGGCTCGTCCCAGATGGAGAACAAGAAATGTATTGTTGTTTTTTTGACGGAGGACACAGCGGAGACCTATAATGGAAAACCCCTGATGCTGCAGGACGTGCTATTTTGTCCCGTATTAAATTGGTGTATGCGGGCGTGGATAAAAAAGGGCGTCCGGCGCTTTTTTGTTGTTTGTGATAGCGAGGATATGGAGGAGGCGGCCGCCTGCTTCCCAGAGGGGGCCGCAGCGGTGGCCGGCACCGAGGAGGACTACCGCCGGGACATCGGCGAGTTCGCCCACGGCTGCTGGATCGAGGAGATCCACGAGGCCATGCTGCCGGTGGGCAGCATGATGCTCACCTTCTACAGCGTGCCGGAGCTAGTGCAGCTGCAGAGGGCTGTGCGGGAGAAGATCGTCATGTACCACCAGCGCACCGGCGTGAAGGTGGTGGACATCGACAACACCTACATCGATCCACGGGTAACCATCGGCGCGGGCACCGTGCTGTTGCCGGGGACCATTTTGAGGGGGAACACGGTGGTGGGGGAGAACTGCGAGATTGGCCCCAACGCCATGGTGGTGGACTGCGAGATCGGCAGCGGCTGTGTGGTCAACGCCTCCCAGGTTTACGAGAGCGTTCTGGGCAGGAATGTGCATGTGGGGCCCTTTGCCCACGTCCGGCCCCACTGTCAGGTGGGGGACGGGTGCAAGGTGGGGGCGTATGTGGAGATCAAGAACGCGGTCTTCGGTCCGGACGCCAAGATGAGCCACCTCACGTATGTGGGCGACGCCGACGTGGGGGCGGGGGTAAACTTCGGCTGTGGCACCATCACCTCCAATTATGACGGATTCAGGAAGCACCGCACCGTCATCGGCGACGGCGCGTTCATCGGCTGCAACACCAATCTGGTTCCCCCTGTGACGGTGGGGGCGGGGGCGTATATCGCCGCCGGCGCCACTGTCACCAGAGACGTGGAGCCCGACGCCCTGGCCATTTCCCGGGTGCGCCAGGAGAACAAGCCCGACTGGGCCAGAGCCCGGCGGGCGCTGTACCAGAAGAAGCAGGAGCAATAGGCGGCGGGGCCGCCTATGCGCGGCCCGCCCCATGGGAGACCATTCAAGCCCGACCCTTCCGAGAACGAAGATTACGATGAAAAGAGGATGTTGGAAATGATTTCTCACGGAAAAGACATGAAGGTGTTCAGTGGCAACGCCAACCAGAACCTGGCCAAGGACGTGTGCCGCCTGATCGGCATTCAGCTGGGCAGCGCCGAGATCGGACATTTCTCCGACGGGGAGGCCTTCGCCTCCATCTACGAATCCGTCCGCGGGTCGGATGTGTTCCTGATCCAGTCTACCAGCAGCCCGGTGAACGACCATTTGATGGAGCTGCTGATCATGATCGACGCCATGAAGCGGGCCTCCGCCGGGCGGGTCACGGCGGTGATCCCCTATTTCGGCTATGCCCGCCAGGACCGCAAGGCCAAGGCGCGGGATCCCATCTCCGCCAAGCTGGTGGCCAATATGCTCACTGCGGCGGGTGCTGACCGGGTGCTGACCATGGACCTGCACGCCGCCCAGATTCAGGGCTTTTTTGACATCCCGGTGGATAACCTGTACGGCAACCCGGTTTTTGTTGACTACTACGCCAAGAAGTTCGGGGAGAAGTGCGAGGAGATGATCGCGGTATCTCCGGACGTGGGCAGCGTGTCCCGTACCCGAGCCTTTGCGCAGAAGCTGCACATGAATCTGGCCATCGTGGACAAGCGGCGGCAGAAGGCCAACCAGTGCGAGGTGATGAATGTCATTGGCGACGTGGAGGGAAAGGACTGTATCCTGTTCGACGATATGGTGGACACTGCCGGCAGCCTGTGTAATGCGGCCAAGGCCATCGTGGAGGTGGGCGGCGCACGGAATGTGTACGCCTGCGCGTCCCACGGGGTATTGTCCGGGCCCGCCATTGATCGGATTAACAACAGTCCCATCAAGGAGATTGCTTTCCTTGACACTATTGCGGCAGTGGATCCCGCCCTATCAAGCAAGATCAAATATTTGACGGTGGCTCCGATGTTTGCGGAGGCCATTGAGCGGATCTACCAGGAGATTTCCGTATCCAAACTATGGATTTGATTCATGTAAGGAAAAGCACCCCTTCGGGGGTGCTTTTCCTTTGCCCTGTATTACCTTCGCCTTGCCGGAGGGAGCCGGCGCAGTGCGCCGGTCAGACAGATGATTTCCTCTGTGTGCTGGCGTATGTAGTCCTTCAGCCGGGTCAGACGGAGGGACCTGCACTCTGAGGACGCCGGCCTCCTCTCCTTGTCCCGCAGCACCCCCTCCAGCATGAGCAGATCGCCGCCAAGGTCCATACAGGTGATGAATAGCTCATCCAGCAGGTCTTTTTTCTCTTCATATAAACACTTCGCAATATATATATTGTTAACTTGTACTTGCCAAGTGTAAATGTATGGTATATACTAACAAAACACTATATATGGGGTGGTGATTATATGCCTTTTTCAATTCATATTGTTCTGGATGAGTTGCTGAAAAAGCGGAACATGACCAGGTATGAGCTTGCGAAACGTATGGGGACCACTTATCCGACGATAGACGGATATTACAAAGATCGTGTAACGAGGTATAACCGAGATATTGTTTTGGGGATGTGCATAGCGCTGGACTGCACGCCAGGCGACATTATTCGCCTGGTGGACGATGGGGAGGCATGAGAGGGGCGTCACCCCAGGCTGTCGAACAGATGAAACAACCGACTGGAGAATAAAACGAATGTCAACGTCAAATTTCCAATGGCTTCTGGTCTGCCTGGGCAACCCGGGCCGGGACTACGAGACCACCCGCCACAACATCGGCTTCATGGCTGCCGACGAGCTTGCCCGCCGGGAGGGCGTAAAGATCAACAAGCTCCGCTATCGAGCATTGACCGGCGAGATCCGGACAGGCGGAGGGCGGGTTCTGGTACTCAAGCCTCAGACGTATATGAATCTGAGCGGGGAGGCGGTGAAGCTTGCGGGGGGATTTTATAAGATTCCCCCGGAGCGGGTGCTGGTGATCTCCGACGACGTGGCGCTGCCGCTGGGGAAGCTGCGCATCCGCGCCGGCGGCAGCGCCGGCGGGCACAACGGATTAAAGAACATCATCGCCCACCTGGGGACCGACCAGTTCCCCAGAGTCCGGGTGGGGGTGGGTGCGCCGGCGCACCCGGACCACGAGATGATCGACTGGGTCATCGGACATTTCACCCCCCAGGAGCGTAAGACCGTGGACGAGGCGGTCTCTCGGGCCGTAGACGCCGCCCTGTGCGTGATGGAAAGGGGCGTGCAGGAGGCGCAGAACCGGTATAATTGAGCTGAGGGGGCGGCGGTGTACGCCGTCCCCTCTTCAGCAAAATTTAAAATAAAATTCTGCCGCCCCTATGGAAACTATGGGGAAAAAGGTATATACTAGCAGAGACCAGACAAGAGAAGGAGAAAGGGCATGACGCGACAGAGCCTGATGGACAACGTCTATCTTACCCATATCCCATCGGAAAAGTTCAAAACCAGTTTTATGAGCGCCCAGATGGCCGCTCCGCTGGACAGTGAGACGGCGGGCTGCAACGCCTTGATGGTGAACGTGCTGAGCCGGGGGACTGCCCGGTGTCCCGATATGTCCTCCATCAGCCGGGAGCTGGACCTGCTCTATGGCGCGCGGCTGGAGCCCACGGTGCGCAAAAAGGGGGAGAACCAGATCTTCGGCTTTGTGGCCAGCTGTGTGGACGATCGGCTGCTGCCCAAAGGGGAGCGGCTGCTGGAGAAGCTGGCGGATCTGCTGGGAGAGTCCTGCTGCGCACCCGCCACCGAGGGCGGGCGGTTTCTGCGGTCCTATGTGGAGAGCGAGCGGGAAAACCTGGCGGATCTGATTCGCAGCGATGTGAACGACAAGCGCGCATACGCCGCCCGGCGGCTGATGGAAGAGATGTGCGCCGGAGAGCGCTACGGCGTGCGGCGGCTGGGCGGCGCGGAGGACGTGGAGAAGATATCCCAGCTGCGGATCAACAGACACTACCGGGATATGCTGTCCAGAGGGCGGCTGGAGCTGTTCTACTGCGGCAGCGCGCCGCGGGAGCGGGTGGCGGGGGCCTTTACCAGGGCTTTCGCCCAGCTGCCCCGGCAGGGAGAGCTGATCCCCGTGCCCACCGAGCGCCGTCCCGCCAGGGAGGAGCTCCGAGTGATAACGGAGGAGATGGACGTAGCTCAGGGCAAGCTGTGCATCGGCTGCCGCACTGGCAGCATGGATGCGCCCGCCACCATGCTGATGAACGCCATGTTCGGCGGGGCCGCCACCTCCAAGCTGTTTGTCAACGTGCGTGAGAAGCTGTCACTGTGCTATTATGCGGGCAGCGTCTACCACCGGCTCAAGGGACTTGTCACCATCTCTTCCGGCATTGAACCCGACAGTTATGAACGGGCGGTGGAGGAGATTCTGGGCCAGCTGGAGGCATTGAAAAGGGGCGAGTGGGAGGACTGGGAGCTGGAGGGGGCCAAACAATCCCTGCTCAGCGGCCTGCGCTCCATGGAGGACTCCGCCGGGGCGCTGGAGGATTTTGTCATGGGACAGGCGGTCTCCGGCGGTGAGGAGACCGTCCAGGGCCTGATCAACGCTATCCGGGCGGTGACGCCGGAGCGCATCCGGCAGGCGGCGGGGGAGGTACGGCTGGATACGATCTATTTCTTGACAGGGAAGGAGACTCGGCCATGACAGGTGCATTCTATCCTCGACTGGGGGAGAAGGTGTCCCGGGCGAGGCTGGACAGCGGACTGGAGATTATTGTGGTCCAAAAGCCCTATCACGCCAGGAGCTATGCCTTCTTCGCTGCTCGGTACGGCGGCATGGATATGCGCTTCAGGCTGAACGGCCAGTGGCTGGACACCCCCGCCGGCGTCGCCCACTATCTGGAGCACAAGCTGTTTGACAAGGAGAAGGGCAGCGTCACCCAGATATTCGCTCGGAACGGGGCGTCGGATAACGCCTTTACCAGCAGCGCCGTCACCGCCTACTATTTCACCGCGACCGAGAAGTTCTATGAGAATCTGCGGACATTGCTGCGCTTCGTATCCGAGCCTTACTTTACCCAGGAGGGCGTGGACAAGGAACGGGGCATCATCGCCCAGGAGATCCGGGAGACGGAGGACGACCCGGATTGGCAGGTATATGCGGGGATGATGGAGTGTCTGTATAAGGACAGTCCTGCCCGGGTACCGGTGGCTGGCTCGGTGGAGAGCATTGGACGCATCACGCCCCAGGTCCTATACGATTGTCACCGGGCCTTTTACACGCCGTCCAATATGGTGTTGGTGTGTGTGGGAAACGTGGAGGCGGAGAGGATTGCGGAGGAGGCGGAGGCCATCCTGCCCCAGGAGGGCGGATCCGCTGTCGAGAGGGACTACGGACAGGAGGAATCCCCCATCCCGAACAGAGCAGAGACGGAGCTGACTATGGAGGTGTCCATGCCCATGTTCCTGACGGGCTTTAAATGCGTACCCGCCGGGAGGGGGGAGGCGATGCTGCGGGAGAGCATTATCGGAGATCTGGCCTGCGACGCCCTGTTCGGGGAGAGCAGCCCGCTGTATACCCGTCTGTACGAGGAGGGGGCCGTCAACGGCAGCCTGGGGGGCAACTTCGACATGCTGCCGGGGGCGTCTTATATATATGTGGGCGGTGACGCTCGGGACCCCCGACGGGTGTCCGAGGAGATTGTCCGCCAGGCCGGTCGGCTGGGCGGAGAGGGGATCGACGGGGATTTCTTTCGCCAACTCCGGCGGGCCGCCTATGGCGGAATGCTCCGCAGCCTCAACTCCTTTGAAAATATCGCCATTAGCATGGCGGAGGGATATTTCCAGGGCTTCGACTACTACCGATTCCCGGAGATTTTTGACTCCGTGACCAAGGAGGACGTGGAGGCATTTCTGCGGCTGAACGTCACCGAGGAGCGTTCGGCCATATCCCTGATCCATCCAAAACAGTAGCACAGCGTCCAAGGAGGAACAAGTATTATGTATGAATATGCAAGGACCGATATGCCCATCAGTTTCCCCGGCCTGTTCGGGGACTGGTCCATCAACCCGTCTCCAGTGGCTATCCCCATTATGAACGGGGTGCGCTGGTACGGAATCATCATCTGTGCGGGGCTGATTCTTGCCGTGCTGTTCTGCTGCCGGCAGGGGAAGAAGTACGGCATTACGGAGGATAATATCTATGACATGATGATCTGGCAGATACCGCTGTGCATTCTCGGGGCCAGGCTCTACTATGTCGTCTTCTATCTGGATATGTTTCGAAATGCCGACGGCGGCCTCAACTGGGGCAAAATGGTCGCCATATGGGACGGCGGACTGGCCATCTATGGGGCGGTCATCACGGCCTTTTTCGTCCTGCTGATCTTCTGCCGGAGGAAGAAGCTGTCCTTCGGGGCCTTCGCGGACCTGGGAGTAATGGGTCTGCTCATTGGCCAGGCTGTTGGCCGGTGGGGCAACTTCGTCAACCGGGAGGTCTTCGGCGGTGAGACCACTTTGCCTTGGCGGATGCGGGTGTGGGTGTCTGCCACGGAATATATTGAGGTCCATCCCACGTTCCTGTATGAGAGTCTGTGGAATCTGATCGGTCTGCTGCTGATTGTGTTTGTCATCTCTAAGGCTCGAACCTTCGATGGGGAGAACACCTGCTTCTACTTCATCTGGTACGGCCTGGGCCGAGCCTGGATTGAGGGGATGCGCACCGATACGCTCAAACTCTTCGGCTGGGAGCTCTTCGGCCAGCCCATCCGGGTCAGCCAGCTGCTGAGCATTCTGTTCGTCATCGCGGGGGCGGCAGTGTTGATCATGAACAAGCGCAAGTGCCCACACGGGCAGGAGAACCTGTTCGTCAACCGTCAGGCTGCGGCGCGGGAAGCTGTGGCGACATCTGTGGAGGCGCCTGCGGAGATAGAGCCTGCCTCCCCGGAGAACCCCGCCTCCGAGGAAAGGACCGACCCTGAACAGGAGGAGGCGTAGCAATTCTGGACGCATCCCCTCTGGAGCGGACCGCTGAAGCGCTGGGCTGTCCGGCGGGGAGCATGTACCGGAGGAGGGGAGCAAACTACATATGAAGGAGAGGATACCCATCGTGGAAAAAGGTATTTTATACGGTGTGGGCGTAGGGCCCGGAGATCCGGAGCTTCTGACACTCAAGGCTCAGAGAATTTTGAACGAGGCGGACGTCATCGCCGTTCCCGACAAGGGGGCGGGGGAGAAAACGGCCCTGACCATCATCGGCGCTTTGGCGGAGGGCAAACCCCTGCTGTACTGCCAGGCCCCCATGACCCGGGATCCTGTGCGGCTGGAGGCAGCCTATGAGGCAAATGCCCAGCTGATCGCCGGCTTGCTGGACGAGGGGAAAACGGTGGCGTTCATCACCCTGGGGGACCCATCGGTGTACGCCACGTATATCTACACCCATCGGCGGGTGTTGGCCAGGGGGTATGAGGCGAGGATCATTCCTGGCGTGCCGTCCTTCTGTGCGGTGGCGGCGGCGTTAGGCGGCGGGCTGTGCGAGGGCGGAGAGAGGCTACTGATTATCCCCGCCTCCCACCGGGACGTGGAGGACTGCCTGTCGGTGGATGCAAACTATGTGTTCATGAAGGCGGGCCGAGAGCTTGGTCAGCTGCGCAGAACGTTGGAGGCCCACGAATTACTGGACCGGGCATCCATGGTGGAGAACTGCGGCATGGAGACCGAGCGGGTGTACCCCCGGTTCGCTGACGCGCCGGAGGACAGCGGGTATTTCTCCGTGGTGGTGGTCAAGCGGAATGGGGAATAGGCGTTTTCCTCTGTTTGTGGATCTCACCGGAAAAAAGGCCGTCGTGATCGGCGGCGGGACGGTAGGGCTACGCCGGGCGGAGGTCCTGGCGGACTTCGGCGCAGAGGTCACGGTGATCTCACCATCTATGGTGCGGAAGGCGGTGGGCGTCCGCTATGAGGAGCGGATCTACAGGTCCGGGGATCTGGCGGGGGCGTTTCTGGTTGTGGCTGCCGCCGATGACGGGTCCGTCAACGAGGCCGCAGGGCGGGAGGCCAGACAGCTGGGGATTTTCTTCAATCGATCGGACGAGCCGTCGGACTGCGACTTTTTCTTCCCCGCCATATGCCAGGGGAACGGCATGGTGGCCGGTTTGGTGGGGGATGGGTCGGACCACAGAAGAACCGCCGAAACAGCAGAAAAAGTTCGAACAATCCTGGAAAACGGAAAGGATGATACATATTAAAAGGCTGCGTGTTGGCAGCAGGGACAGCCGCCTGGCGGTAATCCAGTCCCGGTTGGTGATGGACGCGCTCCGTTCAGCCTGGCCGGAGCTGGAGCTGGAACTGGTGACCATGAAGACCACCGGGGACAGAATTCTGGACCGCACGCTGGAGCAGGTGGGGGGGAAGGGCCTGTTTGTCAAGGAGTTGGAGGCCGCTCTGCGGGAGGGACGGGTGGACCTGACGGTCCACAGCTGTAAGGATTTGCCTATGAACCTGCCTGAGGAACTGCCCGTTGTGGCCTTCCTTCGGCGGGAAGACCCCCGGGATGCGCTTGTACTGCCGGAGGGAGCGGAGAGTCTGGTCGGCCCTATCGGCAGCGCCAGTCCCCGGCGGCGGTTTCAGTTGAGGAAGCTGTTTCCGGAGCTGGAGGTCCGGCCCGTCCGGGGAAATGTGCAGACCCGTCTGCGCAAGTTGGACGGCGGAGAGTACGGCGCTCTGGTGCTGGCGGCGGCGGGACTGAAACGCCTGGGTCTGGAGGGGCGGATCAGCCGATACTTTCAGCCGGAGGAACTGTTGCCCGCCGCCGGACAGGGTATTCTGGCCGTCCAGTGCCGGGCGGATATGGACAGGGCGGTTTTTGACTGCCTCCGAGACCCGGCGGCAGAGGCCTGCGCCATGGCGGAGCGGGCATTTGTCCGGGCGCTGGACGGGGGCTGCTCCTCTCCTATTGCGGCCTATGCCGAGACGGAGGGGGAGGGGATTACAGTCACCGGACTGTATGCGGATGAGGAGGACCGCCTTTGGAGGGGCGCCATATCCGGCCCTGCCGGGGATGGGACCGCACTGGCTCGGACTCTGGCAAAAAAGCTGAAGGAGGGATAGTCCATGGCAGGGAAAGTGACGCTTGTAGGGGCTGGTCCTGGGGACCCGGGGCTGCTGACTGTTAAGGGGCTGTGGGCGCTGGAGCAGGCAGAGGTTGTGGTCTATGACCGGTTGGTGAGCCCCGCCGTGCTCTCGCTGATCCCCGCCTCCGCCCAGCGGATCGACGTGGGCAAGGAGGCCAGCCATCATCCGGTGCCCCAGGATGGGATCAACCGTATTCTGTTGAAGGAGGCGCGGGCGGGGCGCAATGTGGTGCGGCTGAAGGGCGGGGACCCCTTCGTCTTTGGCCGGGGCGGCGAGGAGCTGCAGGTACTTGCCGCCGGAGGAGTGGACTTCGAGGAGGTACCCGGTATTACCTCTGCCGTGGCGGCGGCGGCCTATGGGGGGATCCCGGTGACCCATCGGGATTTCGCCTCCTCTGTGCATTTTGTCACCGCCCACGCGCGGGCGGGCACGGCTCTGAACATCGACTTTGAGGCCTTGGTACGGACCAGGGGGACGCTGGTGTTCCTCATGGGTGTGACGGCCCTGCCGGTCATTGCGGAGGGGCTGCTATCGGCCGGGATGGACCCGGACGTCCCAGCCGCCATGGTGGAAAACGGAACCCTGCCGCAGCAGCGGCGGTGTCTGTCGACCCTGTCCAACTTGGAGAGGCGGGCGGCGGAGATGGGTATCCGCAGCCCCGCCTTGTTGATTGTGGGAGGCGTTTGCTCTCTGTCGGAGGAGCTGTGCTGGTTTGAGCGGCTCCCCCTCCATGGCAGGAGAATTCTGGTTACCCGGCCTGTAGATCGGGCGGGAACGCTGTCGGAGAAGCTGCGGGCGCTGGGGGCGGACGTGGTGGGGTTTCCCTGCATCCGCACGGAGGCCATCCGGCCCTGTCCTGCCATGGAGGAGGCGCTGGGGCGGCTTTCAGCCTATGAATGGTTGGGCTTCACCAGTGCCGCTGGGGTGGAGGCGTTCTGGTCGTGCCTGCGGGATATGGGAAAAGATGCCCGGGCGCTGGGAGGCGTGAAACTGGCGGCCGTCGGCCCTGCCACCGGGCGGGCGCTGACGGCCCGCGGGCTTGCCGCCGACCTGGTTCCGGAGTTCTGCGACGCCGCCCACATGGGTGCGGCCCTGGCAAATGTCGCTGGGGGCAGAGTACTGCTGCTGCGGGCGGAGGAGGGGACTCCCGCCTTGACGAACGCGCTGGAGGCGGCGGGGATTGCCTGTGATGATGTGTCCGTTTACCGCACAATATACAACAACCCCAGGTCCGCAGAGCTTCGGAGGGAGATAGAGGCGGGGCGGTTTGACTATGTAACTTTTACCTCCGCCTCCACGGTCAAGGGACTTGTCTTCGCAGTGGGGCCGGATGCGGATTTCACACGAATCACGGGCCTCTGTATCGGAGAGCAGACCGCCGGAGAGGCGAAGAGGCATGGCCTGTTCGTTCAGGTGGCGGAGAGGGCGGCGATTGATGCGCTGGTGGAGCTGGCAGTGAAAACAGCCGATGGAGGGCTGTGCATATGATCGACCTGCAAAACAGAGACTATCAACCCACGCTGAACGAGATGGGGGAGTATGTGCGTAACCCCGTATTCCGGGAATTCTGCGGGGAGATTATGGGGGCCTACCGCTGTGCGGAGAAGATTGAATATAGCTCGTGCAGCATGGAGAGAGGCTGGAATGTCAAATTCAAAAAATCCGGCAAATCTCTGTGTACTATTTATCCGCGGGAGCAGTATTTCACGGTGTTGCTGGTAGTGAGCCGGAAGGAGAAGGAGGCCGTCGAGACGATCATGCCGGAGTGCTGTGCCGCGCTGCGGGATATATATGACCGTACGAGGGAGGGCAACGGGCAGCGTTGGCTGATGGTGGACCTGGAGGACCGGGACGAGCTGTACCGGGATGTGCTGCGGGGTATCGCCATTCGGGCAAGTAAATGAGGAGATATAAGCTTGCCTTTGACCCCTGGGGGCTGTTGCTGTTCGTCCTGATCATGCTGCCCAATTTAGTCTGGTTCGCCGTCCCGGCTCCCCGGGATATTTTGAGGGGACAGTCTGGGACGGAAACCCTGGATGCGGTCGCCTCGGTGTGTCAGGTTCTTCTTGTTGCGGCGCTCTGCGGGGTGGTGAACAGGGAGAGAGGACCGCTGCGGATGACGGCGCTGCTTGGAAGCTGCGCTGTCTGTGGACTGCTGTACTATCTCGGCTGGGTACTCTATTACCGAGGGATCGTCTATCCGACGGTGATCCTGCTGCTGACAGCCCCGCCATGTCTGTGTTTTTTCTTCTATGCACTGGACCGGAAAAACTTCATTTCTATCTTTCCAATTACAGCATTCACCATCTGCCATCTGCTCTGTAGTTATATAAATTTCGTGGTTTAAGGAGGATTGCTCAATGGACCTTATCAACCGTCCCCGCCGCCTGCGGCGGACAGACGCTGTCCGCCGACTCTGCCGGGAGACCAGGGTGAGCCGGGAAGCGCTTATTTATCCCATTTTTGTGGATGAGACCCTCTCCGGTGTGCGCCCCATTGAGAGCCTGCCGGGGCAGAATCACTATGGGCTGAACAGTGTGTGCCGTGCAGTGGAGGCGTGTTTGGAGCACGGAGTAAAGCACGGCATTCTCTTTGGCCTTCCGGCGGAGAAGGATGCCTGCGGTTCCTCTGCCTGGGCGGATCGCGGCGTTATCCAGCAGGCTGTGAGGGCCATCAAGGGGGCATACCCGGATTTCACCGTTATTACCGACGTGTGTATGTGCGAGTATACAGACCACGGGCACTGCGGCATTTTGCATGGTCATGAGGTGGACAACGACGAAACCCTGGCCTGCTTGGCGGAGATCGCCGTCAGTCACGCCGCCGCTGGAGCGGATATGGTAGCCCCATCGGATATGATGGACGGCCATGTAGCAGTGCTGCGGCGGGCGCTGGATGAAAATGGATTTCAGAATACAGCCATCATGGCCTATTCGGCCAAATATGCCTCGGCCTTTTACGGGCCCTTCCGCGCCGCCGCCGGATCGGCCCCTTCCTTTGGAGACCGGAAGGGATACCAGATGGATCCTCACAATCGGAGGGAGGCCCTGCGGGAGTGCGCCCTGGACGATGGGGAAGGGGCGGATATTCTGATGGTGAAGCCCGCCCTCAGCTATCTGGACGTGATCCGGGAGTGCGCAGTTACCTTTGACCGGCCTCTGTGCGCCTACTCGGTGTCCGGTGAATACGCTATGATTAAGGCGGCGTCTGCCGCCGGACTGGTGGATGAGGAACGGATCATGTGCGAGACGGCGCTGTCGATTTTCCGGGCGGGGGCGGATATGCTGATCACTTACTACGCCAAGGAGCTGGCGGACGCGATCGCCGGCGGGGTGATTGGCTGATGCGTTTTTCCAATTAGGAGAGCCGTACCGTTACCCCTAACCCGCCTATGGCGGCTTAGGGCTGGAGCGAGCAGGAAAGCTAGGAATAGAAATGGCTTTAGTTCCAAGATTAAAGTTCTTTTTGATACTTTTTCAAGAAAAAACAGGAATATTTCAAATCGTAAAAAACAGCTAAGGGAGTCTCCCTCAGCTGTTTTTATCGATTTTACCAGGCCTTGATCCACCCAGGCAGATAATCCAGGGGATTGACCCGGACGCCGCCCTCTGTGATCTCATAGTGGAGGTGCGGTCCGCTGCTGACGCCGGTGGAACCGGTGATGCCGATCACCTGGCCTTGGGTCACGGTATCCCCTTCCTTCACAGAGCGGCTGGACATATGGGCGTACAGGGTGGTGTTCCCTGGGCCGTGGCTGATGACCACGTAGTTGCCATAGGACCTGTGGAGGGCAGAGGTGATGACCACTCCGGCCTTGGTAGCCAAGACGCTGGTGCTGGTCCCCACGCCGCCAATGTCTACGCCTTTGTGGTTGGTAGAGGCGCCTTTAATGCCTGTATTGCGGGCGCCCTGCGGAGAAGTAATCCGGCGGCTGACGGTCTCCGGCCATATGTAGCCGCCCTTGGTGGCGGTCATGGCCATCTGCCGGGCCATCTCCTCGGACTTCTTTACGATCTCCGCTTGGATGCGCTCCCTCTCGTCGTTGAGCTCTGCGAGCTGCTCCTCATACGCGCTCACATTGGCCTGGATCTCATTGTACAGCTCCTCAGCCTCTGCCTGCTGCTGGTCCAGATCTACCTTCTGGGCTTCCAGCTCCGCCTTGGCCTCCTCGGATTGGAGCATCAGGTCCTCCTGTTCGTCCTGCTTGGCTTCTATCTGGGTGCGAAGCTGCCGCAGGTTGTCCAGCAAGTTCTGGTCGTAGCTCATGACCTCCTGTACGTCGGACAGGCGGCTGAGCAGATCGGAGAAGCTGTCTGCCTTGAACAGCACAGCCCAATAGGAGGTGGTCCCCGCCTCCTCCATCACCCGGGCGCGTTCACAGAAAACGGCGTACTGCTGCTCCTCCTGCCGGCGGTTTTCCTCCAGCTCGTAAGATGTCTGGGCAAGCAGGGTCTCATAGCCGGAGATTTGCTTTTCTGTGTTTTCTATAGACTGTACTGTCAAGGTGATCTGCTGGTCTAGCAGATGTTTGCGTTCCAGAGCGCTGTTGCGCTGGTTCTTCAGGTCCGCCAGCTGACTTTTTAGGGAAGAAGTCTGCTTGGACAACTCCTTTGCGTCGTCCTTCAAACCGTCGATTTCCGCCTGGGTTACCGCCAGTGCCACGGAGGCCAGACCCTCCCGGCCCCCCGGCGGAACCAGCGCGAACAGCAGCGCCAGAGCCATAACCAGCGACAGCACACGCCTTTGAATTTTCATCTGCATAGTACCTCCCAGCCCCGTTTTCGGGGCGCTGTTTTGCTGACAGATTTTCCTGCTAACAATAGATGCCGGAGCGCTATCGGAAGACAGTATAGCACAGTCGGACAAAAAAATCCACTGCTTTTTTGCGGTTTGCCCCGGGATTCTATCCCAGGATTCCTAGATGCTCCAGTAGAATTTTCAGTCCGATCAGGCAAAGAATCACACCCCCTGCCAGTGTTGCCCGGCTTTTATACTTGCTGCCAAACCGCCGCCCGGCGCACACCCCGGCCAGTGATAGGATGCAGGTGGTGCAGCCGATGAGGGTTGCCGCTGGTACGATCTGTACCCGCAAAAAGGCAAAGGTGATGCCCACCGCCATGGCGTCAACGCTGGTGGCGATGGAGAGCATCAGCAGTTCCCGCAAGCTGAGCTTGTCCTGAGGGGCGGCTTCCTCTTCTTCCTCGTGAAATGTGTCCCAGATCATCTTGCCGCCGATAAGGCCCAGCAGTACAAAGGCGATCCAGTGGTCCACGCTTGTGATGTATATCTCGAACCGGCGGCCCAGGGTCCAGCCCAAAAGGGGCATCAGCGCCTGGAAAAGGCCGAAGGACAGGGCGATTACCCCCGCCTGCCGCCAGCGCATTTTGGGCATGGAAAGCCCCTTGCAGACCGCTACTGCAAAGGCGTCCATGCTCAGCCCCACCCCGATCAAAAACAGCTCCGCAATCCCCATATCTGTCTCCTATCTTTTGTGTTTCATGTCCGCCGCGCCAGGCAAAAGAGGAAGGACCAGGCGTATCGTGCCTGGTCCTTCCTCCCATGCACGGCGTACAGCCATACATGAGTCTCGTTCATTAAGGCAAGCCAGGTCCTGACAGACCAGTATGTTGACTTACCGCGAGTTATCCCGCCACTACTCCCTCATGAGTATCCTATATATACCATATTCATCTCGGACTGTCAAGAGTGTATGTTTTACGATCCGTTTATTATTTGTGTTGTAATGTGTGTGTGGGACGATTTTGCTGGTTTAAGATTGAAATGCAAAGTTATTGATGATATAATCAGAACAAATAAATCGCCGTTTGTTTAGGTAGCACGTATTCAAACGAAAAGAATGTGCTGATTTGGTATGATGACGTGGAAAATTCCGTTCGTATATTGGTATAAAGGAGATATATGAAAATGAACAATCGTATTATAACAGATATTTCAAACTACATATTTGTTTCTGATGCGCCCGAAAAGGTAGATGCAATCTTTTTGCCCGGTGGATCACACCCCGAACAGCCTGAATATGCGGCAGAGTTATACCGCAAGGGATATGCGAAATGGCTTATTCCGTCAGGTGGTATCAGCGTTAAGCGCGATAAATGGCCGGGCGTTCAGTCAAAGGCAGACATATACAACAGAAATTATCAATCCGACTGTGAGTTTTTTACAGATGTGTTAATAAAAAACGGTGTATCTGCTGACGCTATCATCAGAGAAAATAAGTCAGGACATACCCGTGACAACGCTTTTTTCTCCCGAAAGATCATTGACGAAAAAGAGATAAAGATCAAAGCCGCTTTGATTATCTGTAAAGCGTTTCATGCTCGGCGTTGTCTTATGCTATATCAAATGGCTTTTCCAGACGTTGAAATTAAGGTCTGCCCGATTCATTGCTACAACATTACAAAGGATAATTGGTACAAGAGTGAACAAGGTATTAACCGTGTACTTGGCGAGCTTGCCCGATGCGGCAACCAGTTTGTTGAGGATATTAAGGCGTATTTGCTCTGACAGAGCAAATTGTTTATTCAGAAGGCAGTTACCCGGATCAGATAACTACTGTTACTGTTTGACTATTCAACAAAATATTTTCTTTGAAAACGGTTTCCAGCAGCATAAAAGGAAAAAGGGATATTTTTCTTTTTTATCTCAGTCGATATGCGTCTATCCATTTTCCCTAAAAGTATTTTTAACTTTGGGGACAGCAATTTTTAATATTAGGATTATAAATGCCATGACGACAATCTGCGCTAATGTAAAAATAATCATAAGCGGACGTGCTTCATAATAGCTGAAATCATTCCAATATATAATTAGATCGAGTATTACAGCTAATATGAGGCTTAGCCCTATATTTTTGCCTAATAAAGTAAAATGCGGCCGGCAGAAGGACCGCAAATATAGGATAAAGATGGATTGGTGCTATATACATTATCATTGCCCCCAGTATCGGCCTTAACCGATCCAATAGGTCGTGTATGCCCCCTTCAGGCGGTAGCCCAGCTTCTTCGCCAGGGATACGCTCCTCAAATCAATGGCGTCCCAGCTGGGGTACAGTCCTCGGTCCAGGCATGTCAGAATCAAACGTGCGCCGCAGGCTGTGGCCAGACCTCTCCGCCGGTGGTCCGGGCGGGTGTCGATCTCAATTTCGATGCCGCCGTGATAGACGCTGTAAGACCCGGCACCCGCCACGGGGATGCTCCCGTACAGTGCGGCCACGCCCACGCCGCGCCGGCAGCACTCCTCAGGACTGTCGAAAGCGGAGCAGAGGTCACGGGACCAAGCCTCTGCGCGCAGGATGGGGACCATGGCCGCGTCGATGAGGCGCAGCTCGTACCCTGACGGCAGGACGGCAGAGAGGTCCTCCAGTAGCCGGCGGTCAAAGATGTCTGGCTCCTTTTTGATGGAGTACCGGGGCTCTCGAACAGCGCGGGGCCCGAAAACGGCCTCAATCAGCGGCTCCCAATCTGCCGTGCGGGGGACCAGAATGGGGCCCGGGGCCCGGACCAGCAGGGCCGGGTCTGGACGGCCCGCCAGAAAGGTGAAGTCCCGGTTGACGATCATCCCGGCGCTGAGGTCTCCATTGGCCTCCGCCCGGCCCATGACGCCCTGTAAGCAGGACCAGACCATGGTTTCTTCCCAGTCCGCAAACAGCGGAGCGAATCTCACTATATCTAGCACAACTTTAGCAGCTCCTCTCTGGAATACAACAGATTGACAGCCTCAAGCAATGCGTTGGCGGTCATGCGCTCCGGCAGGTCCAGCTTCCGCAGCAGCGCTGAGCGCCGGGCGGCGCTGTCCGGTCCGCCAGTGAGACCCAGCTCGTAGAAGTCCGCCTTGGTGATGGGCTGGCGGCTTTGGATGGCCTCGCCGTCCTCGAAGGTGGCTCCGGCCCTCTCCAAGGCCTCCAGCAAAACCTCGGGGGACATGCCCTCCACGCCCAGCTTGCCCTCCCTGCCGGGGGTGGCCTTCCGGCGCTCCTTGCCATACATATCGGGGATGTATGCGTGCTTGAGCTGTTTTTTGGGAATAGCCCCCTTCAGAAAGTTTCGGATGACAAACCCTGCTCCGTCCCCGTCGGTGAGCAGGATGAGTCCCCGCTGCCCCGCCAGGCGGCGCAGCAGTGCCAGCCGCTCCCTGTCGTTGAACACACCGAATCCTCTGGTCTCCACCACCGTGGCCTCTACCGTCTGCTTGAGGGCGTTTTTATCGTAGCGGCCTTCCACCACAATGACCTCCCGTACGCGCCTCATACCCGTGCCCCCTGAGCAAGCTCCATCAGCAGCAGCTTCAGCTCGTTTGCCCCGTCCACGCCGCCCACACTCTTGATCCGCACGTCCACATCGCAGCAGCGTTCTACCGCCCGGGCGCACCAGCCCCGGCTGACCCGTCGAGCGTTGTCCAGCAGCAATCGGGCGGGGTAATCCGAGCGCATGTTCCACTGCTCCATCAGCCAAAATTTGTCGCGCCCCGCGTCCAGAGCGATGCGGGCGGTGCGGAGCTTGCGCAGCTCCTTGCCGATGAGGGCCAGCAGCATGAACGGCTCCTCCTGCAGTTTCAGCAGAGCGCCCAGGACCTCGGAGGCCCGGTCGAAATTCCCCTTGGATACGGCGTTGGTCATCTCAAACACCTGGGCCTCCAGCACCGGTGCAGCCACCGCGTCGATGTCGGCCTTGGTGATTCGCTCCCCTTTGGCGTAGGCGGCGATTTTGCCGATCTCCGGGATCAGGCCGTTCATCAGGCTTCCGCAGGTGAACAACAGGTGTTCCGCCGTGGGGACGTCGATGCTGTGGCCCGCGGCCTTGAACCGGCGGGAGACCCACTTGAGGATTTCGTTTTGACTCTGCTCCTCAAACTTCACCGTCCGCACATGGGCGTCCAAGGCGGCGCAGAGTTTTTTATAGGTCTTGTTAGGCTTATAGGCCAGCTGGTCGTAGACCAGTACCAGGCAGCAGTAGGGGGGAAAATCCTCCAGCAGGGCAGTCAATGCCTTTCGCTGGTCTTCCCCCAGCTTGAAGAGGTCCCAGTCTGCTACTTGTACCATGGTCCGCTGGGACATCATGGGCATGGCCTCCACCGCCTCCGTCAGGAGCTGGACGGTCAGCGTCTTACCCTCCAGTTTGTGGTAATTGAAGCTCTCAAAGCTGCCTGCTAGATTCTTTTTCATCTCAGACAGGTAAAACTCCCGCAGATAGCTCTCCTCGCCATGGAAGATATAGACAGTCTCCAGACTGCCGGAGGCCAGGGACTCCTTCAGTTTTACAAGGCCGCTGTCGGCGACCTTTCCCCGTTTCACTGGCATACAGTGTCCCTCCTTTTCATACAGGCTCGCACAGGTACACGCACTCGTACTGCGCCGACAGCGCCTCCGCTGCTTGGGCGGCGGAGGACTTGTCCGAAAAAATACCGAACACCGAGGGGCCGCTGCCAGTCATGGAGGCGGCCATGGCACCCAGGTTCAACAGCTCGCTTTTAATAGAGAAGACCTCCCCGTACCGCCGGGGCAGGGCCTCCTCAAACACGTTGTAGACTCGCCTAGCCACCCCAGCCAGGTCGCCCTGGGCCAGCGCCGCTGTCATCCCGGCGGTGTCCGGGTGACAGCGGAGTTTCTTTGTCCGCACCTGGGCGAAGAGCTCCGGTGTGGAGATAGAGCAGGGCGGCTTGCATACCACCAGGGAGCAGGGGGGGAGGGGGGGGAGGTCCGTCAGACGTTCGCCCCGACCTTCGGCCAGGGCTGTGCCGCCCCGGACGCAGAAGGGCACGTCGCTGCCCACCAGTGCGCCGGTTTCCTCCAGATGCTCCTCCGTCATCTCTGGCGCATACAGCCGCCGCAGCAGGCGCAGCACCGCCGCCCCGTCGCTGCTGCCCCCGGCCATGCCGGCGCAGACGGGAATCCGCTTTTGTAGGTCGATGGACAGACCTGTCGGAGGCAGGCCGGCGGCCTCGAAAAACCGCCGGGCCGCCTTGGCGGCGATATTGCCGTCTCCGCGTGGAAGGTAGGGCAGATCTGCCGTCACATGCAGCTCCGTCCCAGGCAGAGGGGAGACGGTCACGGTGTCCGAGAGGGTGATGGACTGCATCACCATCCGCAGCTCGTGGTAGCCGTCCGGACGCTTGCCCAGGATGTCCAATGTCAGATTCAGTTTCGCGTATGCCGCCTCCGTGCAGACCATTAGCTGCCTCCCGTTTACAACAGTTTTTCCCCGCAGTGGGGACAGGTTTTTCCGGTGTAGCTCCCCAGGTGCCTGCGGCAGTGGGGACAGCGGTTGAAGCGGAGCCACGCCGTTGCCGCCAGGACAAAACAGCTCAGGCCTACGTATATCAGAGCGTCGTTCTCTGCCGCGCTGCCAAGGGGGAGCAGGATCAGCGCCAGGGCCCCGAACACCATCATCAGCGGCCGTACCTGTTCCCGTTTCATGATTCCCGCTCCTCCGCCCGGGCGATAAAACATTCGATTCCTGGCAAATTATCACCCAACTCAAGATTTTGGTAATAACGTCCGGGAACGCCAATAGCGGTTACAACCTGAAGCTGTATTTCCTCCAGCTCTTTACGCAGAACGCGAACACTAGCCTTAAAAAAATCTTTAAAGTTCATAATAAATAACACCTTGATACGAAGTATGCTTCGTAAAAATGTTTTTGGGAGAAAAAAGATTATAACCAATTTTATGCATTGACCTGTATAAGAGCTACATTTCACCCGGCCTACAGAAACAGGACACCGTAGGCTGTGAGATGGTGCTGTCCCTGATGGACGCCTGTCTGGACAGCTAGATGAGGGGGGACCAGCGGACGCTGGAGTTTTACGCCGCAGACGTTTTTCCAGGGCCCTCAGTGGAGGGAGGGCTGGGGGAGGCAGCGTGGAAATACCCGGGCAGACAAATTAATTCCATGCCCAGTATACAGCAAAAAGGCGGAAATGTCCACAACATTTCCGCCCTGTGTCAATTTCCGGTTGCGCGCTCCTGCTTGACTTTGTGGTCGATGACGTGCCGGGAGGCCAGCTCCGCCGTTACGTCTTCCACGGAGATGCCCATCTCCACCATCAGCACCATGACATGGTACATGAGGTCCGCGATCTCATAGATGGTTTCCGGTTTATCCTCGGCTTTTCCTGCGATGATGACCTCGGTACACTCCTCGCCCACCTTTTTAAGAATCTTGTCCAGTCCCTTCTGGAACAGATAGGTGGTATAAGAGCCATCCGGCAGCGTTTCCTTCCGGCCCTGGAGCAGGGTATAGAGCCCCTCCACCGAGAAAGGAGTGGGTTGATCGCCTTCAAACACATTGTTGTTGAAGCAGGAATCCGTCCCCAGATGGCAGGCGGGACCCTCCTTATTCACCGTGACCACCAGTGCATCCCGGTCGCAGTCGGCGGTGATGTCTACGATGTGCTGGACGTTTCCGCTGGTCTCTCCCTTCCGCCACAGCTCCTGCCGGGACCGGGACCAGAAGCACGTCCGGCCCTCCTTCATGGAGATATCCAGGCTCTCCCGGTTCATGTAGGCCAGGGTCAGCACCTTTTTGCTGGCTGCGTCCACCACGATGGCGGGGATCAATCCCTGGACGTCAAATTTTAACTCGTCAATATTCAGCATCAGATCGTTCTCCTTTTATTTGGCAATAGGCAGAAGCAATTCGTCCGTGACCAGAAACGGGTCATGCCGGCAGCCGAGACAGTACATCTCACCGGCAGCCGTCAGCATATTGGACAGTCGGTGTCTGGTCAGGGAAAAGGAGGCCGCCTCCAAGGCGTCCTCCGGGGAAAACCAGGCGACATCTGTGCTTTCCGCGCTGGTCCGCAGCGCACCAGAAACATATTCACATAAAAAATCCAAGTTGACGATGTCCTTCTGGATATTTTTGGAGGCGCCAAAGAAACCGATGACACGTACCATTACACCAGATTCCTCCATGATCTCCCGGTGGAGCGCATCCTGCAGGCTCTCTCCAGATTCCACCATTCCCCCTGGATATTCCCATCCCCTCCTGGGGCTGTTCACCAGAATGATTTGGCCCCGGCTGTTTCTGACCAGTCCGGCGATGGACACAAAATGCGTGTACTCCATCAAGGCTTCCTCCTACAGTCGCATATTGATCCCGTCGTTTGCCAGCTCCCGCTTGAGGTCCGGAATGGAGACCTCGCCAAAGTGGAAGATGGAAGCCGCCAGCCCCGCGTCCACCTTGGGCAGGGAGTGGAAAAGCGTCTTGAAATGCTCGACGCACCCGGCCCCGCCGGAGGCGATCACCGGTACGTCCACCACATCGCACACCGCCTCCAGCATTTCCAGATCAAACCCGGCTTTTACGCCATCGGTGTCGATGCTGTTGAGAACGATTTCTCCAGCTCCATTGGCAACGCCGGATTTGATCCAGGCAATGGCGTCCAGCCCAGTGTCCTCCCGTCCGCCCTTGGCGAAGACACGGAACTGTCCGTCCACCCGTTTGGCGTCCACGGACAATACCACGCACTGGTCACCGTATTTTTTCGCCGCTGCTGGGATGAGGGAAGAGTCTCGGAGGGCGCCGGAGTTGACGCTGACCTTGTCTGCGCCGCACTTCAGCACCCGGTCGAAGTCGTCCACCGTATTGATGCCGCCGCCCACGGTAAGGGGGATGAAGATGGTGGAGGCCACATCTGTGAGAATGTCCGTAAACAGTGCCCGCCCCTCAGCAGAGGCAGTGATGTCGTAGAACACTAGCTCATCTGCGCCACAGTCGGAGTAGAACTTCGCCAGCTTCACCGGAGAGCTGACGTCCGCCAATCCCAGAAAGTTAACTCCCTTGACAACCCGTCCATCCTGTACATCCAGACACGGAATGATGCGCTTTGTAATCACTGGGGACCTCCTTCCTGTACCGCCCGGGCCAGATCGACGGCTCCGGCGTACCACGCCTTACCAATAATGGCGGCGTACAACTCTCGATCCCGCAGCTGGCGCAGGTCCTCGTTGGAGGACACGCCGCCAGAAGCGGTGATAGAGCAGGATACGGCCCTTTGCAGGGCCTCCAGACGCTGGTAGGAGGGGCCAGAGAGGGTGCCATCGGTCTCTATATCTGTAAAGATTATATACTTCACACCATTTGCTTCTACTTTCTTTGCAAAAGAAATGTAGTCCAGCTTGGCATTTTCCTCCCAGCCGGAGGTGCGGACCAGACCGTCCTTGGTATCGATGCCCACGGCGATGCGCTCCGGGCCGTATCGTTCCACTGCCTGCTGGACAAAATCCGGGTCGGACACTGCGGCGGAGCCGATCACCGCCCGCCAGACGCCCAGGTCAAACACTGTGTCCAGGTCTGCCATGGACCGGATGCCGCCGCCCAGCTCGATACGCAGTCCAATCTTCGACACGGCATGGACTAGGGCGCTGTTTTTTCGTTTGCCGTCCCGGGCGCCGTCCAGGTCCACCATGTGGAGATACAGGGCCCCGGCGTCTCGGAAAGCCCTCGCCGTATCAACGGGGTCCTCCGCCACCTGATGGACGGTACCAAAGTCGCCCTTATAGAGGCGCACTACCTTCCCGTCCTTTAGATCAATTGCGGGAAATATTAGCATATTAATCCCTCCTACAGCTCACAGAATGCCCGCAGGATATTTAATCCAACGTCTCCACTCTTCTCCGGATGGAACTGGACGCCGTATATGCTGTCTCGTCCCACCGCCGCCGTCAGCTGAGCTCCATACTCCGCATAGGCGATGACGCTCTCCTCGCATTCCGCACCGCAGAAGGAGTGGACAAAGTACACGCAGTCCCCCTCCTGGATGTGCTGGAATAGGGGGCTCGCCGGCTTCCCGGCGGGGAAGCGCAGGGCGTTCCAGCCGATATGGGGAATCTTGTATTCTGCCGGTATATGGTCTGCAATGGGCCGCACACAGCCGGGAATCAGCCCCAGCCCTTTGTGGTGTCCATATTCCAGCCCGTAGTCAAAAAGGAGCTGCATCCCCAGACAAATGCCCAGCAGAGGCTTGCCGCCCCAAGCCTCTGCACAGACCAATTTGTCCAGGCCACACCGGCGCAGCAACGCTGCTGCGTCGCCGAAGGCCCCCACGCCGGGGAGGATCAGCTTGTCTGCGGCTCGGATCACCTCCGCTTCTCCAGTGACGACCGTCTCCGCGCCGATGGCGGCAAAAGAGCTTTTCAGAGAGAACAGGTTGCCCACGCCGTAATCAATGATGGCTATCACGCTACAACACCCCCTTGGTGGAGGGGATTTCCTGAGAAAACCGGGGATCAATGGCGGCGGCGGCCCCCAGGGAGCGGGCCAGACTTTTGAAAGTGCCCTCAATGATGTGGTGGCTGTTGTTCCCCGCCAGCTGCCGGATGTGGATGGTCATATCCCCATGGCGGGCTAGGGCGATGAAGAACTCCTCTGCCAGTTCTGTGTCAAAAGTCCCAACCTTCTGGGTGGGAATGTGCAGGTCGCAGCACAGCATCCCCCGGCCGGACAGGTCCACGGCGGTGAGAAGCAGTGCCTCGTCCATGGGCAGCAGCATGGAGCCGTAGCGTGTTACGCCCCGCTTGTCTCCCAGGGCCTGGGCAAAGGCGTCCCCTAGACAAATGCCTACATCCTCCACCGTATGGTGGTCGTCCACATAGGTGTCCCCCTTGCACTGTACAGACAGATCAAAGCGTCCGTGCCGGGCGAAGAGGATCAGCATGTGGTCCAAAAAGCCGCAGCCGGTGGCGATCTGACTCAGTCCGGTGCCATCCAGGTCCAGACGCAGGCGGATGTCGGTCTCCGCCGTAGTCCTGCACAGCTCAGCGACGCGCATCAGCCCACCTCCTCCAGAATCTCCCGAACCTTAGCCAGGAAAACGTCCATCTGCTCCCTGGACCCGATGGTCACTCGGCACCAGTCTGCAATGGACGGCTTGTCCCAGTGCCGCACCAGTACACCACGGGCTTTCAGCGTCCGATATAGACGGCCCCCATCCACCCTGGAGGAGCGCGTGAAAATAAAGTTTGCCATGCTGGGCAGGGTCTCGAAGCCCAATTTCTCCAGCGCTTCCACGGTATAGGCGCGGTTGGACTGGATAATCCGGCTGTTTTCCCTGTAATACTCGTCGCTCTCCACGGTGGCGACAGCCGCCGCCATGGTCAGGCGGTTGATGTTGTAGGAGTTTGTAGAGTACTTAATTATGTCCAAATCCTCAATCAGCGCAGGGCTGCCTATGGCGAAGCCCAGCCGTCCGCCCGCCAGAGAGCGGAATTTAGAGAAGGTCTGACATACCAACAGGTTGTCATATTTCTCCACCAGCGGCAGGCAGCTCTCCCCGCCGAAGTCGATGTACGCCTCGTCGATCAGTACCACATGATCCGAGTTGCTGCGAACGATCCGTTCGATCTCATTCACACCGATAATCCGCCCGGTGGGGGCGTTGGGGTTGGCAATCACAATGTTTGATCCGATGCCGCAGTAGTCCTCCGGCTCCAGCCGGAACTCCGCCCGCAGGGGGACCGCCCGGAAGGGCAGCCGGTAGAGGTTGGCATACACCGGATAAAACCCATAACTGACCTCGGGAAAGGCCACCGGCCTCTCCTCGTCGCAGAAGGTCATGAAAAAGAAGTTCAGCAGCTCGTCGGACCCGTTGGCCAGGAAAACATTCTCCACCTTTACCTCATAGTGCCTCGCCAGCGCCTCCCGCAGAGCCCGCCCCTCCGGGTCGGGGTAGAGATTCAGCCGGCTGACCTCCGCCGCGCTCACTGCCTCCAGCACTGCCGGAGCAGGGGGAAAAGGTGATTCGTTGGTATTCAGCTTGACATACTGCATATCCTGGGGTTGTTCGCCAGGTACGTAGGCCTCCAAGCCGGAGAACCGTGCGCTCAAAAATTTACTCATAAAAACCTCCTGTCTCTGGGGTCTGCGCAAAAAACACTCCGAAGAACGACAGGCAAAGCGAAGCTGTGCCGAAACATTTCTTGACGTTTTTCTTTCAAGTGCGTTCGCTTTTACCCCTTGCCAAAGCACTGCGGGCGTGTGCCTCCAGTCCCTCCTCCCGGGCAAGAAGAGCAATCTTGCCGGCGTCGACGGCGAGGGCCTCGCTGCTGTAAAAGATGAATTGCGACTTCTTCACAAAATCCTCTACCGACAGGGCGCTGGCATACCGCGCAGTGCCATAGGTGGGCAGGGTGTGGTTGGACCCTGCGAAGTAGTCCCCCACCGCCTCCGGGCAGGAGCGGCCCAGAAAGATGGAACCGGCGTTTTTCACCTGCTCCAGGAAAGAGAAGGGCTCGTCCACGCACAGCTCCAGGTGCTCGGGAGCTAGGGCGTTGGCGATTCGGACGGCTTCCGGAATATCCCTGACCAGAATGATCTTACCGTTCTTCTCCAGGGAGGCGCGGGTGCTCTCCTTCAGGGGCAGTTCCGTCAGCTGGCACTCGATTTCACGCTCCGCTGCCTGAGCCAGAGTGGGGGAGTCGGTGACTAAAACGGCGCAGCCGTTGTCGTGCTCTGCCTGGCTGAGCAGATCGGCGGCCACCTGGCGGGGATCGCTGTCCCCGTCGGCGATGACCAGGATGTCGCTGGGACCGGCGATCATATCGATGCCAACTGCTCCGAATACCTGCCGTTTCGCCTCCTGCACGAAGGGATTGCCGGGGCCCACGATTTTGTCCACTCTGGGGATGCTCTCTGTCCCATATGCCAGCGCTGCGACGGCCTGGGCTCCGCCGCAGCGGAACACCCGGTCCACACCCGCGATCCGCGCGGCGGCCAGAATGGCGGGGTGCACGTCCCCGCAGCAGGTGGGGGGCGAGACTATAATGATCTCCGGACAGCCCGCAATTTTGGCGGGAACACAGTCCATCAGCACGGTGGAAAACAGGGGGGCGGTGCCCCCGGGAATATATACGCCAACCTTCTCAATGGGCGTCACTTTTTGCCCCAGGACAACACCGGGCTTATCGACGATGACAAATCCGTTCTGCACCTGCCGGCGGTGGAAGGCGCGGATGTTCTCCGCCGCCTCCTCCATCGCCTCCCGCAGAGTGGGCTCCAGGTTCGCCAGTGCTGCGTCCGTCCGTTCCTGCGGGACTTCTAGCTCGTCAAGATCCGCTCTGTCAAATTCCCGCGCGTACCGCCGCAAAGCGGCGTCGCCGTTTTTGCGAACCTCGGCGATGATCCCAGCCACGGCACCAGAAATATCCCGCTGGTTCTCCGTCCGGTCCAGAATCTCCGAGAGAGGGACCTGGGCTGTGTCTAATATCTTCATCATGACTTATCCTTCCCGGACTGTGCCTCTACCCGGCGGCACAGCTCCATAATCTGATCGTGCTTGAACTTATAGCTGACCTTGTTGGCAATGAGCCGGGCGGAGATAGGGACAATAACCGCCTTGGGCTCCAAACCGTTCTCCAGCAGGGTCTTTCCCGTCTCAACAATGTCCACAATCACATCGCTGAGCCCAAGAATAGGGGCGATCTCAATGGAGCCGTTTAAGTGGATGATGTCTATGTCCCGGCTTATGGAGGCGTAGTACCCGCGAGCGATCCGTGGAAATTTCGTGGCCACCCGCAACAGTCTGTCCGTCCGGTCCCGAAAGTCCTTCTTCGCTGCCACGCACATCCGGCACAGTCCCAGCCCTAGGTCCGTCAGTTCGTATATGTCGGGGGCGTACTCCAGCAGGATATCCTTTCCGGCCACCCCCACGTCTGCCGCACCCCGCTCCACATAGATGGCCACGTCTGACGGCTTCACCCAGAAGTACCGGACCCCCGCCACGGGGTTATCAAAGATAAGCCGCCGGTTCTCCTCCTCAATGGAGGGGCAGGGATAACCGGCAGTCTTGAGGCGGGCGTAAACCTTCTCGCCCAGCCGCCCTTTTGGCAGCGCCACACTGACCATGCCGTCTATCACAGTCCGCCTCCTTCCTCAAACCGTACCAGTTCCCGCCAGCGCAGGTCCCGGGGGAGCTCTAGTTCCGTGCGAACGCTGCGGCCCGCCGCCGACAGTTCCGCAGACCGCTTCACCACGGCAACGGGGTCCGCCTCCGGCGGATAAAGCAACAGTACGTCTACATCGGCCCCTCCGTTCCCGTCCAGTCGCTCGAGCTGGTCGAGGTACACCGCGAAGCCGATGGCCTGACCTGTCGTTCCCATGCGGCGCAGCAGGTTATCGTACCGCCCGCCAGCAAGTATGCCGCTGGCCAGACCCGGCAGATACCCCCGGAAGATGATGCCGTTATAATACCGCATATCGTTTGCGATGGAGAAATCCAACCGCAGTCCTTCCAGCAGACCCAGGGCTTCCATGACCCGGCACAGGCCCGCCAACTCCGCCAGCGCATCCCGGGCCCAGTCCCCTTCAGCCAATTCCTCCAGCCGGGGCAGCACCTCCTCCGGCGGCCCGTACAGCCGGGCCAGGGAGCAGAGACGGCCCGTCAGTCCCTGCTCCGCCCCCGCCTGGGCGCAGAGCTGTTCGATAGCCGGCGTGTTCTTTCGACCCAGCTCGGTGAGGAGCCGGGTTCTGAGCCCTTCCTCCGGAACCTGTTCCAGCAGTCCGGAGATCAGTCCCGTGTGCCCCAGATCCAGCAGATATCCACCGCCCAGCAGCCGCAGGCTTTCCGCCGCCAGGGCCAGCACCTCCCCCATGGCCGCCAGGTTCAGACTGCCGATGCACTCCAGTCCGGTTTGCATAATTTCACGAAACCCCAGCCCGGCGGAGGTGGTGCGGTAGACGTTTTCGTGGTAATAGACCTTCTCCAATCCGCCAGCGGCCGGCCGGGCATTCTTGACGATGGAGAGGGTGACGTCCGGTTTGAGGGCCATCAGCCGTCCGTCTGTATCAGTGAAGGTCAGAATGTCCTCACTGACCAGAAAGCTCTTGTTCCGCGCATATAAATCGTAGGGTTCAAATTTGCTCATGCGGTAGGGCAGGTAACCGTGCTTCCGGTACAGCTCCCGCAGTTGCAGCCCGGCCCGCTCGTCCGGGCGCAGGGAAGGGGATGCAAGCATATTTTCACTCCTCCTTGCTTATCGTGATCCCAGTATAAGCGCACCCGTCATCCGCCGCCAGCCGATCCAGCACCATCTGATATCCTCCTGCGCCATAGCTACAGCAACGGTTGACCCGGCTGATGGTGGCGGTGCTGGCACCGGTAGCGGCGGATATGGCGCTGTAGACCTGCTTCTCCCGCAGCAGCCTGGCCACTAGTATGCGCTGACAGCACTCCTGGATCTCCTTTCCGGTCATCAGGTCCTCCAGAAAGGCACGGCAATCCTCCTCCGTCCGCAGCGACAGCAGAGCGCTAATCAGCAGCTGCGCGCCTTCTCCATGAAACACGTCCACGGGGTGTATCCTCCTTCACTTTCATACTTTAGTATGATATCATGATAAAACAATAAAGTCAAGGCGGGGAGGTGAGGGAAGTTTTCTGACATTTTCGGCGAGGGAAGGGGATTTATCGTCAGATTCCACAAAGTGAGGAGAAAATGTTGGCGAAAACAGACAATTTATTGCGTTTTTACTGAAAAATTAACATCTATGGTGGACAAGCTGGATGTGTTTCATGTATAATATCAGCACGGGAGGCGCCCCTTACGGCCTCCCTCTGCCCGTCAGCCCGGGCAGGCAATCTGAGAGGAGGGGGGATGTCAAATGAAGGACGCAACAAGCAATATCTACAAACATTCCATGAAGCTGGAACGCCGGACGGCATCACTCTATGTCCAGAATACGGGCTGTCAACAGTGCTCTCCCGGGTATGGCTGGGGTCCGGGGGTGCGTGACCACTTCCTGCTCCACCATGTGCTGAGCGGGAGAGGGGTGTATGAGTGCCGGGATATGCGCTATGAGCTCTCCGCAGGGGACGCGTTCTTAGTCTATCCGAACACATCCGTGCGATACTATGCCCACGAGGCGGACCCATGGGAGTATGTGTGGGTGGGCTTTAGCGGGCTGGAGGCGGAGGGCTGCGTGGAGCGGACAGATTTTATGCCGGAGGAACCTGTCCTGCGGAACTGCGGCAGGGAGCTTTGCGAACGGGTCGAGGCGGTCTATGGCAGTTATGGTCTCTCTGCCTGGGAGGGATTGGAGATGACGGCGCGGCTGTACAGTCTGTTGTCCTATTTGGCGCGCACCTCGCGGCGGCAGAAGCAGGAGCGCGGGGCCGCGCTGGACTGTGCCCAACTGGCGGCGGAGTACATCATCAATCACTATGAGGAGCCCATCACCGTGGAGGGCCTGGCGGCCTATGCATCCGTCAGCCATTCCAGCCTGTACCGCCGCTTTGTCAAGCGTTTTCAAATCTCACCCAAGCGTTTTCTATTGGAGTACCGCATTCAGCGGGCCTGTGCGCTGCTGAAAGAGACCGGATATTCCATCCAGGAAATTTCCAACTCCGTGGGCTTTGAGGACCCCTTTTATTTTTCCCGCGCGTTTAAGGAAGTCAAAGGTGTCTCGCCCCGGCAGTACGCTGCCCGTCGGCGGGAGGAGGAGCCTGCGGCGGAGTGAGCTTTCTCAAGGGGCTCCGGGGAAAACCGGGGTCCCTTTGATATATAATCCTGAATTCTGCATAGCTGCATTGACCGCCCCGTTGCGGGCAGGCAACGTTTTTTATAGGGGATTGCTTTTCCGGGAAAAACGTGTATAATAAAAAAGCGGGCTATCCGCACAAATCCAAATAACAAAGGAACAACATGACATTTCAACAACTGAACTTACTGCCCCAGCTGCTCAAGGCGGTGGATGAGCTGGGGTATGTGCAGCCATCTCCTATCCAGGCCCAGGCCATCCCGCCGGTGCTGAATGGTAGGGACCTCGTCGGCTGCGCACAGACCGGCACCGGCAAGACTGCGGCCTTCGCCATCCCCGTTCTCCAGCGGCTCCACGGCCATGTGAGCAGGCGGCATACGCCGATCCGTGCCCTGGTGCTGACGCCGACAAGAGAGTTGGCGTTACAGATCAAGGATAGCTTTGATCAGTACGGCAAGTATCTGGAGCTTCGCCATACCGTCATTTTTGGCGGTGTGGGCCAGGCGCCCCAGGTGGAGGCACTGGATAAGGGCGTGGACATTCTGGTGGCCACGCCCGGACGACTCAATGATCTGTGTAATCAGGGCCACATTGATCTGTCCGGTATTGAGACCTTTATTCTGGACGAGGCGGACCGGATGCTGGACATGGGATTCATCCACGATGTGCGGAAGGTCATCGCCCGTCTGCCGGAGAAGCGGCAGACGCTGCTGTTTTCCGCCACCATGCCCCAAGAGATCGCAGACCTGTCCCGGACAATTCTGAAAGACCCTGTTCGTGTGGAGGTAACGCCCCAGTCCTCCACGGTAGATGCGATCGAGCAGCGGCTTTATAAGGTAGACAAGGGGAATAAGAAGTTGCTTCTTCAGCACATCCTGAAGGACGAGCGTCTGGACAGCGTCCTGGTCTTTACCAACACCAAGCATGGCGCGGACCGGGTGGTGAAGGAGCTGGGCCGCGCCGGTATCGCCGCCATGGCCATCCATGGCAACAAGGGGCAGACCGCCCGCATCAAGGCTCTGGACAGTTTTAAGAGCGGCTCCATCCGAGTCCTAGTGGCCACTGATATTGCCGCTCGGGGCATCGATGTCAGCGAGCTGGCGGCGGTGGTGAATTATGAGCTGCCCAATGTGCCGGAGACCTACGTCCACCGCATCGGCCGCACGGGCCGGGCCGGACGGGGCGGCGTGGCCATCAGTTTCTGCAACGTGGATGAGCTGGCGTATCTGAAGGATATTGAAAAGCTTATCAAGAAGAAGGTCCCGGTGGTGGAGGACCACCCCTGGCCCATGACGGTTTTTGAGTTGACACCCAAAAAGCAGCGGGAGCCCAGGCCGCCCCGGGCCCAGCGGCAACAGCCTGCGCCCAAGCCGCCTATACCGCCGGTCCTGCCCAAGGCGGCTGCGCCTAAGCCGCCCAAACCGGCTGCACCGCAAAAGCCTGCTTTGAAGGCTGCCAGGCCTATCCCGCCCGCTCCCAGGGGAGGCGGCCTTTTGCCGGCCAGACCCGCCGGACCGGCGGCAAAGGACGACGAGCCTATGCTGCTGCGGATTGAGCACCCCAAGGCAGCATATCCGCCTCAGCCGCCCAAGCCGGTTCTGCGCAGAATTTCCTCTGATCCGCCCCGGATGGGCCGCTTGGCGGCCTTTGCCGACGGACGGCGGAGCGGCGGTCGGAACCGGAGCCGCGGCAAGGCCAAATAAGGCCGATTTCATTTGCACGAAAAATCCAAACTGACCAGGAGGAAACCCCTATGGAGCGTATTGCCAGTTTTCAAGTGGACCACAACAAACTGGTGCCCGGCATGTATCTCTCCCGTCGGGATGGGGAGGTGGTCACCTTCGATCTCCGTTTCAAAAAACCCAATACCGGCGATCTGTTGACCAATGCGGAGATGCACTCTGTGGAGCACATCATCGCCACGCTGCTGCGCAACGGGCGAGCAAAGGATGCGGTGATATATTTCGGCCCCATGGGCTGTCAGACCGGGTTCTATTTCCTCTACGACGGAAGAAAGCTCGCCGAGGCAGAGGCTGTAGAGCTCCTCAAGGAGACCTTTGACGCGGGGGCGGCTTTTGAGGGGGATATGCCCGGTAAGAGTCCGGTGGAGTGCGGGAATTATATCAATCTGGAGATATCTCTGGCCAGGGAACAGTGCGCCTTTTACAGCGAGGTGATCCGGGAATGGACGGCGGAGCGGTTGGCCTACTGAGAAAATTAAAAAATTTCCGGAAAAAGGGAAAAAAGTATTTGACATTCCGGCTTTTGTCTACTATAATATTACTCGTGTCTTTGCGAGGTGTGCTATGCTTTTAAATGTACAGAGGATCATCAACGCCCCCGGAGAGCGGATGGACTTCCAGTTTGCGCTGGATCTTTCCGATGTGGACTTCGGCGGCCTGTATCCTGCCCAGAATCCGGTGGTGGTAACCGGAGATGTGCGGAATACGGCGGGGATGCTGCTGCTGGCATTCACGGCTGGCTCTACCCTCAAGTCTGTCTGTGACCGCTGTCTCAAGTCTTTTGACAATCCCCTGTCCGTCCAGTGTGAGTACGCTTTGGCGGAGCGGGTGGAGAGTGAGGACAACGACGAAATTATCGTTCTGAAGGACGGATGCGTTGATGTGGGCGAGTTGGCCCGGACGGCGTTCATTCTTGAAATGGACACAAAGACCCTTTGTTCGGAGGACTGTAGGGGTATCTGCCCCGGCTGCGGCGTCGATCTCAACCAAGGGAGCTGTACCTGTCAAAAGCAGGTGGACCCCCGATTGGCGGTGCTGGCCCAGCTTCTGGAGAAGGACAAGAATAAACGATAAAAATTCAGATATACAGGAGGTGTCATCATGGCAGTCCCCAAGGGTAAAGTATCCAAAGCAAGACGCGACAAGCGCCGTTCTTCCGTGTGGAAGCTGAAGGCGCCCGGTCTTACGCCCTGCCCCAAGTGCGGTGCGATGCGCCTGCCCCATAGAATGTGCCCCGAGTGCGGTACTTATAATGGCCGTCAGGTCAAGAGCGCCGCTGTAGAGGAGTAATAAAAGACGGTCCCGTCAAAGGCCGTACTCGATAAAGAAGCTTTCTTTACCAGGAAAACAACCGCATGGTGCTTTCGTACCATGCGGTTGTTTTTTGATATTGGCTAACCCAGAGACCATACGTCTTCGGTAATTCCCACCACTGAGCCCCGCAGTGGGTGATCCAGAGCATTCAATTGAGCATATTGGGGTCTTTTTTCCGAGGCTGGCCTCGTTTTCTTGCCCTTTCTCGCGGCAGCGGCGCATTTACTTGTCTCCACCATTCTTTTAGTAATTCATAGCGTTTTATGTCTGACACGTTGGATTGATGTGAAGTGATTTATTTTACCTGATCAAAGGGAAGATTGTGCTGCTTTAAGAATGAGAGTTTGTCCCAATATCCTCTCTGGAAGAGAATTTTCCCGTTAACAACCTGAAAAAAGCCGCAGCCGCGCAGGCCCATAGGATCTCTCCACTCCAAAATCGCCCACTGCCCATCTTCAAAAATATTTTCCACAATAGCCGTCATGTCCGCTGCGGCAAATTCAGATGCAAACATGTTTCGAATTGCCTCAATCCCAACAGCCGGTTCGTTTGCAACTTGGTGATTGACAGCGTGGTCATGGTACAAGCTTACAATCGAGTCCGTGTCGTGCTCGTTAAAGGCGTCTATCCACCTGCATACGACTTCCTTTGGTCTTAACATAGTCATTTCCTCCACAAGATGTTATTGTGCACGCCTCTTTTTCTGCGGAGAAGCGTCCTGTATAATAGACGGGACGCTTCTCCGTAGTATACGGGCGCCTACTCCGTTCTTAGGGCCACCACCGGGTCCTTTTTGGCGGCCACCCGGGAGGGAATCAGGCCGGCAATGATGGTCAGCAGGGCACTGATGATCACTAGAGCCGCCGCACCCTGGACCGGCAGCGCGGCTTTCAGTCCAGTGATGCCGGTGAAGTGGAGCAGCAGCGCGTTGATGGGTATGATCAGCAGCAGCGTCACGCCGATGCCAATCAATCCCGCGCCGAGGCCTACAATCAGGGTCTCCGCGTTGAACACCCGGCTCACGTCCCGCTTGCTGGCGCCCACGGCCCGGAGAATGCCGATTTCTTTGGTCCGCTCCAGCACGGAGATATAGGTGATGATGCCAATCATAATGGAGCTGACCACCAGGGAGATGGACACGAAGGCGATGAGCAGGTAGCTGATGCCGCTGATGATGTCTGTAACGGAGCTCATAAGCAGAGCCACGTAGTCGGTGTAGTTGATCTCGTCCTCGCTGTCGGCACAGGAGGCGTTGTAATCCGCGATCTTATCCGCGATCAGGTCCTTCTCAGCGAAGGTGGAGGCGTAGATGTTGATGGCGGAGGGGCTCTCCAGATCCACATACCCCAGCAGCTCCAGGTTGTCCTCATAGGTGGAGCCGGACCGGGTGGGGGGCATGTAGTGGTCATAGAGGTAGCTGTATTGCCAGGCCTCCAGGGGCTCGGCCCGGACCGACATATAGTCGTTCCCCATGGAGACCGCCAGCATCACCGCCAGTTGCTCCTGGCTCAGCGCCCCCAGCTGTGCCTGAACGCCCTGGGCGTACTGCTCCCGCACCTGCTGGGCGACAGACTCTTCAACCTTGGAAAACAGTTCCTCATCGCTCATCTCGGCGATATAGCCGGCCACGGTCTCCCCGTCCACGCCCATCTCCCCGGCGTACTGCTGGATGATCATCTGCTCGATGCTCTCCCGGGTCATGCCCTCCGTCTGCTGGTCCACCACGGTCTCCACATATTCATCGGAGGGCTGGCCCATCACGTCCATGTAGGCCCCGGCCTTCTCTGTGTCAGAGAGGGTCAGCAGGTGCTCCCGGATGGCCTCCTCCTTCTCCCATTCCAGGGGCTCAACGTCGTCCTCACTGGGGAAGGGCAGGCCGCAGATCACGTCGGTCTCCTCGTCCGCCATCTGCTTTTTCACAATCTCCATCTCCGCCGTGGCCTCGATGGCGTAGGCGGTGAGGGCCCCGGTGTACCCGATGGCCCCGGTGACCATGCCGGCGGTGGAATCCTCGCCGGGCCGGGCCACGCCCACCACGCGCAGCCGGGTTCCGGTGTCATCGCTGTTGTAGAGGAAGTCCATACCTGTGTCCGTGGCGGACATATCTACCCAGGTTTCCGAAGCGGCCTCATACTGGTACTTCTCCGCCGGAAGCAGCAGCTTGAAGTCCATTTTGCACAGCTCTTCATAGCTCCAGCTGCGCTCCTCGGCCTTCAGGGATTCACCGTCCATGGCGGCGTTTAGACTGTCTGTCATGTGGTCTGCGGACATAAGACCCAAGGCGTAGAGCATCAAATCGGAGATCTCATTGTTCCGATCCACAAAGAGGATTACCTCGTCATAGTGCTCCGGCCACTTGCCGTAGAGTAGGTCGTACTGGCTCTTTACCTGCTGTCCCACAACCTGACTGTCCTCCCCGGGCAGCAGCTCCTCCCACACGTCCATCCGCTCATACATTCCGCCCATTGTGGCAAAATAGGAGGAATAGTCCCCGCCATACATAGAGCTCATGGCGTCCTGCAGCAGGGTCATAACGTCGCTCTTAACAATTTTTCCGTCCTCGTCCTGGGTATAGATGTCAAAACCGAAGTCGTAGCTGTATTGAATAGTGGCCAGCTGATCGATTCCGCCGCCGCCCTGATCCAGATATTTCTTGAAGTCCCTGAGATTGTTGGTTTGGACTTCAGCCTCCACCATGGAGTTGAGCATATCGTACATAACAGTGGAGGAGTAGACTCGCTCGCGGTCGTGATCTTCGCCGCTGTCTCCCCGGTGGGCGCCCATGAGGGAGGAGAGAAGGTCCGTCATATCCGTGCTCTCCGCTTGAATCGTGATAGGGTAGCTGGAGAGGGTCTCCTCCTGCACCTGATTAATATAGCGGTTAATGCCGGAGGACAGGGAAAGGATCAGTGCGATGCCTATAATGCCGATGGACCCGGCAAAGCTGGTCAGGATTGTCCGTCCCTTCTTGGTCATCAGGTTATTGAGGGACAGGGAGAAGGCGGTGAAGAAACTCATGGAGGGCTTTTTCTGCCGCTTTTCCATATGGGCGGGTTTTTCCTCTCCGCCGTCGAAGGGGGCGGAGTCATCTATCACCCGACCGTCCAGCAGGCGGATGGTGCGATTGGCGTACCGCTGGGCCAGCTCGGGGTTGTGGGTGACCATGATGACCAGCTTCTCTTTGGCGATCTGCGCCAGCAGGTCCATAACCTGCACGCTGGTCTCGCTGTCCAGGGCCCCGGTTGGCTCGTCGGCCAGCAGAATGTCCGGGTCGTTCACCAGGGCCCGGGCGATTGCCACCCGCTGCATCTGGCCGCCGGAGAGCTGGTTGGGGCGTTTTTTCATCTGGTCTGCGAGCCCCACCTTCCCTAGGGCCTCAGCGGCCCGGCGGCGGCGCTCGCCTTTGCTGACCCCGGACAGGGTCAGGGCCAGCTCCACGTTGGACAATACGCTCTGGTGGGGGATGAGGTTGTAGCTCTGGAACACAAAACCGATAGAGTGATTTCGGTAGGCGTCCCAGTCCCCGTCCTTGAATTCTCTGGTGGAGCGTCCATTGATGATGAGGTCGCCGCTGGTGTACTGGTCCAGCCCGCCCACGATGTTCAAAAGGGTGGTTTTGCCGCAGCCGGAATGCCCCAGGATAGCCACAAACTCGTTCTCCCGGAAGCTGAGGCTCACTCCGCGCAGGGCGGTGACGTTTTCGCCGCCAGTCTCGTATACCTTGACAATGTTGTCTAATTTCAGCATAAAGGTTCCTCCTTGCTTTTTGCGCCTCGTTCGATAAGGGCGGTCTTGATCGCTAATCTCCGGCGGCTCTCCTCACTGGACAGCTTTTCACAGAAGACAGGCATGAGCGCGTGCCCAGTGGTGGAGAACAACAGATCCATCAGGCCCAGCCGCTCTTCCTCTGTCAGGTGCTCCAGTCCCCGCCAGTCCGCCTGCTCCATGACCTTCATAACGATCTCCGGCAGGGACAGCAGCTGTCTGGCGTCCATACCCATGTTCTTTTGCAGGATACCCATGAACAGCTCGAACTGAGCCCAATTTTCTTGGATGTAGGCCAGCACTAGGTCGTACAGTGCCAGCGGCAGCTCCAGAGGCCTCTTGCCGCACCGGTCCAGGCTCCGCAGGATGGCTTCCTCCAGCATCGTATCATAGCCTCGCAGCACATAGCGGAAAAGATCTGTCTTGTCTGCAAAGTACTGATAAAAGCTGCCCCTGGGAATCTCTGCCCCCTGGATGATCCGATTGATGGATACCTCCCCATAGGGCCGCCGGGCGAACTCTGTGATAGCGGCGCAGAGAAGTTTCTCGCGTTTGGGAGGGGGCAGATTGAAGAATGTGCTTGTCGGCATGTTGCGCTTCCTTTCTTTAAACTGCCGCCTATCATACATGACAGGTTGTCATATGTCAAGGCTCGGTTTCCACAATTTACATATTGTTCATAAACGAACAAGTCTGTCTTAGGGGCAATGCAGCTATGCGTAACCAAGTTAAAAAGAGGTGGCGTTTTTTCCACATCTATGGTAAAATGGAGGAAGATGTAAAAAGGGGGAAATTTATCATGACGGAGCTGCTGAAAATGCTTCTGATCGTCTGTCCACTTGTGTTCCTCGGGGGCTTTGTGGACAGTGTGGCCGGGGGAGGGGGGCTTATCACCCTGCCGGCCTATATGATGGCGGGAGTGCCCGTCCATTTCGCGGCGGGGACCAACAAGGTCGTCAACGGCTGCGGCTCCGCCACTGCATCTGTGAAATTCTTCCGCAGCGGCAAGATCCGGCTTCACGCCGCGCTTTGCGCGGCCCTGGGTGCCCTGGCGGGGGGCTACATAGGCGCGGAGATTGCCAAACTCCTCAGCGAAGGGCTGCTGAAGGGACTGATGCTGGTGGCCCTGCCGGTGGTGGCTGTATTTCTGATGATAAAGAAGGACTTCGGCCAGGAGACAGGGGAGAAGCGGTACCCCCGGCCCTATGAGATGGGGGTCAGCCTGGGTATTGGGTTGGTGATCGGCTGCTACGATGGCATGGTAGGTCCGGGGACGGGGACATTTATGATCATGGCCTTCACCGCCCTTCTGCAGATGGATATGGTGACGGCCTCCGGCTGCTCAAAAGTGGGAAATCTGGCCTCCAATGTCGCGGCGGCGGTCTCTTTCATCGTTGGCGGTAAGGTGCTGTGGGCGCTGGTGGTCCCGGCAGCGGCATGCAGTATGCTGGGCAACTACTGCGGGGCGCGGTATGCCATCCGCGGCGGCGGCAAGAAGATCAAGGGGATGATCTTTGTGGTGCTGGGAATGCTCTTCGTCAAGATGCTGTTCGACCTGCTCTGAAAATGGGGAGCGGACCGCGAGGAGGCGCTGCAGGCGGCTTCAGTGCGGTTCCTTATAAAAACGAAGTGGGAGGAGACAAGCTTAAATGGAAGAAAAGAGACGGGAAAATGTGGTGGCGGGTGCGGTCGGCGCTTTTTTAGGAGCGCTGATCGGCGTCGTCTGTACGGTTGTGATCGGTCAACTGGGATATGTGGCCTCTGTGTCTGGGCTTATCATGGCGGTGTGCGCCCTGAAGGGCTATGAGCTGTTGGGGGGTGCGCTTAGCAGGAAGGGCGCGGCGATTGCCTCCGTGCTGATTCTGGTAATGACATATTTTGCCCACCGGCTGACCTGGGCGGCGGCCATTATGTCCGCATTTGAGGGAGAGGTTGGGCTTTTGGAGGCCTTCCGGGCTATCCCTCAGATGCTGGAGGAGGGGATGCTGGAGGGACCCGCCTACTGGGGCGATCTTGCCATGCTGTACCTGTTCACGCTGTTGGGAGCGGTGCCTACTATTATCAGCGGTTTGAGGAGCACCGCCATGCCGGATCTCCCCGCCGGACCGGTCCCGGAGGGACTGGAGGGCAACGGCGGGGAGGATGCGGTTCTCTACCCTGCCCGGCGGGAGTGGATGCGTCCTCTGCGCGTCAGCGCCAGCCTGTCCATGCTGCCTGGACTGCTGGGCGGCTGTGTACTGCTTGCGGCGGCAGTTTCTCGGGATGCCTCGATCCCACTCTCCATGGCTGCTCTCGGCTGCATCGCCGGTGCTTTTGTTATGATGTGTGTCGCTTTTCCGGCGATACAGCTCAGCCAGGCCGACGGCTTTCTCTTCGTCCGGACGGCTGGAATGCTCTGGAGGGTCAATCTCGGTGGCTTGAATACGATGGATACTTATCGCTTCACCCGGAAGAGCGTCAGTCTGCGGGCGCTGCGCTGGGATAAGCTGACCACGGAGGAGCAGGAACGGGCCAGGGCGTCGGTTCTGCGGGCGATTTCCCTGCTGTCCAGCGGCCAGGTGATGCCGGGCAGCTCCCTCAGTCTGATGGTCATGCCCTTAACGGACTTCCAGCTCATAAGGGAGACAGAGTGGTGCTGGAAAGGGACCTATGCGCTCCAGGGAGGAAAGCAGAAGAAGCTGTCCATCCCCAAGGCGTACCCCAGCTTCGTGCCAACCTACGGGCTGGAACCACCTCAGGGGCCGGCTCCATTCCGATGGAGTCTGCTTGTTTTGGCGGTGACGGCCGCGCTGCTGCTGGGCGCGGCGGGTGGCGGTCTGGGCCGTATGCTGGAGGGCAGTCTGCCTGGCGGCAGGCCGGCAGCTTCCGCCGGAAAGGACGACGTGCTGACGGCCCGCGAGCCGGCCTCTGCCAGCAGCTATGAGACGGACGGTGTGCGCTACCAGGTGGACAGCGCTTTTCTGCTTACTTCCGTCAATACCTTTTACGATCCTGGCACAAACACCAACTACCAGGTCGCCGTCCAGTATGGCGTGGATGAGGAGCAGGCCGTGGACGCGCTGCTCCGGCCAATCGGCGACTACCGGATGTCGCCTCGGTACGAGGGCTTTGTCTTTGCCCATGCCGGTGCGGAGGAGACACTGGTGCCACTGACGGCGGCGGATGGAACGATTTACCAGCATGAGCTCCTATCC
>CAJTYO010000007.1 GCA_910584045.1 uncultured Oscillospiraceae bacterium | reverse complement strand
TTTCACAACAGCCTATGCGAAATTGCCTGTCCATTAGTCATCTGCGGCAGGGGAGTGGGTGGGCGGTTCCATCAGATTTTTCAGACGTGCCAGCTTGTCCTGCGCTGTGGCTTTACGAAAATTCTCGCCGGAAAAACGGATAGGGGCGCACATTTCCAGTAAGCGGTCATAGATGCGGGCGTGGGCGGTGTCCTGGGGGTGCTGCAAATCCTGAAGGGACAAGTTCGTGGTGACGATCAGCGGCCTGCGGCTGCGGTAACGGCTGTCAATCACGTTGTAGACCTGTTCCAAACCGTACTCCGTCCCGCGCTCCATGCCGAAGTCATCCAAAATCAGCAGCGGAGCGCGGCAGAGGCGGGCTATGTAGTAGTTGCGGCCCTCAAAGCTGGCGGTCAGGTCGTTCAGTATCAGGGCAAAGTTCGTCATGCGGACGGCCACTTCCTGCTCCATCAGAGCGTTGGCAATACAGCCCGCAAAGTAGCTCTTGCCAGTCCCCACGCCTCCCCACAGCAGATAGCCGATGTTTCCCTCCTGCATGGCCGTCCAGTTCTCAACATAGAAATGGGCATGTTTCATCTGCGAGCATTTGCCGTTGTCATTGGCAAACGTCCACTCCCTCATGGCGGGGTCAGTAAAGCCCTTGCGTTTCAAGTCGGCCACGGTCTGGCGGTGACGGCGGGCCTCCTGTTCCTCCGCCTCCTGGTCAAGCCTCTCCTGCTCACAACGGCAGGGGTGGGGGAGCAAGCGGCCCTTCATCGGCGGGGCCTCCATGCGAAACTGTTTCGGAGTGCGGCACTTGCCGCAGTACAAAAGCCCGTCCTCGCCGGTATAGTCCCCTGGTTCCAGCCGGGTCACGGTGATGCGTTTGATGATGCTGTCAAAATCGTTCATAGGCTCTCGCCCTCCTTGCACGAATAGTCGGATATGCCACCCTTGCCCTTTCTCCTGTCCTCCTTGGCCCAGCGGCGAATAGTGGCGGCGTGGCTCTTGTAGGTCTTGCCGGTGGAGGCCATGTATTCAGACAATCGCTCGATGTACTCCTACCAGACGGTGGGGAAGTCGGCTTGCAGTTCGGCAACCTCGGCCTCCGTCAGAAAGACATTCTCATAACGGCCCTGCGCTGGCGGGCGCTCACTCACTCCACTCAAGTTACTAATTCTCAAGTTACTATTACTCATGTTATTAGGGGACAGTTTTCTGTCCGTCATAGGGACAACTTTTTGTCCATCAGTAGGACAAGTTGAGCAACCGCACATCTTAGCAATCTCCGCATAGCTGAAATCATGCAGAGCATAGAGCAAGAACCGTTCCCGCTGGGTGGGAGTGCAGAGGGCCAACACAGCCAGAATTTCATCCAGTGTTTCCTGCTGGCAGACCAATTCCTCCGGGGTGGCGCAGTAGGGCAAGCGGCCCTCAGTGCTGATTATGTACTCGTCAAACTCGCGTCCGTCCCAATGCCGCCGTTGTTCATGGGCAAGGTTCTCCGCTTTGTGGTCGGCCTGGGTGAGATACTCGTAGACCTCCACAGAAACGGACACGGCTTGTCCATAGTAGTTGATGGTAATTTCCATCGTCCTTTCCTCCGTTCAGATTTTTGGGGGCTGAACGGAGGGGGCGGGGAGCGGCAGCGGGGCCGGTATCGCTGGCCTGGATATAGAAAAGCGCCCGAACAGTACAAAACTGTTCGGGCGCGAGGCATAACAGCATGAGCCGTCAGAAATCGACTATTTTCGCAAACATGGGTAGGGGACGCTGTCGCAAGTGTCAGGCTTTTTTTGACAAGTGCCTATCTATCTGTAATCGCATGGCGGCATCCTCCGGTTGCCGCTAACTGAGCATAGAAAATCGACGGCTTTGAATAGTCAAAACCGCCGATAGAAATAGTTTTTGGATACAGAAAATTGATCTGCCCAGCAGCGGTTTTTTTCTTTTCTGCCGCTTGGCAGACATTTTCAAATTATTGAACTGCTTACTTTTTGCGCTGGGTGGAAATCAAAACATAGAGTGTAAACCACACAATACAGTGGACAGTCAGAATGCCAACGTCCTTTACCGCCGTTTCCATGTTCCCGGCGGACAGTGCCATGATGCCCTCAAAGGCTGGCTGGGATGGTACGAGATTGCAAATGGCCGCCAACAGCCCGCTCGCCCCAATCAGACCGCATAAAATGGGTACTGCCAGGAACAGCAGCATGACGATCTTGATATAGACCACGCCGATCATCAGCCCCTCGGAGAGCTTACCGATAAACAGGCCAATCAGCGCCGCCACAAAGGACGACAGCACAATCAGCGCTAGCATCATCCCGAAATTCTGCCAGGACAGGCGGAAACAGATACACGCCGTTACAATAGAGGACAGACTGCCAAAGAGAAAGCCCACTACGACTTTCTGAAAAATGTACTGGCTGGGTGTCATAGGAAGGATTTCGTTGATGAAAGCTACGCCGTCCTCTTTTTCGGAAATGATGTTCATGGCATTGAACGTACAGCCCATAAACATAGCCACGATCAGCACGGCGGGGATGAAAATGTCTTGAAAACTTTCCAGAATGTCAGGGCGTTCCATCGTCAAAACATTCACCAGCTCCGCTTCTGCCCGCTGTTCATAGAGAGCCGGGAGTGTAGCCGCCGCCTGCTGAAAAATGTCCAACTCGTCCCCGGCAATGGCTGTTCGGAGACTGTCCCCGCCTGTTTTCACGCCAATTACATTGGTAGACGGTTCCTTGATGGCGGCGGTCAGTTCTTCCTGTGTCCCATAAGCCGTTACCGGGCCGTACCTCTCCAGCCATGTGATTGTCTGCGGGGACAGGTCGTTTTCCAGTACGCCAAAATGCAGTTCTCCCAGGCTGGACAAGTCAATGGAGCCCATAAAATTCAATGCCAAGGCGATTAGGATGGGCAACAAGAACGTCATCAGGCAGAATTTATCCCGCAAAACACTTTTCAGCTGATATTTTAATCCCTTCACGCCTCACCCCTCCTTTCCAATCTCCCGGTGAAATGCAAGCCGCACCACCAGGAACAGCAGCATAATCGCACACACGGCACCGATGTAGTAAACAGGCGAAACAGATATTCTGAAATAGGCATTTTTCAGGCCCATATAGACGTGATAGAACGGATGATAACCAAGCTGGATAAGGACGGGAAACTGAATGGCGATGTCATTGACGGCATTTTGAGCCGTGAGAAAAAGGAGGTAGACAAAGTGATTAGGAGTGTTGAACAATGAACGCAGCGGGGATCGATATTTCCAAAGGGAAGAGCATGGTATCGGTTATGCGGCCTCTGGGCGAGGTGGTGGCAAAACCGCTTACAGTGTGTCACACCGGCAGTGAACTCAAGGAGTTGGCAGACTACTTGAAAAGCCTGGACAGTGAGACGCGGGTGATCATGGAGCATACCGGGCGGTACTATGAACCAGTGGCTCAGTACCTCCACGATGCTGGGCTGTATGTCAGCGCGGTGAACCCGAAGCTCATTAAGGATTATTGGAACAACTCCCTGCGCAAGGTCAAGACGGACAAGGCCGATTCTCGGAAAATTGCGAAATACGGTCTTGACAACTGGGTGGAACTGCGGCAATATGCTTCCATGGACACAATTCGTTACCAACTGAAAACGCTGAACCGGCAGCACGCTCTGTACTCCAAGATGAAAACCGCGATGAAGAACAACCTCATCGCCCTCCTGGAACAGACCTATCCCGGTGTCAACGCCCTGTTCGGCAGCCCTGCCCGTGAGAATGGGACGCAGAAGTGGGTGGACTTTGCCGCGTCTTTTTGGCACGTAGACCGTGTTCGGGGTATGAGCCAGGCCGCTTTCACGGAGCGTTACCGCAAGTGGTGCAAGCGAAACCGCTACAATTTTAGCAGCGATAAAGCTGCCGAAATCTATACCGGAGCGAAAGACCAGATTGCCATGATACCAAAGGACGATCTGACCAAGCGGCTGATCCGGCAGACCATTGATTCCCTCAATACTGTTTCCAAGACCGTGGAACAACTCAAGGCTGAGATGCTGAAGCTGGCGTCCCAGCTCCCGGAGTTCCCTGCCGTTATGGAGATGCACGGTGTAGGGGATTCCCTCGGGCCGCAGCTCATGGCGGAAATCGGGGACGTGACACGGTTCATCCATAGAAGTTCTATCACCGCTTTCGCCGGCGTTGACCCTGGCGCTAACCAGTCCGGTGAGCGCGAAGCCAAGAGCGTCCGCACTTCCAAGAGCGGCCCGCCAGAGCTGCGCAGGACGCTGTTCCTTGTGATGGACGGCCTGCTGAAATCCATGCCCCAGGGTGACCCGGTCTACCAGTTATGGACAAGAAACGCGCTGAGGGCAAGCCCTACCTGCTCTACATGACGGCGGGTGCCAACAAATTCTTGCGCATCTACTACAGCAGGGTGAAAGAATAGCTGGCATCGTTGGAATCCGCCGATTGACCATCCTCGCCTTGTTTGCATTTGACCCGCGTTTATACGGCGGCCTTTTTGTGTTGCCCTTTTTTCGCCTCCCTCCGTGTCCTCAAACTTATTTCATTTTCCTATTGACTTTTCCTTTGCAGACTTTTTGAGCTCCGGTGCATTTTTGACATCACTGCACTGCGCCTTTCCTTTGGTAGACCAAGTATAGCCGAATGGCATCAGGAAAGCTATTACCATTACCAACAAAGAACCAGAGACAAACGAAGCATATGTAATAGTGGTAGGAAATGAAAAATAGCCCCCTGTGGTTCACCGGATAGGTTCCGGCGAGCCGCAGAGGGCTGCTTGCCTTTATGAAAGACTGGTTTCGGAGTAGCGGGAAGTTTGATTCTCCTTATTGAGAAAAAAGGGCTTTTTGTATCTCCGGTTTCGTCATTTTGAAATAACGGAGTTAGATTTTTGACTTCTAAACTTTTTGATCTGCATTTTCCTGATTTCTTCACGTTTAAGTAAAAACGCCGCACATTCGTGCGGCGTTTTTACTATGCATCTTTTTCATCAACACAAATTGGCACGCCGTGAGGGATTCGAACCCCCGGCCTTCTGGTCCGTAGCCAGACGCTCTATCCAGCTGAGCTAACGGCGCACATCTTCTTACAACAATTTTATTTTACCACACAATGCTGGAAAAAGCAAGCTATAAATTTAATTTTTTCTAAAATTTTTAGATAGTGTCTACTCGAGCTAAGTATGGATAACAGCCCAAATAGCAATACAACGGATGTGTACCGCAGCAATAAAAACATATGAGGTCTTGGCAAAGCGAGTGGCAATGCCTCTCCATCGTTTCAGGACCAGAAAACAGTTTTCTACTTGAATGTCGCAGTTTATAGAGATATTTATCATAGCCACGCTGTTCTTTGCGGTTTTTCTTCGGTGGAATCATGGGTTCCATCCCTGTTGAAACCGCATATGCCAGAATATCATTTGTGTCATAACCTCGGTCCGCCAGCAGAGCTTCTGCAGAAATGCAGCTTCTTTAACAATCCTCTTGGGTATCTTCTGTAACAAGGATTCGGATTGGCATACCATGCGCATCCACGGCCAGATGTATTTTAGTGTTAGGCCCTCTTTTGTCCTGGACATATCCTGATTGACTCCCTTTGCTCCCGATGCGTGGAGATGCACCTTTATATGACTGGCGTCAATCATCAGCCGTTCATAATCCGGCTCATCAATCAGAAATTCCAAAAGCTTTTCCCAAATACCTTTTTCCGGGGAAACATATCTTCAATATTCACAACAAAAGTGACACCTTCACCGTAGAGGTTGTCAATACTGATCTGCGCCATTATATCCCTACTCTGGCACGCCGCAGCAGATGTTTTCCTCGAAAGCTGGAAAATCTTCAGGCTGTCTTAGCTGTTTTCGTACAGGCCTATAATCGCTCTGGGCGTCAAAAACACCTCTATCGTTCCAGACATCCAGGTACTTCTGTCCCCTTTTCTGTTTTTGATTTCCCTTAACTGCGTGTTTATACACTCTTAGCAACGAAAAGTTCTTGCTATTTCCCCCCATTCCGTTTACAATGTAAGAAATTGGGATAGTCTCTATAATAACAGCAATACAAACCTCACACACCAAGGAGGAGCCGTCATGGCAACAACTTTTATTGATAAAGCAAAGATTACCGTCAAGGCGGGCGCGGGCGGAAACGGCTGCGTCTCTTTCCACCGTGAGAAATACATTGCCGCAGGCGGTCCCGACGGCGGCGACGGCGGTGCAGGCGGCAATATCATTTTGCAGGTAGACGACAACCTCTCCACACTGATGGACTTTCGCTACAAACGCAAATACGTAGCGGAGAACGGTGTGGACGGCATGGGACAGCGCAAAAGCGGCAAGGACGGCAAATCCCTTATCATACGGGTCCCCCGGGGTACCCTGGTCCGGGACCTGGAGACCAATGAGATCATTCAGGATATGTCTGGGGACGAGCCTTTCATTCTCTGCCGGGGCGGCAAGGGCGGCTGGGGTAACGCCCACTTCGCCACACCCACACGCCAGACCCCGCGTTTTGCCAAGAGCGGTCTGCCCGGCGAGGCCATGGAGGTTGTATTGGAGCTGAAGCTGCTGGCGGATGTGGGCCTGGTGGGATTCCCCAACGTGGGCAAGTCCACCCTGCTCAGCGTGGTCAGCCGGGCCAACCCCAAGATCGCCAACTACCATTTTACCACACTGTACCCCAACCTCGGTGTGGTCTACGTGGACGATGGGGTCAGCTTTGTCATGGCGGATATCCCCGGCATCATTGAGGGGGCCAGCGAGGGCGCTGGCCTGGGCCACGAATTTCTGCGGCATATCGATCGCTGCCGGCTGCTGGTACACGTGGTGGACGTGTCCGGCAGTGAGGGCCGGGACCCGGTAGCAGACTTTGACGCCATCAGCCAGGAGCTCCGGCAGTACAGCTCCGACCTGGCCTCCCGCCCTCAGATCGTGGCTGCTAACAAGGCGGACATTATGGCCGACGACAGCCTGCTGACCGCCCTGCGGGAGCATGTGGAGGCTTTGGGTTATCCGCTGCTCACCATCTCCGCCGCCGCCCATCAGGGAACCCGGGAGCTGGTTTTCGCCGTGGCAAACAAACTGCGGGAGCTACCCCCAGTGGCGGTATACGCCCCGGAGTATGTAAAGCGTCCGCCCAAAGTGGACGTGAGCCAGCCCTTGGAAATCACGGTGGAGGATGGCGTGTATCTGGTGGAGGGTCCCTGGCTCCAGCGGCTCATTGCCAACACAAACTTCGGGGATTACGAAAGCCGCAACTGGTTTGACAAAATGCTGCGGGAGAGCGGGCTCTTCGACCGTCTGGAGGCCATGGGCATCAGGGATGGCGATACGGTGAGTCTGTATAATTTGGAGTTCGATTATCAGCGGTAAAAAACAAGTGAGAATTTTAAGCTAGCCAACAACATCCCATAATAGCCCGCATAGGGAGAAGCGGGCCGGTAAATTACGAATAAATCTGTGCATAACCTTATCAGGAGAAGCAAAGACCTCGTTTCTCTCCCCCATCTTTTACTATATCTGCACCATAGGAGTCATTTTCAAGGTGTGGGGTGAAACACGGAATGACGCTATATTTATCTATCATTAATACTGGTCGGTATCATCGAACCATATATACAAATTATTTTTAAAAAGTAACCGCCCTGGTTCACCCATACCGGGCGGCTACTTTTTCGCAACACGCGGGAGTGGCCTCATCACGTTTGCCGGCAGCATCCACTCCGTACCCCTATTTGTTAATCGAGAGTGGAGCCTTTTTTATAGCCGCGCCAGCCTCTCCACTCCCTCGCTGTAGACCGCCCGGATATGCCGTCGGTCCATTAGGTAGACGGCTCGCTCGAACCTCTCTGTCAGGCTCAGCTCCCGCGCAGGCTCAGGCATATCACTGTCGTCCACCACCACGGCATGGAGTGGATGCCCTGTCTCCAGCCCAGCACCGCCGCCGAAGTACCGGTGCCCCGCCGCCGAGCCCAAGTAGTACGCCTCCGGCACGGTGAGGAAGGGTGCGCCCATTTCCATCTGCTTCCATTTAGATGCCCGAATGGACGTAACGACCACCTGATTCATAGCAAGCTGGTCCCCTCCGGCGATGTCGCTGCCCAGGGCCACCTGTATACCCCGGTCCAGCAGCTCCCGCACCGGCGCCGTGCCGCTGCACAGGTTCACATTGGAGGCCGCGCAGTGGACGGCCCAGACTCCGGCGGAGGCCATGGCCTCCTGTTCCCGCCGGTCGCTGTGGACACAGTGGGCCATCAAGGTACGGTCCTTCCACAGCCCGTATTTGGCGTAGCTCTCCCAGTATTGGGCGCAGTCGGGGTGGAGTTCCCGCACCCAGGCGATCTCGCCGGTGTTCTCTGACAGGTGGGACTGAACTGGCAGATTCCGTTCCACCGCCAGCTTTCCCAGATCCGCCAGCAGCCCGTCGGTACAGGAGGGGGTGAACCGTGGGGTGAGAATGGGTTTTACCAGCGCAAACCGGCAGTTCTCCAGCCAGCGTAGGGTCTCCGAGATGGACTGTGCCGTCTCCTCTTGAGCGGGCCCACTGTTGCGGTCCATGTTCACCTTTCCTACATAGCCAGCGATGCCAACCCGCTCCAACTCCTCCATGAGGATGAGTGTGGCCTCGGTGTGCCGGGAGGCAAAGACGGACACACGGGTAGTGCCGGAGGAAATCAGATCCCGCGCCAGCTTTCGGTAGGTCCGCCGGGCGAAGTCGCTGTCCGCAAAACGGGCCTCCGTGCGGAAGGTGTAGGCGTTCAGCCAGTCCAACAGCGGCAGATCCATGCCCATGCCCAACATAGGGTACTGGGGCGCGTGGAGGTGGAGGTCTGCGAAGGAGGGCATAATCAACGCGCTGCCGTAGTCCGTCACCGGGCAGGCAGCGTACCGCTCCGGCAAGGTGGAATAAATTCCTTCTATGATCCCGTCCTCCAGGACGAGGCAACCCCCAGGAATAGTCTCCAATGCACCGAAGGCGGGGGTGTGGATCAAATTGCCGCGTAAAATAGTGATCATGTTAAAACTCCTTTCTGTCTGGTCAGGTAACAAAAAGAGCGCCCCGAGCCTGCCCCAAGAGGGCAGGTCAGAAGCACTCATAGCAGGGCCGAAGGCGACCCCGTAGAAACTTTCGCGCCATTTTCGCAAAATTATATGAGCTGATTTTGTTGTGTGTACAGTATACCAAATTTGGGTAGGTATTGCAAGCAGAAATTGTGTGTTTTTATCATTGGCAGGTTTTAATTTTGTAAATGGACAGTCGGACCGGCTGTCTATTTTTTATTCAGGTTTCACAAGAAAGATGAAATAGAAAAACAACTACATAATTATAGGCGACTTTTATCACAATTAGAGGACGACATACCGGCTATTGAACAGGGCAAATCGATTATGTTATATATGGAGGAAATAGATGTTCGGTTTGTAGATGTGCCCAAAATGTATTGAGATTATCTATACCGGAGACGGCGACCAGACTTATCTCGAACGGTGGTGTCAACATAGTGCGCTAAATTTAGGGAGCCGTTCACTGGGAGCCTTTTCTGAAAACAACGGAAAATAAAAGCCTTGCGGCAGCACCGTCTATATGGTAAAATGGAGAAAATCACCGTTTGGCGGCGGCGAATATGGACGGAGGGCGATGCAAATGAGACGGGGGGAACTGCTCAAGCGCTTGAAAAACGGCGGCCTGCTGAACCAACTGGAGCCAGTCTATGGGATGGAGGCAAACACCGCGGCGGACCGGCTGGTGGAGCTGGTCCGGGAGTATGCAGAGATTTTTTCCGCCGGGGACGACGACGACGTCTGGCTCTTCTCTACCCCCGGCCGGACCGAGCTGGGCGGTAACCACACCGATCACCAGGGGGGGCGCTGTCTGGCGGGCAGTGTTAATCTGGACACCATCGCCTGTGTGGTGCCGAACGGATCAAGGCGGGTGCGCATCCAATCCCGCCACCACCGGATGGCCGAAATTTTTCTGGACGACCTGGCCGTCCACCCAGAGGAGACGGACAGTTCTGCGGCTCTGGTGCGCGGCGTAGCTGCGCGGATGAAGCAGCTGGGCCACGCACCCGGCGGCTTTGATGCATATACCACCACCCGGGTCCTGCGGGGCAGCGGACTGAGCTCCTCCGCCGCTTTCGAGGTGCTGGTCTGCACCATCATGGACCACCTCTTCTGCGGTGGACGCTTCTCTCCCCTCCAGCTGGCTCAAGTGGGCCAGTACGCGGAGAATGTCTACTACGGCAAGCCATGTGGTCTGCTTGATCAGCTGGCCTGCGCCTGGGGCGGGGCCATTACCGCTGACTTCCGAGACCTGGACTGCCCCATCGTGCGGCCCGTGGAGGTGGATCTGGCCCGAGAGGGCTTCGCCCTGGCCATTGTGGATGCCGGCGCCAGCCATGCCGACCTGACAGAGGACTACGCCGCCATTCCCCGCGAAATGCAGCTGGTCGCTGCCTGCTTCGGGCGCGAGATTCTCTCCCAAGTGCCTTATGAACAGTTTTTCCAGCAGCTGCCGGCGGTACGAACCGCATGTGGCGATCGTGCCGCCCTGCGGGCCCTCCATTTTTTCCAGGAGGACCGGCGGGTGGCTGGGCAGTGCGCGGCCCTGGAGCGGGGCGATTTCGCCGCTTTTCTCCATCTGGTGCGACAGTCGGGGCGCTCCTCCTTCCAATATCTGCAGAATGTCTCCACAGGCCGGGACAGCCGGCGGCAGCCTCTGGCACTGCTGCTGGCGGCGGCAGAGGAGCTGCTGGGGAACCAGGGGGCATGCCGGGTCCACGGCGGCGGCTTCGCCGGGACCATCCAGGCCTTTGTACCCCTGGACCGGCTGGAGGTCTTTACGGCGGGCATGGAGGCCGTGGCCGGCCAAGGGGCCTGCCACCTTCTGTCTATTCGCAGGGCGGGCTCCGTCCTGCTTGCGTCCTGAGAGGAGGGGCGGTCATGATTCATGAATGCATTCCCCTGACGGTTCCTGGCGCAGAGGGCGCAGCAGAGCTGCTTACATATGCCCCGGATAACTTCCCCGAGCTGGGCCCCGACCGGCGGCGGCCGGCCTTGATCATCTGCCCCGGCGGCGGCTACCACTGCCTTGCCGGCCGGGAGGGGGAGCCGGTGGCCCTGCGCTTCGCTGGGCTGGGCTTCGCAACCTTCGTCCTAAGCTACCACGTCGCGCCCCAGGCCCGGTGGCCCATCCCCCAGCGGCAGCTGCTGGCGGCAGTGGCCCACGTACGGGACAACTGCGCCCGCTATCATGTCGATCCCCACGCGGTGGTGGTCATGGGCTTCTCCGCCGGAGGGCATTTGGCGGGCTGCGCAGGGCTGTTGTGGAACAAGCAGGAGCTCTATCGTCCCCTGCGCCGCCGCCCCAATCTGTTTCGTCCGGACGGCGTAGTGCTGTGCTACAGTGTGGTCTCCAGCGGACCAGCCGCGCACCGGGGTTCCATGGAAAACCTGCTGGGCGAGCAGTACAAGGAACTGCTGGACCGTGTCTCCCTGGAGAAGCAGGTCACGCGGCAGGCTCCGCCCTTCTTCCTTTGGCACACCGCTGACGACACCTGCGTCCCAGTGGAAAACACCCTCCTGCTGGAGGCAGCGCTGCGGGCAAAGGGGGTGGGAGTGGAGACCCACATCTACCCCCACGGCAGCCATGGGCAATCCCTGGCTGATCACACCGTTTTCGCCCCCGGGCAGGACTGGATGGCCTCCGCCCCCTGCGCGGTGTGGGTGAATCACTGTACCGCGTGGCTCCACCGCCATTTCGGAGACTACGCCGTGGCCCCTCATCCAGATGAGCAGACAAAGCCTCGGAAAAAACGATGAAACAGCTGTAATATAAAAAGAGAGCCGGAGGATTATATCACTCCGGTTCTCTTTTTCACAATTTTCAAAAATCCGGCGCAGCTACTGATACTATTCCCAAATCAGGAATCATACCGTCACCCGTTCTCTCTTCGCCGAATAGCGCAAAGGACCAGCAGGCCGCAGGCGGCCAGAAGAGTCACCGCATACCAGACGGCGCTCATATCGCCGGTCCTGGGCACGTCCACCAGGGGAATCTCCTCGTCGGGAAACTCCTCAAGAGGCACTTCCTCGTCCAGAAACTCCTCAAGAGGTACCTCCTCGTCGATGAACTCCGCCAGAACAGGCGGCTGGGAATCCGGCAAATCGGTTAGCGGACCGTTCACAGGGGTATCTGCCAGCGGGGTGGGCTCGTCATCGAAAGTCTCTGTCTCCGGAGGCGCGGGTGTCTCCGGAGTTTCACCAGGTCCGTCTGGGTCCTCCGTGACAGGGGGCGGAGTATACGGATCCTCCGGGTCCGGCGTGGGGCCGGGATCCGGGTCAGGGTCAGGGTCAGGGCCAGGGCCAGGAGGCGGCGGATCATCGGGCGGATCAACCGGGGTCTCCGGCGGAGTTTTCGGATCCTCGGGGACGTCCGGCTTCTCCGTCGTGCTGTACCACCAGTTGCTGGTGGTCTTGCTGATCTCGTCTTCACGTGTGGTAACGAGCACGTCGGTCTTGCTCTCGCTCCAGGTACTGTCCTGGGTCTTGGTCTGAGCCGACGGGTCGTCAACTTTTATGGTCAGCTCGACCTGCATGGTGATAGTGGTTGTGGTGGGCGGCTTCTTGCCGGGCTCCTCCCAGGAGGGAGCGCGGTGGATTTCGCCGTTTTGATTCTTAACGCTATTTGCGATGATATTCCCATCATGTGTCTGATTAATCAAAACGGAAGCCTTGGGGGCCAGGATAGAGCCAATATCTGTCTTAACAAATTCCAAGCTACCGTCATACTGACCAAAGTTCAACATGACCTTGCCATTATCGGCATTCCACTGAGAATATTCCCCATTGAGACCTATATGCTTATCCAGCTTGTAGTAATCATTGTCAAGGCCTGTGATATTGATTAAAACCTTGGCGTCCGTAACGCCGGTGATGTCGATTTTATCTCCGCCCTTCTGAAACTCTAGAATAGAAATGGAGATAATATAGGTCTTGTCACCGTTCACTTCGCCCGCTTCCAGCTTAGAGCAATCAATCACCCAGTTTGGATTGGTAGCATCGCCGCTGACGCTTATTGCTTCGGTAGCTTTATCCGGGTTTGTCACAATCTCCTGCAAAGCTGTTTGCAGAGCTTGAGTCGCACCCTGGGCTTCTTCCTGTGCTTTTTTTACCTTGTCGAAAGAATCCACTTCAATCTGGACCTGGGGTTTCAATGCGGCAAGAGTGTCTGCATAAATCGCCAGGTTGTTAAGCGCGGCATCGAAGTCAATGTCTTGCTCAGCAGTATAGACTCCCTCAATTTTGGATGCTGCATCGGTCAACCGAACTTCCGTCCCGACTTCTGTTGTCAACGTATAATGCTGGCTCCCCTTCTCAGAGGAATATTGACTGCCCACAACAATTGATGCCTGCACATTGGTATTCCCTGTGCTGTCCAGTTTTACTTCTGAGCCATCAATCGTTCCGATATAGCTGACAATTTTACTGGAATAATCCAACGGCTGGGACGTAGCGCTTCCGTTAAGGCCGAGAATCGTCATCACATTGCCGTTAGCACCTATGTACTGATCTGTGGCATGCAGCGTACCGACAGCGATATTGCCCTCCATGTGGTTTCCGTTGGTGTACTCCTTTGCAAATACGGCAAAATTACCTGCATCACCCAAAGAAGTACCCCCGCCGTCATTGAATATATCCTTCCACACATTGCCTTCAGCCTGAAGATGATTCCGCAGGGCCTCCTCCTGCGCGGCAGTGTTGTCAGCAATCTGCTTGACCTGCGTTCCTGTCAGCTGTAATTTGAAATCCTCATTGCCGCGGAGGTTAAGCCCCGTCAGGGTATAGCAGCCATCATCAGAAATATCCGACAGATTGACCTCATAGCTTTGTCCACCATAGCACACGGTCAGTTTCATACCGTCAGCAGTTGGTTTAGCGGACAGCTTGAGCACGACGTCAACATTATAGCCGTCCTCGCTGTTGCCGCTCTTGAGGGTGACGGTAGCGCCGGTGACCTTTGGCAGGTCGCTGCCCTCAGCATGGGTGACTTCCGTCAAACCGGCCGTGATGCTGCCCTGCTCCTTGACCGTCGTCTCAGTCGTTCCCTCCACCTGGTGCTTCGTCGAGGTGGTTGTCGTAGTGGTGACGGTCTGCTGGGTCTTGTTGGTAGCATATACGGTCTGGCTCTCCACCTTCCGGTTGCCCTCGCCGTCGGTTTCAGTGGTTGTGATTGTGTATCCGATGATGTTGCCGTCAGCATCAAGGACATCCGTGACGGTTTGGTTCTCCTTGGGCTCGGGCTTGAGGGGGGAAATGGTTTCTTTGTTGGTCTCTGCGCCCTTCACTTCTTCGACGGTTGTTGTCTCAACGCTGTCAACAACTTTCGTAGTGGTGATGGTCACGCCGATGACATTGCCATTCTCATCCGTTTGATGTGTGACAACCTTTTTGACCTCAGCCCCGGTCTCGTCTGTTTCTGTGAATGTCCCCGCTTCCGGAGGATCGGAAATCACAGGCTGATACATCTCCGTCTTTGTTTCCCCAGTGGTCACATCAACGGACACAGGGTCCCTTACCTCGGTAGTAACATCGGGCGCAGGGGTGAGTGTTGTGGAACCGGTCTCCACAACAGAATCGGGGTCTTTCTGGAACGCGCCTTCTGTTTTTTCTGTTGTCTCCTCCCCCCTTGTAGTCGTAGTAGTTTCCGAGGACCCGGACGCGCCGCTGCCGGTTTCAATAATGCTGCCTGACTCGTCCTTCCTCTCAGTCTCCCACTCCTTCTCCGTGGTGGTTGTATTCGTCGTCGTACTCGAACCGTTCTCGGTCGTCTCGGTCCTTTCATCGTTGACAGTCCACTCGGTGGTGGTGGAGGTGGTCGTGTTGCCCTCTGCGTCAGTCTCCGTAGTGACGGTCTTATCCGCAGAGACGACAGTACCGTCCTCCAGCGTCTTATCAACCGTTTCCGTAGTGACCTCCCTTGCGGGCTCCGCGGGTTCCTCCTCCCTTGGGGAATCAACTGTGAGCTGGGTGTCCCGGGTAACGCCGCCGTTCTCGTCCACCGTTGTCGTGACGGTCTGGGTGCCGGTGGCTACGGCAACGCCGTTCACCTCAATGGTAACGCTGTTGGTCTCCTCCGTCGTTCCCGGTTCGACGGGGATTTGGGCTTCGCTGTTTCCGGCGGGTTCGAGGACGTCCTCTCCCTCCGCCAGCGCAGTGGTCTGCAGCAGGCCGATACTCATTGTGCATGTGATCAACAGGGCAAGGGCGCGCCGGAGAAAATAGTTTCTGCGCTTACTTTTCATACATGTTTTACCTCCTTTGCACAATTACGGATGCAAAGTATCCGGCGGTCGGGCTGCCGTAGTGGAAAACACCGTAGGCCCCTTAACTTTGCGTCCCACCATTTCTGGCGGTTTGCTGCAAAACGACAGACGGGCTCTTTTTGCGGCCCCGTCTCTGGAGCCCCCACCCACTTCATCGTTAGCTTTAGCATCTGCCGTTTTGTGTCCCGAAAACGATTTCGAGAAGATTGTATCATAGCTTGCCAATGCAGGCAACGCTGCCCGCTGCCCTGCTCCTCTTTTGGGCCGGTCTGCCGGGATGTGTGAATCAGACGCATTCCCCCTTCCTCCGAGGCTGGTTATTCAGTTGTCTGTGCCATCGGCTCCACCCAGCCGACTTCCTTCCGACACAGAGAATAGAAAACGGCGCGTATATAATAATTCACCCGGAACTCCTCTAACCTTACCTAAACGCGCCTATCTATTGTACTGTTATGTACCAGTATAGCACATTTTTCTGGTTTGTGAAGAGATAAACAAAAATTTTGAAATTTTGTATAAATAGACAATTAATTTTCTGGCTGTCGAGCAAAAAAGGCGTTCAGCAAATATATACACGCAAATAAACGTTTCTTTTTTTAATTTTTTTTGATTATCTGTACAATAAGATATAAAAACCGGAGGCCTTACGCCTCCGGTTTTCCATTTTCTCCAGCCATCCGCAGATCTTCTGCCAGGGTCAGCGCAGTATCTAGCACCGGCTCCTTGGGCCGGAGGGTGAGGGTCAGAGCAGGAACCTCACCGGCATTGACCACCAAGCGACTGCGGTATTTTGCGCTGGTGACCAGAGCGGCGATGGCCTCCGCCTGAAAGTTCCCCAGGACGAATTTCAGCTGATCCCCCCGCTGGGAGATGTCGCTGATCCCAGCCCGGGCGGCATTGGCGCGCAGCATGGCCACATCCAGCAGGGTGTAAACCGCCCTGGGCGGATCGCCGTAGCGGTCCATCAGCTCATCAATCAGGTCGGAGGCGTCCTCCTGCCGCCGTATGGCGGCGATGCGGCGGTAGAGGTCCATGCGCTGCTGATTGGAGGAGACGTAGGTGCTGGGGATATTGGCGTTGACGGCCAGGTCGGCGGAACACTCCACCGCTGTTTTCTTCTTCTCCCCCTTCTCCTCCAACACCGCGTCTTCCAGCAGCTGGAGGTACATATCATAGCCCACGCTCATCATATACCCCGACTGCTCCGCCCCCAGCAGGTTCCCTGCCCCCCGGATCTCCAGGTCCCGCATGGCGATCTTGAAGCCCGAGCCGAACTCCACATACTCCCGTATGGCGGTCAGGCGCTTGCTGGCGATCTCGGAGAGTACCTTGCCTGGGCGATAGGTCATATAGGCGTAGGCCCGCCGGGCGCTGCGCCCGATGCGCCCCCGAATCTGATGGAGCTGGGCCAGTCCCATGCGGTCCGCATCCTCAATAATCAGGGTGTTGACGTTGGCGATGTCGATGCCGGTCTCAATGATAGTGGTGCACACCAGAACCTGAGCCTCCCCCTCCACCATGCGCTGCATGGCGGCGCTCAGCTGCTTTTCGTCCATGCGCCCATGGGCCGTCACCACCTGCACATCCTCGCCCACCAGCCGCCGCACCCGGGCGGCCACCGCGTCAATGGACTCCACCCGGTTGTGGAGGTAGTAGACCTGGCCCCCACGGTCGATCTCCCGGCGCATGGCGTCGCCCAGCATGGCCCAGTCGTGCTCCACCACATAGGTTTGTACGGGCTGACGGTTCTGGGGCGGCTCCTCCAGTGTGGACATATCCCGGATGCCGGAGAGGGCCATGTTCAGCGTTCGGGGGATAGGCGTGGCGGTGAGGGTCAACACGTCCACCTGCTTGCTGATCTCTTTGAGCTTCTCCTTGTGGCTGACGCCGAAGCGCTGTTCCTCGTCTACTACCAACAGTCCCAGGTCCTTAAATGCAACATCCTTCTGCAGCAGCTTGTGTGTGCCGATAAGCACATCCACCTTTCCACCGGCCAGCTCGGCCAGAATCTGACGGACCTGGCCCGCCGTCTGAAAGCGGCTGAGGACCCGAATCTCCACAGGGAAGGAGCGGAAGCGGTTACAAGCCGTGGTGAAGTGCTGCTGGGCCAGTACGGTTGTAGGGGCGAGTATAGCAGCCTGCTTGCCGTCCAGCACACACTTCATAACAGCCCGCAGGGCTACCTCCGTTTTGCCATAGCCTACATCGCCGCAGAGGAGCCGGTCCATGGGCACGGGCTTCTCCATGTCCCGTTTGATCTCAGCGATGCATCGCAGCTGGTCCTCGGTCTCCGCATAGTCGAAGGCATCCTCGAACTCCTGCTGCCACGGGGAGTCTGGGGAGAATGCGAAGCCGGGCCGGCGCTGGCGCTCGGCGTACAGGGCGATGAGCCCCTTGGCCAGATCCTTGACAGCGGCCTTGGCCTTCTTTGTCTGCTTGCTCCAGTCCGCACCGCCCAGCTTATTTAGCTTTACATGGCGGCCCTCGCCGTCGGCGTCCATGCCACCGCCGCCAATGTATTTGCTGACTTGGTCCAGACTGGTGGCGGAGACGTAGAGGCTGTCCCCGCCGGCGTAGACGATCTTGATATAGTCCTTTTCCACGCCGTCCACGGGCATCTTCCGGATGCCCTCAAAACGGCCTACGCCGTGGGCGGAGTGGACCACCAGGTCGCCCACAGAGAGATCGGTATAGCTGAGAATTTTCTGCCGGTTATCCTGCTTGGCCCGGCGGGTGGCGGGTTTTCCGGCGGAGGGAGCGGTGAGCTGGCCCTCGGTCAGCACAGCCAGGGACACCTGGGGATACTCCGCGCCGGCAGACAGGGCTCCTATGGTAATGCGCACCTCCCCCGGCCCGGGCATCCCAGCGCAGCTGAGGTCCAGAGCGGCAGGCACATCCCGGTCGGCGAGCATCCGCTGGAGGCTTCTGGCCCGGGCGGCGCTGCCGCAGAGGAGCAGGGTCCTGTACCCGGCGGCGCGGTAGTGGCCCAGGTCAGCGGCGGCAGTTTCGATACTGCCGCCGTAGGAGCTGAGCTGTTTGGCGCCGACGGACAGCAGCGTCCGGGGCGGCAGGGGGTACCGGGAGGTGGGCAGGGACTCCAGCATACACACAGCAAAGTCCTCCAGCCGCTCCAGCCACTCACTCTGGCTGAGGAGCAGGGCGGTCAGATCCCCGTCCTTCTCTCCGGCAGCCAGCAGGAACTCCGTATCCTCCCTGGCCTGCCACAGCACGCCCTTGACCCGCTCGCCCACCCGGCCCGTCTCGCTCAGGCACAGAAGGGCTCCGGCGGGCAGATAATCGAAAACGGCGGCCCTCTCCGCCCCGGGCAGCAGTTCTACGGCGGGCAGCAGCAGGGCCTCCTCCAGATTTCTGGTCCGCCGCTGGGTCAGCACGTCGAAGGCGCCCAGGGAGTCAATCTCGTCGTCGAAGAACTCGCAGCGCACGGGCGACTCCATCAGGGGGGAGAACACATCCAGTATTCCCCCCCGCAGGGCGAACTGACCCACGCCTTCCACCTGGTCGGCGCGGGTGTAGCCCGCCCCCACCAGCCTGCGGGGCAGGTCCTCCAGATCGTACCGCCCCCCCGCCCGCAGGGTGACGGCAGCCTCCCGCAGATGCTCCGGAGGGGAGGTTTTTTGCAGCAGGGCCTCGGCGGTGGCCACCAGCACATCCCCGCCGCCTTGGGTCAGCTCATAAAGGGCCGCAACCCGGGCGTGTTCCCACTGACGGGAGATGACGGTGCCGGCTCGGACAAAGAGCTCTCGCGACATGAGCTTCAGAACGCGCTGGGGCGCGTCGGCCTCCCCCAGCAGAATGGAGAGATCGCGGACCAGGCGGTCCGCTTCGCTCTCATCGGAACAGATCATCACCAATGGCCGTCCCGTCCGCTTGGACACGGCGGCCGCCGTCTGGGCGCGGTGAACGCCGCCAAGGCCGGTGACGGCGGCGGGGCAGCCACCGCCCTCCACGGCCTCGGCCAGGGCTTTTACTTCTGGTATCGTAAGAAGGAAGTTTAATAACTGCTCCATTGGGGCCTCCCTCATCTATGACGGTGATCTTCGCGCCCTTTGGGCACGCGAGATAAGCTTTTCTTCATTTATGGTTCGGGCTTCCCCACCCGGACGGGGTAAAGGCTAGAGCCCCTGCCGCCACAGTGCGGCAGCCCATAGGAACACAGGAAAAAGGCCCACCCCAGCCCCTGGAGAGGGACCCGGCGTGTGCCGCGCGAGAACAACCCGCAATTAAAATCCTACCCGTTTTTTCCTTGTTTGTCAAGTGTATTATAGGTGCGGACAAATGTTCCCCTTTTCCCCTTGCAACCGGCGAATTTTTTTGATATACTGGATTCCACGCAACAAGTATCGGAGGATCACATGGCAGAAAAAAAACAAAACTACGGCAATGACTCCATCAGCGCCCTGAAGGGCGCCGACCGCGTCCGGAAGCGCCCGGGCGTTATCTTCGGTTCCGACGGCCTGGAGGGCTGCGAACACGCTGTGTTCGAAATTCTCTCCAATTCCATCGACGAGGCCCGGGAGGGCCACGGCTCCCTCATTACCGTCACCCGCTATCTGGACCACAGCGTCGAGGTGGAGGACCAGGGGCGGGGCTGTCCCGTGGACTGGAACGAGAAGGAAAAGCGCTGGAACTGGGAACTGGTCTTCTGCGAGCTCTACGCCGGCGGCAAGTACGGCAACAATGAGGGCGAAAATTATGAGTTCTCCCTAGGCCTCAACGGCCTGGGCTCCTGCGCCACGCAATATTCCTCGGACTATATGGATGTCACCGTCTGGCGGGACGGTTTTGAGTATCAGCTCCACTTCAAAAAGGGCGAGGTCCAGGGGAAGAAGGGGGAGGAGCTGCAGAAGGTTCCTCTCTCCCGGCGGAAAACCGGCACCCGCACCCGTTGGCTCCCCGACCTGGAGGTCTTTACCGACATCAACATCCCCCCCGAGTACTTTGCCGACGTCATGCGGCGGCAGGCAGTGGTCAACGCCGGGGTCACCTTCCGGCTACGGGTGGAAACGGCGGCTGGAAAATTCGAGACCACCGAGTTCCTATACGAAAACGGCATTACCGACTATGTTCGGGAGCTGGCGGGGGAGGACACTCTCACCGAGCCCGTCTTCTGGGAGAGTGAGAAGAGGGGCCGTGACCGGGCCGATAAGGAAGAGTACAAGGTGAAACTCAGCGCCGCCTGCTGCTTCTCCAACAAAACGGCGGTAATCGAGCACTACCACAACTCCAGCTGGTTAGAGCACGGCGGCAGCCCGGAGAAGGCTGCAAAGTCCGCCTTCGTGGGGGCCGTCGACGGATGGCTGCGCCAGAACAACAAGTACCAAAAAAGCGAGAGCAGGATCACCTGGACCGATATCGAGGACTGTCTGGTGCTGATCTCCAGCAACTTCTCCACCCAAACCAGCTATGAGAACCAGACCAAGAAGGCCATCACCAATAAGTTCGTCCAGGATGCCATGGCCGAGTTCCTCCGTACCCGCCTGGAGATCTACTTCATCGAAAATCCCGCCGATGCCCAGCGCATCGCCGAGCAGGTGCTGATCAACAAGCGCTCCCGGGAGCAGGCCGAAAAGGCCCGGCTGAACGTGAAGAAGAAGCTCTCCGGCTCCATCGACATCGCCAACCGAGTTCAGAAGTTCGTGGACTGCCGCACCAAGGACGTGAGCCGCCGGGAGATCTACATTGTGGAGGGCGACTCCGCCCTGGGCAGCGTTAAGCTCAGCCGGGATGCGGAGTTCCAGGGGATCATGCCCGTGCGGGGAAAAATTCTCAACTGCCTAAAGGCGGACTACGCCCGGATTTTCAAGAGCGAGATCATCACCGACCTGATGAAGGTCCTGGGCTGCGGGGTAGAGGTCCAGAACAAGCACGTGAAGGATTTAAGCACCTTCGATCTCAACAACCTCCGCTGGAGCAAGGTGGTTATCTGCACCGATGCGGACGTGGACGGCTACCAGATACGCACTCTGATCCTGACCATGCTCTACCGACTGTGCCCCACCCTCATCCAGGAGGGGCGGGTGTATATTGCGGAGTCCCCCCTTTTCGAGATTACCTGCGGCGAGAAGACATGGTTTGCTTACTCCGAAAAGGAGAAGGGGGACATCATCCGGAAGCTGGAAGGGAAGAAATACAAGATCGACCGTTCCAAGGGCCTGGGCGAGAACGACCCGGATATGATGTGGCTGACCACTATGAACCCGGAGACACGGCGGCTCATCAAGGTCGTACCCACCGACGCGGAGGCCACCAGCTACATGTTCGACCTGCTGGAGGGGGACAACCTCCAGGGCCGGAAGGAGCATATCGCCAACGAGGGGCACCGCTTCCTGGACCTGGCGGACATCTCCTGACCACGGACCCAAGCCGCCAGAGGACGGCATACCATAGATCGGAAATAGGAGAAAGGAGACTTTTTTATGAAAAAACTTGTCGCGCTGTGTCTGTCCCTGCTTCTGACCCTGACCCTGGCCGCTCCGGCGGCTGCCGCCGGGAAGGACGATGGCGTAAAGGTCCAGGTCAACGGTCGGCTTGTGGACTTCCCCGACGCTGCGCCGGAGGTGGTCGATGGCCGCACCATGGTGCCCCTGCGGGCTGTTTTGGAGGCCCTGGGCGCGGAGGTGGATTACGACGCCGCCTCCCAGACCACTCGGGCCAAGCTGGGCGGTGTCTCCCTGTCCCATGCCGTAGGTACTGACAAAATCGACATATCCGGCGGCCAGGCGCTGACCATGGACACGGTTTCCTACGTCCGGCGGGGCAGCGCCATGGTGCCTGTGCGCTTCTTCTCCCAGGCCCTGGGCTATGAGGTATACTGGGACGGCGGGTCCCGCACCGCCGTGGTCATCGACAAAAAGGCCGCCATCGCCGGAATCGACAAGAACTTTACCATCTCCAACACCTTCCGGGCGAACCAGGCGGCGGATCTCTCTGACGGGCTGGATATGGATATAAAATTCTCCGGCTCTGTCAGGCTGCTCGATTCCATCAGCGGCGACCGGGAGCTCCCCTTCTCCATAGAGATGCGAACCCTCTGCACCGAGAAAGCGCTCAACGCGTGGGGGAAGATGGACCTTTCTCTCCTCTCCGAGCTCATGAAGGCCGTCGATGAGGAGGCTCCTCAGGAGCTGAAGGCTCTTTTGAAGGACCTCTCCTTCCAGATCATTTACAGCGGCAGCTCCATGTGGATGGAACTGCCCGCCCTGACGGAGGCCCTGCGTGAGAGCGGCGAGGAGCTCCCTGCGGGCGAGGTGTGGCTGAAAACCGCCGCGATAGAGGCGGGAGCCCTGGAGGAGTTGAAAGCCCTGCTCACAGTCGCCCACGCGGGCACCATGGGCAGTGCGCTGTACGCCATGGCAGAGCTGGCGGACAAGGACGCCCCCGCCCAGATTTACGAGGACCTGACCCGGGCAGCAGATCTGATGGCCGCCATAGCAGGCGACGAAACCTATGCCAAGAGCGGCGAGGACTACGTCTGGAAGATGGATCAGGCCATGTTCGGCAAAGTGGCGGAGGCCCTGGGCGCGTTCGAGACGTCCTTCCCCAGCGCCATAGAGATGACTTTCAAGGCCGACGGCAGCAGCACTTTCTCCTTGAAGATGTCCATGCAGCAGACCCCCATGGCCGTCACCGTGACTCTCACCGGCTCCTCCAGCGCCCGGTCCTCCAGCTTTGAGGGGCGGATACAGGTGAAGAACGTCTGCGACACCACCTTCCAGGGTACAGTGACTCTGACAGCCCCCAAAAAGGAGCCCCTCACTGCTCCGCCTGCAGACGCTGCGGTGGTCGATCTGGACGCTCCCTCCCTACTGGCCGCCTGAGCTGGTTCCCTCGCCATAAAGCAATCTATACAAGTAAGGAAAACGCACTATGCCAAAGAAGAAAAATCCCGATGAGAACAAACCAAAAGTGAATAACCCCAACGTTCTGGGGCTGAAAGCTGCCGTTCAGGAGCAACTCATCACCGACGTGATGGAGACCAATTTCATGCCCTACGCCATGAGCGTCATCCTCTCCCGAGCCATCCCGGAGATTGACGGCTTCAAGCCCAGCCACAGGAAGCTGCTGTACACCATGTACCAGATGGGCCTGCTGACCAAAGCGCGGACCAAGTCGGCCAACATCGTGGGCCAGACCATGCGTCTCAACCCCCACGGAGACGCGGCTATCTATGAGACCATGGTGCGCCTGTCCCGAGGCTACGGCGCTCTGCTCCACCCCTTTGTGGACAGCAAGGGTAACTTCGGCAAGGTCTACTCCCGGGATATGGCCTATGCTGCCAGCCGGTACACCGAGGCCAAGCTTTCCCCTATCTGTCAGGAGCTGTTCCGAGACCTGGATCAGGACGCGGTAGACTTTGTGGACAACTATGACAACACCATGAAGGAGCCCACCCTGCTGCCCACCTCCTATCCTAACATTCTTGTTTCGGCCAACCAGGGCATCGCCGTGGGCATGGCCAGCCAACTGTGCGGCTTCAACCTAGGGGAGGTCTGCGACGCCGCGGTGGCCTGCCTGAAAAATCCGGAGTGTGACTTGGCCTCCCTTCTGCTGGGGCCCGACTTCCCAACCGGAGGGGAGATCATCTATGAGCCCACTGCCATGGAGGAGGTCTACCGCACAGGCCGGGGCTCCGTAAAAATCCGGGGCAAGTACCGCTACGTCAAAAGCGAAAATGTGGTGGAAATCTATGAGATACCCTATACCACCACCATTGAGGCCATACTGGACAAGGTGGCAGAGCTCACCAAGGCTGGAAAGCTGAAGGAAGTATCCGACATGCGGGACGAGACGGACCTGAACGGCCTAAAGCTGGCCATTGACCTCAAGCGAGGGGTTGACCCGGAGAAGCTGATGGCCAAGCTCTACAAAGCCACCACACTTCAAGACGCCATCAGCTGCAACTTTAACGTCCTGATCGCCGGAACACCCCGGGTCATGGGGGTCCGGGCGCTGCTGGAGGAATGGTGCGCATGGCGGACGGAGTGTGTGAAACGCCGCATCTATTTCACGCTGAACAAGAAACGGGAAAAGCTCCACCTGCTGCTAGGCCTCAAGCGCATCCTGCTGGACATTGACAAGGCCATCCAAATTATCCGGGAGACGGAGAACGAAACCGATGTGGTCCCCAACCTGATGATTGGCTTCGGCATCGATCAGGTCCAGGCTGAATATGTGGCGGAGATACGTCTGCGCAATATCAACAAGGAGTATATCCTCAAGCGGGTTCAGGAGACTGATGCTCTGCGGGATGAGATCGACGACCTGGAGGACCTGGTTGGAAACCCGGGGCGGATCAAAAAGCTCATCATCAGGGAGCTGGAGGACGTAAAGAAAAAATATGCCCAGCCACGCCGGACCACCATTATCTATGAGCACGAGATCACATCCTTCGACGAGGCGGAGGAGATTCCCGATTATCCGGTGACGGTCTTCCTGTCCCGGGAGGGGTATTTCAAGAAGATCACACCCCAGTCCCTTCGGATGGCGGACACCCAGAAATTCAAGGAGGAGGACGGTCTGCGCCAGAGCTTTGAAACCACCAACCGTTCGGAGATCATGTTTTTCACCGACCGACAGCAGGTATACAAGTGCCGTCTCTCGGATTTTGACGACAGCAAGGCCAGCGTACTGGGGGACTATCTGCCCAGCAAGCTGGGGATGGACCAGGAGGAGTCGGTGGTGTCTATGGTTCTGCCGGGAGATTACAGCGGCGCACTGTTGTTTTTCTTCCAGAACGGCAAGGCGGCGCGGGTGGATTTGTCTGCCTATGCCACCACCTCCAACCGCCGTAAGCTGACGGGAGCCTACAGCGACAAGAGCCCGCTGGCGGCTATGCTATATCTGAAGGAGGACAGGGAGCTGGCGCTGTACTCCTCGGAGCCTCGGGCGCTGATCTTCAGCACCGCCCTGCTGGCCCCCAAGGCCACCCGGACGACGCAGGGGGTCCAGATCATGACGCTGAAACCAAAGTTTCACCTGACGGAGGTACGGCCTTTAGAGGAGACTGCCATCACCAATCTGGGGCGTTACCGCTGCCGCAGCGTGCCCGCCGCAGGCGCAGTGCTGCGGGACGAGGATGGGGATCAGATGAGATTGCTGTAGGCGCACCGTTTCTGCTGCCGTCGACAGTTTTTACGGACGGTGGAACGCCGGACAATTCAATTGATGATCATCCTCCCTACTCTTCGTAGCAAGCGCCGCCACATCCATGAAGGACAGATTATAGACAGAGATATCCCTCGTCGCGCCTTGGGAGGTAGCACAGCCGGGACAGCCAGTCAAGGGTACGGAGCACCGCCGCGCAACGGTGGCTTTGCCCTTGACAGACTGCCCCGGCTGCGCTATGAGTGGCACGGCGACGGGAGATACATCCAGCAGAGCCTCTGTGAACGACGCGGGAAAAATGGGTAGGGTCACTTCTGGTCACGGTGGCCAGAAGCCATACAAAAACACCGCTCCGAGTTTTACCGGAAGCGGCGTTTTGCGCAAGGTTGACAGTCCATTAAATTATTGTGTTTTTGTATGTTCTTGTTAAGGGAAGAATATGTTCTGTTCTCTTAATTCCCCAATAAACATCATCATAACGAGTTTTCCTACTTGGGAAAAGAATCTATTATCTGTTCCAATATGCTTTCTACCTGTGTTCGTGCATCAGGTTCTCCAACAATATTAAGACAATAAAGCACATTATCATATACCAGATAAGCCACATTAGAAAAATAATTTTCCGTACTGCATGACGTAATTTGCAATGATGTGTCATGCATGTTAGCCAGATAATTTTGCCTTGCCAGCTCGGCTGACCATCCGCTGTCCGAAGGTTTTTCGTCTGCTGGATCTCCATATACAGTAGCATCTACCATGACGCGAATCTGACCGTCCCGGTAACCAGCTTGAACACTGATCCATTCCACATGATCTGTTTCTGTCCCATACCAACTGGCCTGCACGCGAGGCGCGTCTTGAAATCCTATGGGCATTGCCACATAGGTAGCTTTTTCCAGCCAAGAACATTCTTCCAGAGGATTTGGGATTGAAAAGCCTATAAACGTTTCACACTCTGCCCAATCGTCAAAACTGCGCTGACAATATCCCGGCACATGGCTAGACAACACTTTCCCTTCCAGACTTATCTGGTTCCACGAATCCCATTCGTTCTCTAAAGCATTATATACATCCTGAGAGAGAGTATCTGGGGAAAATGGTTTTAGGCAATCTTCTGCAGTCTCTTTTGTTTGCGCTATATTTGTTGCTTCAATGGCTAATCCAGAAATTTCAGCCGGTTGATGTGCTTGGCACCCAACCAGAATGATGCTGAGTAAACCCACTACAACGACCCAAGCTCTTTTCATTCAACACACCCCCTCATGTTATATGTTATCACATTTTTGCGTTGTTTTCAAGGAGCAGAAAACAGTAGCAATTCCCCGCGTTATACCCGGCGATGGTGCGTAAGCGCGCTCTTAGCAGAGGCCCTACAAAGAGAGAGAGACGCGTCCAGGTCATCCCAGGATGTTCCCTTTCGGCTCACGACTTCTGGCTGACCATCGCCTTTCCAGCCTGTATCATTCTGCCGCAAATGAACCGCCAGTCATATAATGTATTCGGGGGTGAAAAGGCTCTTCATACATTACATCTCTCAAGAAAAAGCACTACTCCGTCTGTTCCTTTACCACCGCGAACTTGGCGCTGTAGTTTTCGAAAATGGACTGGAAGCCAGCGTCCCCGGCATTCTTCACGGCGTTGAGGTACTCGTGAGCCTGATAGACATTCTGGGCGGTCTCGATCTGGGCTACGGCGATATTGGAACAGTGGTCGCTGACACGCTCGCAGTTGGTCAGCAGGTCGGACAGCACAAAGCCCATTTCGATGGTGCAGTGGCCTTTTTGCAGCCGGGCGATGTGGTTGGACTTCACGTCCGCCACCAGCCCGTCGATGACCTGTTCCAGAGGCTCCACCCGCGCCGCCAGCCGGAGGTCTCCCTGGGCGTAGGCTTGGGTTGTAATGGATAAAATCTCCTTCAGTGCGCCCAGCAACACCTGTAGCTCCGCCGCCGCAGACCCGGAAAACTGGATCTTTTTCTCATTGATCTCCTGGGCAGTTTTCAGCAGATTCACCGCATGGTCGCCGATGCGCTCAAAGTCGCCAATGGTGTGCAGCTGCTTGGAGATACTGCGGCTATCCTCGTCGGATAGGGCTGTACCACTCAGCCGGACCAGCAGAGTACCCAGCTGGTCCTCGTACAGGTCCAGCCGGTCCTCGTTCTTCACCACCTCGGCGGCAATTTTTTCGTCATAGGTTCCCAGGAGGGACAGGGAACGCAGAATGGTGCTCTCCGCCAGACGCGCCATTTCCACCGTTTTATTGGCGCACTCGGCGATGGCCACCGACGGCGTGGCCAGCAGGCGCTCGTCCACGAAGGCGAACTTCTCCTGCTTCTCTCCCTCGTCCTCCCGGACCACCAAATAGGCCAGCCGCTCCAGCTGCCTTGTGAAGGGCAACAGCAGGGCGGTGGTGGCGATGTTGAAGATGCTGTGGACCATAGCCACACCTGCCGGGCCGATGGCGGCGTCCATAAAGGCGTAGCGGAAAAACAGGTCCGAGCCATAAAAGGCTGCTAGACACACCGCTGTGCCGATGAGGTTGAAGGAGATATGAATCACAGACACCCGCCGGGCATTGCGGTTAACGCCGATACTGCTGAGCAAGGCGGTGACGCAGGTGCCTATATTTTGGCCCATAATGATGGGCAGGGCCATACCGTAGGTGATGCCCCCTGTGAGGGACAGTGCCTGGAGAATACCCACTGAGGCGGCGGAGGACTGGATAACCCCGGTGAATACCGCGCCCACCACCACGCCCAGGAAGGGGTTGGTGAAGGCAGTTAGGATGGAGGCAAACTCCGGCATATCCGCCAGAGGACTCATGGCATCTTTCATCATCTCCATACCGGTCATCAGCACGGCGAAGCCCACCATGATGGACCCCGCCCCCCGAACCCGGCTCTTCTTGGAAGACATGGACATAATGATGCCCGCCAAGGCGACAACCGGGGAGAAGACCTCCGGCTTCAGCAGCCGCAGCCAAACCGTGTCGCTCTCAATGCCGGACAGGGAGAGAATCCAGGCCGTCAGCGTAGTGCCCACATTTGACCCCATGATGACCCCCACCGTCTGACCCAGCTCCATAATTCCGGAGTTCACCAGACCCACCAGCATGACAGTCATGGCGGAGGAGGACTGGATGGCGATGGTGATGCCCGCCCCCAGCAGCAGGCTCTTGAGGCGGTTGTCGGTCATTTTTTTCAGCAGCTGCTCCAGCCGTCCGCCCGCCAGCTTTTCCAGGCTGGAAGACATCGTGGACATACCGAACAGGAAGAACGCCAGCCCGCCGCAGAGTGTAATCAGGGAAAAAATATCCATTTTTTACTCCTTGCATATTTCTTTTCATAGCGTGCCCAAATTACCCCATGATACACCTATTGTACCATGCCATCCGGACTGTCCGCAAGAGGAAAAGGGAAAATCTCCGGAAATTTCCGGAGATTTTCCCTTTCGACCTGCCTGCACTCAGCTGTCCGGCTCGATTTCCGTCACTGACAGCACCTCTTCCTCCACGGTAAAGCGGATCTGTGCCCCAGCGAAGCACATTCCGTACACCCGCTCCGGGTCGTCCTGATAGGAGGGCCGGGGGTCCTGGGCCAGTACGCCCAACAGGGCCTCCCGCTTCTCCTCCGGGAGCCGTGCCAGCAGCGCGGGCGGACAGACCACCTCCAGCCGCCGCCGCTCCACCTGCCCGGCGAAACCGCCGGACGCGCCGGAGATGGCGTCGGCGTAGGGCACATAGGGCTTGACGTCATAGATGGGCGTACCATCCAGCAGGTCCGCCCCGGCCACGTGGAGCACGGGTCCCAGGCTGGCGGACAGTTCCACCTGCTCCAGGCGCACCACGGACAGTCCCAGGCTGTTGGGCCGGAAGGGGGACCGGGAGGCAAACACCCCCACCCGCCGGTTGCCCCCCAGCCGGGGCGGCCGGACAGTGGGGGACCAGCCCTCCCGTCTGGCTTGGGAGAACTCCCAAATCAGCCAGATGTGGGAAAAGTCCTCCAGCCCCCGCACTGCCTCGCGGGAGCGGTAGGAGGGCTCAAAAATCACCTGAGAGCGCAGGGCCTCCACCAGACCGCTCTGGCGGGGAATGCCAAATTTCTCCATAAAGTCCGAACGTATGCGGGCGATAGGCTGTATCTCCATTGCGACGCCTCCTCCGGTCAGTAGTAGGCCACCAGCAGATCCACCACAGTGCCATAGCTCTGAATCCCGTCCTTTTGGCCGTAGGATTTCAGTGCGTTGTCATACAGGGTGGTGCTCACCTTGGCGGTCAGGCCCTCAAATTGGTCCCAGTAGGCGCTGTGGTAGCGCAAATCCGCAGCAGCTTCCTCCGGCAACAGGGCGCGGACCGCCGTCCAGCGGTCCCGGTCCGCCCGATACAGCGCGTTGGACAGGTGTATGTAGCCCATCAGATACCCGGAGTACCGGTAGGCCGGACTGGAGCAGGATGTGGCGGCGGCCACAGCCAGAAAGTTGCACTCCTGCTCCGAGGCAATGCCCCGCTGGTGAGCCAACTCATGGGCGATATTGGCCGGCAACAGACTGGCAGGGCTGTCCACATTCAGATTGGATTCCCCCGTGTAGGGGCTGTAGAAACCGGTAAAGTTCATGGCAGAGAACAGCCGGGAGAAGAACATCTGCTTGGGCACCCGGTCCTCCCGGTTCAGGAAGGGGAACTCCCGGCTAATGGCCTCATAGACCGCCGTGCTCTCGGCGAAAATCTCGTCCCGAGGCACAGCGAACACGCCGTTCTCGTCCCGCTCTACCCCATCTGCCGTCTCCGCCAGCTTTTCCGTGAAGTACAGCGCCACCCGCTCCAGCTCGTCCACCGTCACCGGCTGGGCATACAGCCCGCTCTTCTCCTGGAAGCCGTCGGCGTAGTAATTCACGCCCCAGCCCATGCAGTAGAGGCCGTAGGCCGTCAGATACAGACACAGCATCCCCATCACGCAGCCGTAGGCCGCCTCCAGCCGCCGTCCCCGCCAGGTCCTCACCCGGTGGAGCAGCACCGCCAGCCACGCCGCCATTCCCGCGATGAACAGCGCGTAGAACCACTCCACCACCGAGAATGGGAAGAGGTACCAGAACCCCGCGCAGGCGTCCTTGATTCGCTGGGTGGCGGCGGAAACGGCGTTGGCTGCCTCCCGGCTGCTGATGCCGTACCAGTATACCCCGAACAGCGCCAGCACGCCAATCAGCCAGCTATGTACAATCTTGTGCCGCGCGATCATGCCGCCCCTCCTTCTGTAAAACAGGTGATATATCTCTCCATCCCATTATACTCCACAGGCAAATATTTGCCAAGAGGTCCAGGACAGCCAAATGTTTCCTTTTTACAGGATGACCTCCATCCCAACCTTTTGGGGCTTCAGCCCGCAGCACTCATAAAACCGCATGGCCCCCGGGTTGCAGGTCCACACATTCAACGTCACGTTGTAGCATCCATTCTCCCGGGCCATATCCAGCACCGCCTGATACAGTCCCTGTCCCACGTGCTGTCCCCGGCAGGACTCGTCCACGCATAGATCGTCCAGATACAGTGTGGTCATATCATTGAAGGAACCCTCGTTCCGATGCCGCTGATAGACGCAGAAAGCGTAGCCCAGCACACGCCCGCCGTCGCCGGCGGCAACCAGAATAGGCCGCTCCCCGTCCTGCAGCAGCTCTCGCAGCTCCTCTTCGCTGTATTTGCGTCCGTCCTCCCGGAAGAGATCCGGACGGCCCTCGTGGTGTACGCGGCAGACCTGCAACAGCAGCTCCCCTAACCGGGGGATGTCGGCCTCAACAGCCCGTCGAATGTTCATGATAGATCCTCCTCATGTTCCTGCGTTGATTTCTCTCTCTGGTATCAGCCCGCCGATCAGCTCCATAACCGCCGCCCCGCCCAGCAGCACCCCCGCCGCCGGGGGCACCCATGGCACGCTGCCGGGTACACTCCGCCGCCCCGGCGGCGGAGCCTCCAGGGCCGCGCAGGGTGCGGGCTCCTCGGGGCTGTACACCACCTTCAGGTGCTTCACCCCCCGCCGCCCCAGCTCCCGCCGCATCACCCGGGCCAGGGGGCAGCCATAGGTCTTGGACAGATCGGTGACCTCCAGCCGGGTTGGGTCCAACTTGTTTCCCGTGCCCAGGGCGGATAGAATCGGGATGCCCCGCTCCAGGGCCTGGCAGATCAAGTCCACCTTGCAGGCCACCAAATCGATGCAGTCCGCCACGCAGTCGTAGGGCCCCCAGAACCGCTCGTTCTCCCCCCGGTCATATTTGCCCACGATGGGGTGGACCTTACAGTCCGGGTTGATATCCAGCGCCCGCTCCGCCATGACCTCGGCCTTGGGCCGCCCCAGTGTGGAGTGCAGGGCCCCCAGCTGCCGGTTGATGTTGCTCTCTCCATAGAGGTCCTGGTCAATGAGCGTCAGCTCCCCCACGCCCGCCCGGGCCAGGGTCTCCGCCGTCCAGCTCCCCACGCCGCCCAGACCCACCACACACACGTGGGACCGCGCCAGCTTCTCTGCAGCCTCGCTCCCCAACAGCATCTCGCTGCGCAAAAATCTCTCTTCCATGACGGTGCCCCTTTCCAGTGCGTTCTCTCTTGACTGCCGGGTCGTTACCGGGCAAAAATTGTATCATTTAATTTGGCATATACATACGTATCCTTCCAAATTGGTTTTCCGACCTCATTCTTCCAGAAGTATACGTTTTTTCTGAAAAGGGCTTCACGCTGAAATCCTAATGCCTCAAGTAATTTCCACGAACTCATATTTTCAGGGTCACATTCCGCATATATCCTATGTACGCCGCTTAAAAACGCCTGCTCAATTAAAGCCTTGCAGCTTTCAGCCGCGTAACCGTGTCTCCAATACGTTCGATTAAATACATACCCTATTTCCAGCGCTTCGAAGTCACGCTTGCCCACATATACATTCCCAATCATTTTGCGGGAATCCTTCAATTCAACAGCGACCATTTCGTCTGTGCCAATGCGCCAGTCAAGATTTTCTCTTACCTCTTCAAGGGTTAGCGGCTTATATGGTTCGTATTTCACAACCTCTTCATCCGCTAAATATTCAAATAAGTCCTGTATATCGTCTTTTATGTATCTTCTTAAAATTAATCTTTCCGTCTCTGCTATAACTATTTTGTTCTCCATGGCACTCCCTCTAATATAGACATACTCCTTTTTCGCAAACATACCGCTAATGAAACGGCAGCGGCCCCGGAGCCGCCTCCGGGACCGCTGTTGCCGCCGTTTGCGCGACAGATTAGATATTCTTCATACCCGCCTCGTCGGGCTCGGCAGTGACGCTGTCGATCAGGCTCTGCTGCCACTCACCGGAGGCAGCGCTGCGCAGCTCACTCTCGCAGGCCTGGTGCCAGTACTGGGTATCGCCATAGCCCACAAAGTACATAATATGATATCCATAATTAGTCTTGACGATGCCGGTGTCACCGCTCTTGCGGCCGTCCTCATAGCACCAGTTCTCAAATTCTGTTACCATCGTGCCCTTGTTTACATTCTCATACAGACCGCCGGTAGTATTGCTGCCGCCGTCCTGGGAGTACTCGTTGGCCAGCTTGGCGAAGCCGTCCTCCGTGCCGTCCCATCCAGCCAGAATCTCATCGGCCTTGGCCTTGATCTGCTCATCGCTGGCCTCCTCGCCCTCGGGGAGCTCCAGGTTCGCCTCGGACACCAGGATGTGCCGCACGTTGTAGTCCAGCGCCTCGTCGCGCTCCCGGCTCTTGAACAGCGCCACATAGACCCGGCTGCCGCTGGCATCCTCGATCACATCCAGATCGCCGGCCTTCCGGGCTTCATCAAAGAACCAGGTTCCCTGTACGCCGGAGGAGCTGGACACGGAGCCGCTGTAGGTCACGCTCTCGCCGTCGGCCTGGGCCTCCAGACTGCCGCCTGCCTTGACAGCGGCCTGAATCTCCCCAGCCTTTTCCCGGGCAGCCTCCATCGCGGCGGTCTTCTCCTCATCGGTGGGCTCCACGGCGTTGCCGTCGGCATCAGTCTTGGCCTCAGGCGCCCCGTTGACGGTGACGTACTCGCCGTCAACGATGTCATAGGAGTTCTTGTTCTCGTTGTAGTAAGCGAGAATTTCATCCTCGGAGTAGACGAAGTTCTCCTCGCTGTAGTTGCTGGCATACTTGCTCGCCAGCAGCTGGTCCCGCAGGCAGCTCTCGAACACAGACCCCGTCATGGTGGCACCGTAGACGGCCTTCAGATAAGCGCCGTAGCTGTATCCCGCAGTGGCGGCGGCAGACTTCATGCTATCCACGTTGACCTTGATGGTGGCCTCATCCTCGCTGTCCAGACTGGTGCCCGCCTCAGCGGCGGCCTTGGTGGCGGCGTGGATATACTTCATGGTGTTGATCGCTTCGCTCTTGAAGTAGTCGTCCCAGGTCTGCTCCTCGTCATAGGACTGGGTCTTCAGAGTCTGGAGGTACTCCTGGCCGAACATGGAGCCGTAGTTGTTGCAGACCTGCTGATAGTAGTAAGCCGCCTGGGGCACAGTATACTTCTGCCCATCGATGGTCACGGCGGTCTGGCTGCGCTGGATGATACCGGAATTGTACACCAGCAGGGCCGCGGCCACCACCACAAAGATGACTGCCACAGTGCAGTAGAGGATGTTGGATCTGCGTTCAGCGGCCTTCTGCTCCGCCGCGCGGGCGGCCTTGGGGTCCACCGCGCCGCTGGCTAAAAATTCCTGACGCTTTTTCTTTTCTCTGGATGCGCTCATGTGTTGTTCATTCCTTCCAAAATTTTCTGCCGCCGGAATAGGGGGACTGGCGGCGATAGCTTTTGAGATTTACCCGTGGGATAGGAGCCTCCTTTGGGCTCAGCAAACAATAGTATACTCGAATGCGGCCCGTTACGCAAGTAAAAGTTGTGTGAACAGAGAGATTTTTTCGCCCATTTTGCCCAGTGTCCCCGAAAAGAGGGGGTATCATCCATCTCTTTTCAGTCCCCCGCCCAGACCAGGGCGGTACCTTCAGCCTCTGGAACGCCGGTCTCGTCCCACTGGTGGTCGTGCTGGCGCATATATTCGCTGGTCACATTGAAATATTTATGTGCCATATTGCGGGGCACCTCGAAGGAGGCCACCGGGTCGTCCCAGGTTACGTCCACGCAGTACCACTCCCCGTCCAGCTTCACCATATTCCACGCGTGATCAACTGTACCCCGGTGGGACAGCCCCTGGATGGTGACGCACTCGATGTTCGCCATCTCCATAAACAGCTGGAAGGTTGATGCATAGCCCAGGCAGATGCCCTTTCCGCCGGTCAGGAAGCCATAGGGGTTATCGTTGTCCGGCATAGGCTCGCCGATGGGCCCGCTGCTGAGCTCACCGGGGTCGTACTCGGCCCACTCCACCATCCAGTCGTGGAGGGCCAGCTCCCGCTGGTAATCAGAGAGGGAGTCGTCCCGCAGAGCCTCCAGCTGATCGCAAGCCTCCAAAATTGCCAGGTCCTTTCTGTGCAGGCCCTCCCACTCCCCGCTGCGCCATGCGTCGAGGATGCGTGTTTTGTCATATGCCCAGGCTCCCTCCGGTTCTGTTTCCGGATCAGGTTCCGGTTTGGGCTCGGGCTCCGGAGGCTCCTCCTGCACAGCCTCCGACGGGAGCTCTGGCTCCGCTACCTCCTCTGCCGGAGAGAAGGTATCCAGAATCGGGTCAGGGAGGGGCTTTGTCTCCGCAGGTTCAGGCTCGGTGGCGGACACGATGCGGTCCGGTGTCTCCCGCGGCATGGCGCCCGAGAAGCACACATCGAAGCTGGCCAGAGCCGCCTCCTGATCGGGGCAGATCAGCAGCACCGCGTATTGTCCCCGGCGCACAGCGTCGGCCTGCTCCAGCACAGCGTACTGTTCCGGCGCGTAACCGGCGAAGGCCCCGGACCGGCTGTCGATGTAGGCCTCCAGTGCCCGCTGCACCTCCGCCCCGTCGGCCTCCTCCGTCATGCGCAATACAGCCACCTCGCTGGCGGAGACCCCGCCCGCATAGAGTACCGTCCCGCCCGCCACGTCCTCCGGGGATACGCCGTAGTAGTCGGCCAGGTAGTCCTCGAAGTCCTTCTCTCCGAAACGAAGGCTCTGGCAGTCCTCCTCCCCTTGACTGGACCAGACGGTCCAGGCCATCTGATCCTCGCTCCAGCTTGTCTCCGCCGGCTCCTCGCTCCCGCAGGCGGAGAGCAGGCACAGGACCAGCGTCACCGTACATATGTATAGGAATGCTTTTCGCCTTTTCACTCAGGATTCCTCCTCAAACTGATTGGGCAGCGTATCCTGAAGCTCCGCCCATTTGGCGCTGTTCCAGGTGCTGGGCTCACTGATGCAGTAGCCGCTCATTTTCCGCAGCTCTCTGCGGCGGTACAGCGTACATCGTATGTCCACATAGTCCCCGCAGACCTCCAATATCAGTTTCTCAATGGCGCTGGCGGGGTATTTTCTGGTAATCCGGCGGATGCAGGCATTCACTTCCTCCTCCCGCACAGGCCCATTGATGACAATGATCTGCATAGGCGTACCTCCTTATTCTCATGATACTGCCGAATATTATACAGGATTTCCCCGCAAAAAGCAAGCCGACGCGCCACTTCTGCCATTACTCGCACAATCCCGCAGAAGGAGCTTGGCCTTGTTCAAAAAATGTAAAAACGCCCAAACGACGGAGCTTTTTCCGCCACTTTGCGTTAAATTTTCTTACCGGGATGAAGGATTGTAAGGGAAAGCGGCGCAACATGGCGGGAAAAAGACTGGCCACATGGCGTTCTATGGTTGTGAATACAGGGTTTGAATCCGTGCCGCAAATGCAGAGCAGCTAAAAATCATCCAGACACTTTTAGGCGGGATGGCGCAAGTGTTGACGAGAAATGCAGGTATGCTTTGTTCAAGCAGAAAGGCCATTGCTGCCGCGTCAAAAATGTTTTCGTTTTACATTCCGTCTTTGATTTTGGAAGCAGGAAACGTTCCGTTAAAGCGTTCCACAGCTTCCGCAGGGCCATCACCCTCGCGGGCCACGAAGGGCAATGCGTGAAATATGGCTTCCAAAGTACAATTGTCTCTCCATTTGGTAAATCGGGCATACACAGACTGCCAAGGGCCATATACCGTTTGACTCGATTTTTGAAAAAATGCAAGAAACGGTTGTTACCGTTCTTGCATTTTTAATATACTGCTTTACACCTTTTTTACTGGATTTACGACTTCGTCTGTCTCCTGGAAAGAACGCTCTTTCGTATAGTCCAAAGTAAAACCGGAATATCAATAGGCTTGGCCAAATGGGCGTCCATCCCTGCGTCCAGAGATTTTTGAATATCACTGTCAAACACATTGGCCGACAGAGCTATAATGGGAATGCTTGCCTTGCCGGTATCCGGCAGAGCCCTGATCGCCCGGGTAGCCTCCCACCCGTCCATTACGGGCATTTGGATATCCATCAAGATCAGATCGTATGCACCGGGGGCGGCGGCGCGTACCTTCTCTAAGGCAGCGGCGCCGTCAAAAGCTGTGTCAACAACAAAACCCTGACCAGCCAAAATCTCCGTCTCAATTTCCTGATTGATCTCATTATCCTCCACCAGCAGCAGACGGAGACCGGTTACCTCATCTGCCTCCACCTCTCTTCTGGCGTTCTCCGCTCCCAGACGGAAGCGCAGGCGCAGTGTGACCGTAAAGACGCTGCCCTCTCCCACCGCACTGGTTACTTCAATCGCGCCGCCCAGCAGATCCGCCAGATTTTTGGCGATAGCCAGCCCCAACCCGGCGCCATGGACCCCGCTGAGGGTTGTATTCCGTTCCCGGGTAAAGGGTTCAAAAATTTGCTTGAGGAACTCCTCGCTGATTCCCACACCATTATCGCGCACAACGATTTGATAGACCGAGGAGGTTCTGGACAACTCCTCCCGCTCCGCAGCGGCAATGGACACGCTGCCGCCTGGCTGGGTATAGGTTACCGCGTTGTTGGCCAGATACATCACCAGCTGGTTCAGCTTTTCCTTGTCTCCATAAATTGCGTCATGGCGGACCTGGGAGCAGTCCAGTGTGAATTGAATATTCTTCTCCTGCGCCTGGGGCAGGAGAAAGTCGTATACCTCCGTCAGAATCGCACCCAGCTCACAGGGGCTCTCCTCTGCCTTTGCCTCGTTGGAATCCGTCCAGGACAGTTTAAGCACCTTATCGATCATATCCAGCAGCTGCCGGCTGGCGGACTCGATCCGGTCCAGATAGCCCGCCGTTGCCGACGGGTCAGTCAGATTGCTCCGAGCTAGGGCGGTAAATCCGAAAATAGCGTTCAGCGGGGTGCGCATGTCATGGGACATATTAGATAGGAAACTATTTTTCGCTACGATGGATAGATTTGCGTTTTGCAGAGCTTCCTCCAGCAGGCGCTTTTGCTCCCGTTCCTGCCGCAGCTCCTCATCAACCCTGCGGCAGCCGAGCACCAGCTGGCAGACCTTCTCCGCCCGGCCCACATTGATGAAGCGAATCTGCAGATACTGCACCTCTCCCCCGTCTACGACCCGGTAGTTGAGACAGTAAGCTCCGTCCTCCTCCAGTCCACGCCGGATATTAGGCAGCGTGGTTTCCCGTATCACCAGCCCCTGGTCCTCCGGATGGACCCAGTCCCGGACGTACTGCGCTATACATTCGGTGTAGGGAACGGGCCTGCCGGAGCTGTCGAAAAACCGTTCCATTCGGCTGCTGAGGCGATAAGGCTGGATCACATCGGATTCTATATCTACATAGAAAATGGAATCGTAGCTGCCGCCCAGGCCCTCGATCACCTCCAGCTGCTGTACCCGCTCCCGGTCGGTATTTCGCTTCTCTTGGTCGAAGGCCGCCACCAGATTTTGCATTTTCTGCTCGCGGCTCTCCTGGTCCCGCAGCTGCTGCTCCTTCTTTTCCGTTGCGTCCACCAGGAATACATAGAAGATATCGCCCACCGTGGGGCTGCTGACGAAATGACCGTAGTCCTCAATCCACCGAACAGCCCCATCCCGGCGGATAACCCGATATTCCACATAGTCCAGATCAAACCGGCTGGAGGTAATCTGCCGGAGGATACTCTCTTCCACCTGCTCCAGATCCTCCGGATGTACTATCCCCCGGAAAGAGCCGCCGGTCATCTCTCGGAATTCGGCCAGGGTTTCACACAGAAAAATTTGCAGCAGACCCCGATTAGCGTACAGAATCTCCTCACCGCCGTCTGCGCGGTAAATGAGAAAGCCGCCGGGCACTTCTTCCATAAAATCAATGATCTCATAGGCGGCCCGCAGTTCTTCCTGCTCCGGCGCGACGCCGGAGGAAAGGCACGCAACCGCCGCCTCCGGGGTTGGGAAAAGCTCCATCAATGCCAGAATGTGCTCAATAACTGGGTGATCTCGGCCCATCGATTTCCGCCGCCTCCTCTCTTGGTCATTTAGTTTACCACAAAATCAGGCGTTTGTCACCCCTATTGTTGGCATTGCCGGAATGCAAATCGCAAAACTGATGTGACAACGATCCTGAACCAGCATTCTATAGAGGCTCCCCTCCGCAGAGTCAGACGAAAAGAAGCTGTACGAATTGCTTTTGTATGCTCACCTGTTCAAAAAGCTGATAGAGGCAGCGCATTTTCCAACCTTGTGTGGATAAAAAGATACACGCAAAACATACACAAAAATAATCACAAGATACAATGGAGAGAAACGATTATTTGGTTGTCGTCCTTATACGGGCAGGGCTTGTGTCACAACGGTTTTACTTTTTGCACAAGTCATTTTTCTATATCGTGTTCGTTTGATTACGATATAGAAATGGGCTGGTCTGGATGTGACATGCAAAGTGCTTTTTCGACGCAAATACCGCCGAACCGGTGTTTATTTCACGGAAAACAGCAGCTCGGTGTAACTGGGATAGGGCCACGCCTCCCGGGCGGTAATGGTTTCCAGCTCGTCCACGGCGGCGCGGAGCTTCCCCATGAGGTCGAACACGGTGTAGCGGTAATACCGTGCGGCCTCGTAGGCATCCTTGCCCTTGGATGCAGCCATGGCCTCCTCCAACGCCCTGCACTGCCGCATCATCTCAGCGGACAAACTGCTGAGGTGGCGCAGGAGCTCCTCCTCGTCGGTGCAGTCCAAGTCCGCCAGCACGGCCTTCTTGGCCGCTACCCCGGAGGCGGTGGCTCCGGAGAAGGCGCATACGGCGGGGAAGATGCTCCGCTTGACCATGTCGATCATGGTGCGGGCTTCAATACCTACCACCTCGCAGTAGTTCTCCAGGTGGATCTCATTCCGGGCCCGCAGCTCCTCCTCGGTGAAGACGTGGTGCTTGCTGAAGAGTTCCACATGCTTGGGCTGAACATAGGTCTTCAGCGCGTCGGCGGTACAGGTCAGGTTGCTCAGGCCCCGTTTCTTGGCCTCGTCCACCCAGGCCTCCTCGTAGCCGTTGCCGTTGAAGATAATCCGCTGGTGTTCGATGAAGGCCCGCTGGACCAGGTCGTGAAGGGCGGTATTAAAGTCGGAAGCCCCCTCCAACTCGTCGGCGAACTGGCTGAGCTCCTCGGCCATGATGGTGTTCAACGCCACGTTGGGCCCGGTGATGGATTGGCTGGAGCCCAACATACGGAACTCAAACTTGTTGCCGGTGAAGGCCAGGGGGGAGGTGCGGTTGCGGTCGGTGGTGTCCTGGGGGATGGGGGGGAGCGCGTCCACGCCAATGGAGATGCTCTTCATCCGCTGGTCCACGTATTTGGTTCCGTGGATGATGGCGTCCACAATGGCGGTCAGCTCGTCGCCCAGGAATACGGAGATAACGGACGGAGGGGCCTCCTGGGCTCCCAGACGGTGGTCATTGCCCGGGTTGGCCACCGAGCAGCGCAGCAGGTCCTGATACTCGTCCACACCTTTGATGAACGCCGCAAGAAACAGCAGAAATCGGGCGTTTTGGCTGGGAGTAGAGCCTGGCTTGAAGAGGTTGTGCCCCGTGTCGGTGGAGAGGGACCAGTTGTCGTGTTTGCCGGAACCATTGACCCCGGCAAAGGGCTTCTCATGGAGAAGGCAGACCATATTGTGCCGCCCCGCCACTTTCTTCATAATCTCCATGGTGAGCTGGTTGTGGTCGCAGGCGGTGTTGGCGTCCGCATAGATGGGGGCCAGCTCGTGCTGGGCGGGGGCCACCTCGTTGTGTTTGGTCTTGGCCAGGATGCCCAGCTTCCACAGCTCCTCGTCCAGCTCCCGCATATAGGCGGCCACCCGGGGCTTGATAGTACCGAAGTAGTGGTCCTCCAGCTCCTGCCCCTTGGGGGGCTTGGCCCCGAAGAGCGTCCGTCCGGTTAGGATCAGGTCCTCCCGCTGGTTGCACACGTCCTTGTCGATCAGGAAATACTCCTGCTCCGCGCCCACCTGGCTGATGACCTTCTTCACGTCCGTGTCACCGAACAGCTTCAGCACCCGCAGCGCCTGACGGCTGAGCTCATCCATAGAGCGCATCAGGGGAGTCTTCTTGTCCAGGGACTGCCCGCTGTAGGAACAAAAAATGGTGGGGATGCAGAGGCTGCCGTCCTTAATAAAGGCAAAGGCAGTGGGGTCCCAGGCGGTGTAGCCCCGGGCCTCGAAGGTGGCCCGCAGGCCCCCGGAGGGGAAGGAGGAGGCGTCCGGCTCCCCCCGGACAAGCTCCTTGCCGGAGAAGCCCATGAGCACCTGGCTGGGGCTCTCGGGGGTGATGAAGCTGTCGTGTTTCTCGGCAGTGACGCCGGTCATAGGCTGGAACCAGTGGGTGTAGTGGGTGGCCCCGCGGTCCATAGCCCAGTTTTTCATCTCTGCCGCCATCTCGTGGGCGGTCTCCAGGGAGAGGGGCGTGCCCTCGTTCACGCACTTTTTCCACGCCCGGTAACAGGTGGCGGAAAGGCGCTGTTTCATCACGTTTTCATTGAACACCATGCTGCCGAACAGTTCCGTTACTTTTTCCTTACCCATCATAAAGCTCCTTTCTGAGAGCGGCGGTGTGCGCCGCAGGTGAATTGCCATAGGGGAACGCGGTTAGGGGCCTACTCCCCCGACGCGCCGTAGTTGCTCAGCACCCGGGCGCTGGGATCTCTCACGTCGCAGCCCGCCCATGCCCGGTTAGGCATCCAGAAATCCGCCACCATCTCCGCCTGACCGGGGTAGTGCTTTTCAAAAATCTCCCGGTACAGCAGGGACTCTTTGGTAAAGGGTCTGGCATGGTAGGCGTACTTCTCCGCGATTGCCTCCCAGCCATTCCCGTAAGTCCTCCCGGCACAGGCCTTCAGGTTGTCCGCCAGGCTGTGCCCCACCGCGTCAGAGAACGCCGCTTTCTCCCGCTGGAGGATGACCGGGGGCAGATAGTCTCCCTCAAAGGCGCGGCGCAGCAGATACTTGCCCTTACCGTAGACGTTGACCTTCATCGCCGGTTTGATGCTCATTACGTACTGTACAAAATCCAGGTCCCCAAATGGCACCCGGGCCTCCAGGCTGTTGGCGGAGATGCACCGGTCTGCCCGGAGAACGTCATACATGTGGAGCTCTCGGACCCGTTTCTCGCTCTCGGCCTGGAATGCCTGGGGCGAGGGGGCGAAGTCGGTGTACTTATAGCCGAACAGCTCGTCGCTGATCTCCCCGGTCAGCAGCACCCGCACCTCCCCCTGCTCATGGATGGCACGGCACAGCAGGTACATCCCCATGCTGGCCCGGATGGTGGTGATGTCATAGGTACCTAAAGTATAAATCAATTCGTCCAGCGTGTCCAGTACATCCCGCTCTGTAATATAAATTTCGTGGTGGTCGCTGCCGATATAGTCCGCCGCCTGACGGGCGTACTTGAGGTCGATGGCATCAGTGCTCATGCCCACGGCGTAGGTCTTGATGGGCCGCCCCAACAGCTGGGCCGCAATGGCGCACACCAGGGAGCTATCCAGCCCACCGGAGAGGAGGAACCCCACTGGCACGTCTGCGTCCAGACGCTTCTCCACGCCCAAGATCAGCTTCTTACGAATGTTGGTGCACACCGTCTCCAGATCGTCCTCACAGACTTTCTCCACCTTCGCCATATCCCGGTAGCGGATAAACTGCCCGTCCTTGTAGTAGTGCCCAGGGGGGAAGGGCACGATCCTGTCCGTCAGTCCCAGCAGGCTCCGGGGCTCGCTGGCGAAGAGAATACACCCGCTCCCGCTGTACCCGTAGTACAAAGGCCGGATGCCGATGGGGTCCCGGGCGGCCACAAAACTGTCCGACGGCCCGTCGTACAGCACCATGGCGAATTCCGCGTCCAGCTCACCGAACATCGCCGTCCCCCGCTCCCGCCACAGCGGCAGCAGCAGCTCACAGTCGGACCCGCCGGCAAAGACGTGCCCCCGGGCCTCCAGCTCCCGTTTCAGCTTTCGGAAACCGTACAGCTCCCCGTTACACACCACGGCGCTGCCATCGGGTGCGGCGAAGGGCTGCATCCCCTCTGGGTGGACTCCCATGATGGTTAGACGGTGGAACAGCAGTGCCCCGGAGGGGAGCGCCAGCGTCCGGCTGTCGTCAGGCCCCCGGCATTTGGTAGCGGCAAAAGCCCGCTCTAGCTCCGGCAAGAGAATATCCCTGCCCGTATAACCCATGATTGAACACATAAAAAGCACCTCCGAATGAACCGGCGTCTCTAAAATAAAAATTTTAGGACGAATCGCCGGAATCCGTGGTGCCACCTAACTTACCGCTGCTGCGGTCACTTCAGCTCGGGAGGCCGGGGAGCCGGTCTCTGTAAGCCTGACGGCTGTAACGGGCCGTTCCCGTCTTCCCTACTGGACCGCCGGCCGTTCGGGTTGAGGCTACGGAGTGTTATTCACGAGGAGTCCGCCGCGGGGTTCCCACTGCTCCCCGCTCACTGAAGGTTTTGTTCCTGGCTACTTCTCTCCATCATCGCCGCTGGCTTTGTTTAAGATGGGCGTATCTTACAGCCATATGGTTTGTTTGTCAAGCAGAAAGTTTTTGCGGCGGGGCTAAAAATTTCTCCGGCTTTTCCCAGCGCTCCCCCTGTACAAGGATTTGTCTTCAATTCAAGGACAAACCCATTTCCCTTTGGCGGCCCCACATAGCGCAGGCGCAGCAATGACAAAAAGCCCGCAGGCAGGACGGTAAGATTTGTGAGATGCACCGATTTTAAATTTCTTCCATTTTCGGCAGTATTTTTTACGCTTCTATCCGTCGGCCTGTCTTGTTCCGCCGGGAAAAATGTAGTATACTAGGAATGGAAAGCTACACTCGCAGAGCGTCTCGTAAAAATATGTGCGTACAGGAGGGCTCTCCATGCCTTTTGCTGAAAAGTCCAAACGCGCCGCCGAAAAGGACCGCCGCTGGCAGCGGCGGGAAAAGCCCGTGTGGCTCTCCCCCGTGCGCCGCATCGAGCAGGTGGCGGTGGAGGAGCGGATCTGCGCCATGACCTTTGACGACGGCCCCTGTGCCCTGCCGGCCTGTCCGGACCATTTTCGAGGCAAGCCCCTGACCCTGGCGCTGGCCGAAACCCTGGAGCGATACGGCGCCAAGGGGACCTTCAACGTGGTGGGCGACACCTCTGGCAGCTATCCGGACCGGACGGGGCGGACCGGCACGGCCTCCTGGAATGGCACGGCCTATGACCACTACCCGGACTTCAACCAGGACCGCTTGGGCGGCGCGGCCAACTGTCCGGAGCTGATCTCCCGTCTTCTGGCAGGGGGACACGAGCTGGCCAACCACTCCTATTCCCACGTTCTCTTCGGCTGGAGTCCTCTGATTCACGGCCAGCGGCGCAACCTGCCGGACCTGGAGGCGGTGGTGGCGGACCTGCGGCGGCTGCACCGCACCATGGAGGAGGGCTGGGGCTACCCCATGCGCCTGAGCCGTCCGCCCCACTGCGTGGACACGCTGAAGGGAGGCCTCACCAGTCTGGATGTCTACGCCCTTATGGGCTATCAATATCTGGCGGCCAGCTTTGACGGAAGGGGGCCGGCGGCCTTGTCCTGCTACGAGGAAGAGGTGGAGGCCGCCTGGCAACCATTGGAGCGGCTGCTGCTGGAGGACCCCAATGCCCTCCGGGGGCAGATTATTCTGCAAAAGGACGGTTTTAATCGAGCCCGGCGCACCCCGGTGGCAGGCGCGCTGGAGAAGCAGCTGCGTCTGCTGACAGACCACGGCTACCGTGTGGTCACGGCCTCGGAACTTTTGGACCGCGCCCCTTTCCGGGACGTGACGCTGAGCAGCGGGGCGGGGCGGGCGGCCCGGCGGCTGCTGGGCTTGGGCTGGTGCGTGGCCTTTCAGGACAATACGCTGCGCCCCGGCACAGTCCTCACCCGCGGAGCGCTGGCTATGATGGCCTTCGGCCGGGAGACGGTGCGGCGGCGGATCGATCTGATACGCTCCGGCCGCGCCCCCTTTCGGGATATGGCCCCCCGGGACCCCTATGCCGCCGCCGCTGCTCAGGCGGCGGAAACGGGGGCTATGTATGCGGTCAACGGCTCCTTCCGGCCCGACGCGCCGGTGTCGCCGGTGGAGGCAGCGCAGCTCTGCTCCACCCGTCTGGGCCGTACGCCGCCCCTGGGCCGCTGGGAGCGGATCACCCACGGGGAATTCTTCTCCTTAGTTGCGGAGATGCTGGATCGATAGGGACATAGCGCCCCTCCTGTTTGACTCGTTTCGTGTCCGGCGACATCTGTCGCTGCTCCCAAATTAGCAGGGCTATACTGTCACCCGTGGGCCGCCTATGGCGGCTTAGGACTGGGAAGGACAGAAATTCTGGAACGGCAATAGTTTTTGTTTTGAAGTTATAAGTTCTTTTTCATATTTTTTTAAAAAAAGCACAAAACAACGGACCCGCCGGAGAAGAGCACCCCCGGCGGGCCGTTCTGCGTTTTATATATGCGGGCCCCTATCCGTTAGACCACCCGGTAGTCGTGGTTGGCCGCGGCGGTCTCCCGGCGGATCTTCTCCCCGGCCAGCGCCTCCAGACACTGACCGATAATCTGATTGGATAGCAGGAAGCCCTCTGGGGTCAGCCGCCACCGCCCGGCCCGCAGGTAGGCGTGTCCAGTCCGCTCAAAGCTCTCCAGCACCACCTGCACCGGGCCGAAGGGCAGCCTGAAGCGGTACTCAAATTCATGCCGGGAAATACCCTTGGACAGGCGCAGGCCCAGCATAATGTACTCTATATCCCGCTGTCGGGCGGGGATGCGGTCATTCTCCGACAGGATATCCCCCTCGCTCTCCACGCCCGCGCAGTAGGCTGACAGATCCCGCACGTAGGCATAGCGCACATCCCCCAAATCGGAGTGAGCCCCGGGTCCAAAGCCGGCATATTCTCCCAAGGTCCAGTATTTCAGGTTGTGCCGGGATTCGAAGCCCGGCTTGGCAAAGTTGGATATCTCGTACTGCTGATATCCCAGCTCCTTCAGCCGATTCACGGTCCACAGATACATATCCGCCTGCATGTCGTCATCCGGAAGGTCCAGATCCCCCTGCATATCCCACAGGGGCGTCCCGTCCTCCACCTTCAGTCCGTAGCAGCTAAGGTGCTCTGCCCCCAGGGCGGCGGACCGCTCCACGGTGTCCTGCCAGCTCTCCAGCGTCTGACCAGGCAGACCGTATATGAGGTCCAGGGAGAGATTTTTGATCTTTGCCCGCCGGGCTGCGGCGACGGCCTCCTCCGCCTGGGCGAAGCTGTGGGGACGGCCCAGCTGTCTCAGCTGTCCGTCGTCCGCAGACTGGACCCCCAGGGAGAGGCGGTTGAACCCCGCCCGCCGCAGCCGACGCAGAGTCCGCCAGTCCCCGGCGCTGTCCGGGTTGACCTCCAGGGTGATCTCCGGCTTTTTGGCGAAGCGGTAGTGCTTCTCTACGGTTTTCAGAATGTGCCGCAGGCGCTTCTCCCCCAGAAGGGACGGTGTTCCGCCGCCGAAGTAGACTGTGTCCACTCGATGGGCGGTGGTCTGCCGGGAAATTTCCGACAGCTGGCTGCACAGAGCGGAGACATAGCGGTCCATCTGCTCCTCCGCGCCGGGCAGGGAGTAGAAGTCGCAGTAGATGCACTTGCTCTTGCAAAAAGGAATATGGATGTACAGCCCCAGGGGCTTGTACTCTTTTTTCATCTCGGTCACCTCGCTTGGGGGATTCTTTTCTATTGTAACCGAAACCGGGCCCCTCCGCAAGAGTTTATTCGGTCGTTTTCCGCCGTTTGCCGTAAAAGAAGAACAGCAGCCCGCCGTGACAATTACCACCGCGCCCATCAAGATGTAGGGAACGTCTCCCTCACTTTGAACAGGTGGTTAGGAAATGGGTACAGCTCCGTCAGAAAGATGGAGGGTGGGGTGGGGCTTCCCTCTCTTAAGGCGGTCTGCTTCGCCGTTTGGGAGGGGATGTGTTGGGACAGCTCAAAATATCTCATGTTCGGATATCACATCATTCTCCTCACAGTTATTTTATAAAATGCGCCAGTTCTGCGATCCTCATTAAGCGCCGCCCGCAGCAGGCTCCTCCCCCTGCTTTCACATGTTCACCAGCAATGCGGCCCTATCTCCTCATAGACTGCTGTTTTTTGTCCCCTACCCCTGTAGGATCTGTTTTAGCCTCCGCCTTAGCCGGAGGCCTTGATATTTTTTCAGCTGCTAAACGAAAGGAGGACGCTGCCCTCTGCGCCGCGGCTTCGGAAATTGTGTCTGGTTGCGGCGCTGATATGGATGCAGTCTCCTTCCTGTAAGTGGATCACTTGATCCGCCAGCAGCACCATGACTTCGCCGCTGAGAACATAGATACACTCGTCGTAGGTGTGGCTTACCAGCCCCTCGGAAACATCGCTTTCTGGAAGAAGAGTATAGACGATTCCCCGCAACGAGTGCCCTGCGTCTCTGGAGGAGGGCTCCGTGACAAATTCGCATCGAGTGGATAACCCTGGAATGACTACCTCAGGACGGTCGTTTTTTCGAACAATAGAGCAGCCGCCGGTATTGGGGGACGTCTGGGAAGCATTAGATTCCTCCACGGAGAGGAAGGACGCAACAGGGACGCCCAGCGCTTCCGAAAGCTTCCGGAGCGCAGTTAGGGACGGCTCCTTCAGTCCGCGCTCGATCTGGGAGAGAAAGCTGGCCGTATAGCCGGTCTCCGCACTGAGCCGGGCCAGCGTATAGCGGCCGCTCTTTCGAAGCTGTTTCAGATAGGAACCATTAAACATGTGTGTTACAACCCACTTCCATATTTGATGCGGACTTCGCCGGAGTCATTCAACCACTTGCTGCATATCTGTATCATACAATACCCGCCTTCGTTTCGCAAGGGTGTTCTTTATATAAATTTTTTCTGTATATTTATTAATTGACTTGACATCATAGAAATATGTGTTACAATAATTTAACCAAGAGTTAATTAGCTAAAAGTTAATTTCGCGGAGCGATGCCAGCTCCTGGCAACAGAGGGGGAATGATGGATATGGAGAGTGGACATACGATGCTGCGCCTGCCGGTTATTGACGCGCACTTGGACCTCGGCATGTATTTGCGGCAGGAGCGGCAGAAGGGCAGAAGAAAGGTACTTGCCTCCGACTTCATCGACGATATGCGGCAGAATGGTGTCATAGGGGTCATTTCCGCCATTTTTGTGGATGAGCACACAATAAATGGTTCCGCGTTGGAGCAGGCCTGCGAACAAATCGCCGCGCTGCAGGCGGAGGAGAGGGAGTCGCCGGGCCTGTTTCGGATCTGCACGAATTATCAGACGCTGTACCAGACGGTGGAAGAGGGGATGTTGGCGATTTTACTCTCCTTTGAGGGGGTGGAGCCGCTGGGACTAAATCCGGAACTGCTGAATTTTTTTCACAGTGCCGGCGTTCGGGGCATGGGACTGGCCCACGCCCGGAGGAATCAGGCTTGCGATGGGGCCAGATATTCCGCCAGTCCCCACAACGACGGCTGTGGATTAACCGATTTCGGCGTGGAGCTGGTGCGCAGGGCAGAGGAACTGGGGATGCTGATTGATGTCTCCCATCTGAACGATCCGGGGACGGCAGACGTCCTCTCACTTGTCAGCGGTCCGGTGATCGCCAGTCACTCCAACTGCCGGGCTCTGAATCCGACCAAGCGGAATCTGACAGATGAACAAATCCGGGCCATTGCAGACCGAGGCGGCGTCGTCGGAGTCAATGGATGCAGCGCGATCGTCAGCGACCGTCCAGATGGCGTCAGTATGGAGATGTTAGCAAACCATGTGGACCGTCTGGTGCAGGTGGGCGGGATTGACCATGTGGGGCTGGGCTTTGATATCGCGGAGATGATTATGCCGGACAGCTATATTGAGGTCAACGGATTCCGACAGCGGATCAGAGATATTGTTCCGGGCTATGCCGGTCTGCCTCTGCTGACGGATACTCTGCGGCAGAGGGGGTATACTGAGGAGGAACTCTCCAAAATTTATTCCGGAAATTTCCTGCGCGTATTTCGTGAGGTACTCTGACCGCTTCCGGTTGGGGTTAATCATACACTTTGATGGATTGATGAGGAAGCGAAGCAACAATACTTTAAAAAGGAGTACAGACACATGAAAAAAATCATTGCACTTGCCTTGGCACTCGCGCTGGTTATGCTCACGGGCTGCGGTAAGGGAGGAACGGCTTCAGGCGGCGGAGATGTGAAAGCGGTGACTATTTCGCTGCTGTCCTCTCCCGCCAGCCTGGACCCCGCCACCACTGTGGACGGTCACTCCATGATGGTGGAGACCCAGCTTTTCAACATGCTGGTGGACAGCGACGGCGGCAACTCTGCCGACATCAAGCCGGATATTGCCACCGACTGGACCGTCAGCGACGACGGTCTGACCTATACCTTCTATCTGCGGGACGACGTGTATTTCCACAACGGAAAGCTCCTGACGGCCAGCGATGTGGTCTATACCTTTGAGCGTGTGATGGCAGAGCCCTATACCTCCTACCTTGCTGTGATGATTGATTCGGTGGAGGCACCGGACGACACCACCTTTGTAGCCCACCTCTCCTATCCCTTCGCTGATTTTCTGACGATGATCGGCGGTATATATTTCGGTATCTGCTGTGAGGAGGCTATCACATCCGGTGAAGACTTCATGTATCACCCTGTGGGGACAGGACCTTATAAGCTGGACGGCGACTACATCCCCGGCCAGAGTTTCCGCTTCGTATACAACGAAAATTACTACGGTGAGGCGCCGGACATCCGGCAGATCAACTTCCGGATTCAACCCAACACCAATACGGCGGTCATCTCCCTCCAGAACGGCGAGGTAGACTTTGTCCCGGCGCTGACAGTTAACGACATTTCCACTGTGGAGGGAGACGACCGGCTGGCTCTCTATCAGGCACCCAGCTATACCATCCACTATGTCTGCTTCAATAAAACCAGCGAGCCGTTCTCCATTCAGGCGGTCCGGGAGGCCGTCAACTACGCCGTCAACAAGCAGGATCTGCTGGATGGCGCGCTCAACGGCATCGGCGCGGTGGCCAATGCGCCGCTCAACAGCCTACAGCTCGGGTATAACGAGGAGATTCCCTTCAACGAGTACGACCTGGAGAAGGCGAAGGCGAAGCTGGCGGAAGCTGGATATCCGAACGGGTTTTCCTGCCGGCTGATGGTGAACAGCAACAACGCGGTTTCCATGAAGATCGCCCAGATCATGCAAAACCAGCTTGCCCAGATCAACATCGCCGTGGAGGTGGAGCAGCTGGAGAAGGCTACCTGGAGCGACAATCTGGATACCGTCAACTTTGAGATGGCTCTGGGGACCCTGAACTGGGCGGACACGAACAATATGGTCACCTATCTCTACCACTCCCAGGGAACCTTCAACTATGACCACGCCTACAGCAACCCGGAGATGGATGCCATGATCGAGGAGGCCAGCCGCATTCTGAGCACCGAAGAGCGGACGGCGCTGTATCAGCAGATCGTGGCCCTGGGCCATGAGGAACTGCCCATTATCTGCCTGCTTTTCCCCAATGAAATTGTCGGAGCAAACAAGAACATCGGCGGCATTAAGATTGTGGACAACTGTTACTTCCCGGTGTGGAAGTGGACCTTGAACCAGTAAGGCGGGAACAGGGAGGGGCGCCGGAGGCGATCCCCCTCCCTGTCCGCATTCAAACGGACAGCTGAACCGTACGCCGGTTCAGCAGAGAAAGGGGAGGACATTTTGTATAAATATATCATGAAACGCCTGTTGTACATGATCCCTGTTCTGGTCGGCATTGTGTTGATCGTATTCACCATCATGTACCTGTCCCCCGGCAATCCGGCCAAAATGATTCTGGGCGATCGGGCGCCGCAGGAGCAGGTGGACCAGCTGGAGCATGAGCTGGGTCTGGATCTGCCCTATATCCAACAGTTCTGGAACTACTTGAAGGGCCTTCTTCACGGCGACTTCGGGAGCTCCTATCAGCTGCGGATGCCGGTTTTTGATATTATTAAACGGTGCTTTCCGCTTACGTTGAAGCTGACGACGCTGACAATGCTGTTTGCCGTAGCGATTGGTATGCCTGTGGGCATCCTATCCGCCGTGAAGCAGTATTCTGCGCTGGATGCCTGTTCTGTGGTGTTTGCCCTGCTGATGGCGTCCATCCCGGCCTTCTGGCTGGGGATGCTGCTGATGCTGTTATTTTCTCTGCAGCTGGGGTGGTTTCCCTCCAGCGGCTATGAGGGGATACGGTGGCTGATTCTGCCGGCTATTACGCTGGGGTGCATAAACTGCGCAACCATTATGCGGATGACCCGCTCCAGTATGCTGGAGGTGATCCGGCAGGACTTTATCCGTACCGCCCGGGCCAAGGGCGCGGCGGAGAAGCGGGTCATTTTTCGGCACGCACTGAAAAACGCCATTATTCCAGTTATTACGGTGGTGGGAAACGCCTTTGGTTCCAGCTTGGGCGGCGCTGTGGTAACGGAGACGGTGTTCGGACTGCCCGGCATGGGGACGCAGATTGTCACATCTATCAGACAGAAGGACAATCCGGTCGTGCTGGCCTCGGTAATCGTGATTGCGGTGGCATTCAGTCTGGTCAATCTGGTGGTGGACATCCTGTACACCTACGTTGATCCGCGGATTCGCACATAAGGGGGAAAGTCATATGGGAAGAAAAAATGAAGGCGGCGGCATCAAAAAGCGCAGTCAGGCCCAAGAAGTCTGGATGCGTCTGAGGAAGAACCGGCAGGCCATGCTTGGACTGGCCGTGTTTCTGGTGATTGTCGCAGTTGCCATCACTGCCCCGCTGTATATCAATTATGATGAGCAAGTCGTCCGGCAGGACATCTCCTCCAGACTGCTGCCGCCCGGCGGGGAGCATCTGCTGGGAACGGACAGCCTGGGCCGGGACATGCTGGCAAGGCTGATTTACGGCGCCAGAATATCGATCACCATCGGCCTGGTCACGGCGATCTCCGCGCTGGCAATCGGCGGACTGATCGGAGCGGTGGCGGGTTTTTACGGGGGACGTCTGGACAATATTATCATGCGGATTATGGATATCTTCCTCAGTATGCCCTCGATTCTGCTGGCCATAGCAGTGATTGCGGCGCTGGGCTCCGGAATTGTCAACATCATGATATCGGTGGCCATCTCCTATATCCCCGTCTATGCCAGAGTGATCCGCTCCTCCGTGCTGTCCATCCGCAGCAGGGAGTATATTGAATCGGCACGGGCGATCGGCACGGGCGACCTGCGGATTATCTGCAAACATATCATTCCCAACGCCATCGGTCCGGTCATCGTACAGGCGACGCTGGGCGTGGGCGAGATCATCATCTCGGCGGCAGGCCTCAGTTTTCTAGGGCTTGGAATTGAACCGCCTCTCCCGGAGTGGGGCAAAATGCTCTCGGAGGGTGAGGAGGTTATCCGCACTATGCCGTCCCAGGTGGTCTATCCGGGGCTGTGCATCATGATAACGGTTTTGTCGCTGAATCTGTTGGGTGACGGCCTGCGGGACGCGCTGGACCCGCGGCTGAAATAGGGGGAAGACGATGAGAAAAAAGCTTCTGGAAATCCGGGATTTGAGCGTGCGCTATCACGCCGCTGACGGTCTAGTCCGGGCGGTGAATAACGTCAGTCTGACCTTGGAAGAGGGGGAGACTCTGGGACTGGTGGGCGAGACGGGCGCGGGGAAGACAACGACGGCCCTCAGTCTGCTCCGGCTGCTGCCCAAACGGACCAGCGAAGTCCACAGCGAGGGAATCTTCCTGGATGGTGTAAATCTGCTGGAGCTGCCGGAAAAGGAGATGTGCTCCATCCGCGGCAGCAAGGTGGCTATGATTTTCCAGGACCCTATGACCGCGCTGAATCCACTCCAGCGGGTGGGAGACCAGATTGCCGAGGTGATCGAGCTGCACTGGAACATGAGCAGGCAGGAAACTGCGGCGAAGGTAGATGAGATCATGGAGAGCGTCGGCCTGCCGGCGGAGCGGAAGGAGGAATACCCTCACCAGTTTTCCGGCGGCATGAAGCAGAGAATCGTCATAGCTATTGCGCTGGCCTGTAACCCGGAGCTGCTGATTGCCGACGAGCCCACTACGGCGCTGGATGTGACTATTCAGGCACAGATTCTGCATATGATCGAGGAGCTGAAGCGGGAAAAGAATACCTCTATGATTCTCATTACCCATGATCTGGGAATTGTCGTGGAGATGTGCAGCAAGGTAGCGATTATGTACGCTGGTGAAATCGTGGAATCCGGCTCTGTGGAGGATATCTACGGGGACCGCCGGCACCCGTACACTATTGGTCTGTTCAATTCCGTACCGAATCTGGAGGATGAGCAGACCCGGCTGACCCCTGTCAACGGACTGATGCCGGACCCTGCGGACCTGCCCCCGGGCTGTAAATTCCATCCCCGGTGCCCCCACGCGTCCGACCGCTGCCGGAGCGAACAGCCGCACAATACGGAAGTTTCCCCCGGCCATCTGGTACAGTGCCATCTGGCGGCAGAATGCGGGAAGGAGGAGTGAGCACATGGCGGAAACAATACTGGAAGTTAAAAATCTAAAAAAATATTTCAAGACGCCTCACGGCGCACTTCACGCCGTCGATGACGTATCCTTTACTTTGGAGGCCGGCAGGACGCTGGGGGTAGTGGGTGAATCTGGCTGTGGGAAATCCACGCTGGGCCGGGTTATTCTGCGGCTGCTGGAGGCTTCGGAGGGCTCCGTCGTCTTTGATGGGACGGATATTCTCCGCTGTTCCCGCCGGGAGATGCGCGCACTGCGCCGGCAGATGCAGATGATCTTCCAAGACCCGTATGAGTCCATCAATCCCCGCATGAGCGTCGGAGAATTGATTGCCGAGCCGCTGATTGTCAATCGGATCTGCAAAGGTGCAGAGATGGATCGAAGGATTCTGGAGCTGATGGATACGGTGGGGCTGGCATCCCGGCTGATTAACGCCTATCCCCATGAGCTGGACGGCGGGCGGCGGCAGCGGATCGGCATCGCCAGGGCTCTGGCCGTGTCGCCGAAGTTCATCGTCTGCGACGAGCCGGTCTCTGCACTGGACGTGTCCATCCAAGCCCAGATTCTGAACCTCATGCAGGATTTGCAGGAGGAGTCGGGCTTTACCTATTTGTTTATCTCCCACAACCTCAGCGTAGTGAAACACATTTCCGACGATATTATGGTCATGTATCTGGGACAGGTGGTGGAAAAGGCGCCGAAGGCGGACCTGTTCCGGGAGCCGTTGCATCCCTATACCAGGGCGCTGCTGGAGGCAATCCCGATTCCGAAGCTCAGCAGCCGCAACAGACAGCGGGAAATTTTGCAGGGGGAGATTAAATCTCCCATTGAGCCGCCTGAGGAATGCCGCTTCGCCGGACGCTGCCGGTATGCGTCTGAGGCGTGCCGGAGAGGGGTTCCCCCGCTGCGGGAGATCAGGCCCGACCACTTTGTCGCCTGCGTTCGATCGGAGGAGGGAGCAATATGAGCGACCGCATATTTTTGTACTACCGGGCGGGGGTCCCTGTTGCCCGCTTCCGATTTTCCGGAGAGTCCATCCGCTGTACGCCTCGAGATATGACCACCATGGCATATGGGGAAGAACAGGATTTCATTTGGCCAATGCCGCCCCTCAGCCTGGAGCTGGACCGGCGTCTGCCAGAGGCGGTCCGCTGTATACAGCAGGGGGCGGTCCCGGAGGAGGCGGAATATGTCCGCGACGTTTCCGGCGTGGTGGCTGGTGTATCGGTTACTGCCGGACTGTTTATTCAGCCGCGGGGGAAAAATCCGCTGGATTTCCTGTGTTGCGGGGAAAAAATCGTGGCCTGTATCGATAATGAACGGAATTATTTGGGATTGCTGGTGGAGGAAGGGTGGGAAGAGCTTACGCCGCAGGGCGACATGGCCGATCCGGTTCTTTCCCGTCCGGAGTGGGGGATTGATTTTTCCGGAACAGAGATGGTCCCCATGCGGGACGGCATCAGACTGGCAACGGACGTATACCTGCCGGCTGGCCGGACAGCGGAACAGAAATTCCCAACAGTGTTAATCCGCACTTGCTACAACAAGTTCTCGACCGCTCAGTTTTTTACCTTTGTCCACTATGGCTACGCAGTTGTTGCTCAGGACACCCGGGGACGGGAACTGTCGGAGGGCGTATGGCAGCCTATTATCAATGAGCGGGAGGATGGCGACGATACGCTCAACTGGATCGCGGCCCAGCCGTGGAGCGACGGAAGCGTGGGCATGATCGGCGCATCCTATCTGGCCATCGTCCAATGGCAGGCGGCTGCCAGCGGGAATCCCCATCTAAAGGCTATCATCAGTATGGTGACCGGCGGCGTCCCCCTGTTCGATTTTCCGCACCGCAGCGGCGTGCTCTCACCAGGGACGATCGCGTGGGTAGTCTCCATGCGGAAGCGCAGCTTCGCACCGGACGATATGGAACGGACAGATTGGGAGCAGGTACTGAAAACCCGACCCATCCGACAAATTCCGGCCCAGGGGATCGGAGAAGAAATCCCGTTTTGGAACGAGTGGATGGACCACGAGTATTATGACGGCTACTGGCACAGGGCAAATTTTCTGGCGCATCAGCAGCGGATCAATGTGCCCGCCATGTACATCAGCGGCTGGTATGACGACGTAGGACCGGGCAGTATGCAGGTATGGGACATGAACAAGCGCAATGCCAGAGCAAACCAGAAGCTGATCTGCGGCGCGTGGCAGCACAAAATGAACGTCTCACGGGACATCCACGGCAACGACTATGGCCCGGAGGCCGTCCGGTACGACATGTTTTTCCGCTATCTCCGCTGGTACGACCACTTTCTAAAGGGCGTGGAAAACGGCGTGGAGCGGGAGGCGGCTGTGGAGTATTTCACCATCGGGGAGAACCTGTGGCACACGGCCAATACATGGCCCCCGGAGAAGGTCTCTGACAGGGAGCTGTATCTCTCCTCCGGAGGCAGCGCCAATACCAGCGGCGGGGATGGGCGTCTCCTGCCGGCTCCGCCGAAGGAGACAGGCGAGGATCACTACGTCTATGATCCCATGGACCCGGCGCCATTCCTCATTGATATCAGCGAGAACGAGTGCCTTGTGCCGGAGAACTACCGGGAGGTTGAGCGCCGCTCGGATGTGCTGGTTTATACCACAGAACCCCTGGAACGGCCGGTGACGATTTCCGGCGAGCCGGTGGCTATCCTCTATGCGGCCACCGACGCGCGGGATACAGATTGGGTGGTTCGGATCACCGATGTAGATGGAGATGGGAACGCCATCCGCATGTGCGACGGCATCCTGCGTGCCCGTTTCCGGAAGTCATTTATTGAGCCCTCCCTGCTGCTTCCGGGAGAGGTTGTCCGGTACAAGATTCCTATGACGTGGATTTCCAACCGCTTTGCCGCTGGACACAGAATCCGTGTTGAAATCACCTCCGGGGCGGACAACTCTGTCTTCCCCAACAGCAATACCGGCCATCCGATAGCAGATGATCTGTCGGTCCAAATTGCCAAACAGACGGTTTTCCACGGTGGACGCAGACAGAGCCGCGTCATTTTGCCCGTTGTGGAGTCTGATGCTTTTTCTTGATAATATATCAGAAAGAATCTTAATCTCCAGACTGCTATTTCAGGATTTCTGCCCGCCCATGCCCTAAGCCGCCATAGGCGGTCCACGGCATGGTTCTCCTAATCGGGGAAAAAGTATGGGGGGCTGGCTCCGGAGCGACAAAAGATATGTAGCTTTTTTGATACCTAAAGGGTCCCTGGAATCGTTCTCGGTTCCAGGGACCCTTTCAGTATGCCTAACGTATTATACCTGTATCAGCGGTGCGGTGCAGGACATCCCTGCTTCGTGCGCGGCACATGCATATTTGCCATGACAATGTGTACATATTAGAGTATCTGTCAAGCTCTCTATCGGACCTCACTGTCGGAGCGGCCTTTTGTCAAATGTTCAATCAGATACCCAGCAGTCCATTATCCTCAAAAGCGGGCGTAACGATGCCATTCACGTTGCCAGTCCGCACATAGTTCTGCACGCGCCAGATGATGGCGGCAAACTGACTGCGCTCGATGGCGTAGGTGCCGTTATAAACCAGCTGGCCCGTGGTTTTGCTTGTGTCGCCGGTGATGACCTGGATGTTGTACAGAGCCATAACATAGGGAGCAGAGGACACTGTGGCGGCCATATCGCCAAAGGGGGAGACCGTCACCGCCGCCGGGGCCAGTTTCAGCGCCCTGCAGGCAATCTCCGCGATTGTGTAGCGGTTGACCGCCCGATCCAGCTTTTCAATGGTGTTGGCGGGGAGCAGGTTGTCCGCCTTGGCTCGAGCCAGGTAGCCGCTGGCCCAGTGGCTGTCGGTGGGAGCCTGCTCGGGGTACCCGGCGGAGATCATGATCATCTTCAGCGCCTCTCCAAGACTGACTGTGCCCTTCGGACGGAACGTACCGTCCTCATAACCGTTGAGCACGCCGCTGGTGGTCAGCTCTGTGACATACTTGTAGTACCACTCTGTCTGCGGCACGTCGTTAAATACCTTCACAGGCAGGGTGGTCCCCGGGTTGGAGGGATTGACAGGGGTCGTGGGTGTTGTGCCGCCTGTGGTCACCGTGATCTGAACGCTGCCGGCGGCGCGCTCACCCTTGGTATTGCTGGAGTTAAAGGGAATGTTAATGGTCCCGGTGAAACCGGCGGCGGGAACGAATGTGACGTTGTCCATCACATTGGCCCCGGCAATGGCGGTGGAGGAGACGCTGAACCAGCTGTTCTCACTGGTGATCAGCGTGCCCTGGGACACAGCGGTCCGCCCATAGTACAGTGCACCGAAGACCGGAGAGGGCGGCGTAAAGGACACAGCTGTCAGCTTGGCAGCGCCCACGCCGGGCAGGTTTTCAAAGTCGGCGGACCGGAAGCTCACGCCGGCGGCGGTGGAGGTATAGGGCACCACATTGCCCGTAGTAGACGCAGGGGGATTAACGCCGCTGGCGGTGAAGGTGATCTGACCGGCGTAGAGGGGCTTGCCCTGGGCGCTGCTGGCCACGTAGCGGATGGACTCCGTGGCCGCCGTGCCGGGGATGTAGGTCAGGCCGCTGATGGTCTCGCCCCGGGTGTCGCTGTAAGCAAAGGGCCGGCCCTCCACATTGGCCTCCGTCAGACGCACTCCCTGCTTCAAGGCGGTATGGCCTACGTACAGCCCGCCGCTGGCGGGCACGTCCAGAAGCTGGATATAGAAGTTGCTGCCCGTACCGCCGGTAGCCGTCTGGTATGCCTTCTGGAAAGCAGCGGGGTCCAGGGCTGCGCCGGCCGCGGGAGCGGTGACGGATACGTCCGCGGAGCGGCTGTCACGGCTGAGGAAGATGTACATGGTGCCCTCCCGGCTGGAGGCCCGACCGGTGGAGCGGGTGCCGTAGGCGGTGAAATTTAGGGTTATATAGTTGTCCTGGGTCACTCCGGGGACGAAGGCCACGTTGTCGATGCCGTACTGAGCCCGGCCCGGCTCCACATAGAATGCATCGCTGGTACGCACTCGGTCGCCGTTTAGGGAGGCGGAGGTATATCCCGCAAAGAGGGAACCCTCCACAGAGCGGGGAATCTCATCAAAACTGATATAGTCCAGCACACCGCGTGGGCACACCTTTTCCCAGTAGTCCTCGAATTCCTTGGAGCTGAAGGTGACGGCGGCGTTGCGGGCGGTGGTGTACACCACATCCATGGTGCCCACGTCCTGCTGCACCGTAATGGTCAGCACGCCGTCATATGCCTTGTTCTGGCTGTCATAGGCGATGAAGCCCACCGTAAAATCGCCGGGGGTCCCGGACGGGGTAAAGAGCACGTCGTCCAAACTGCTGCCGCTGATACCGTTGAAGGTATAGGAGGTGCTGGTACTGGTGACGCTCAGCTTGCCTACGCCGCTGCCCCTCACGTCTTTAAAGGTCACATGGGTGGGGTACACACTCCGGGGACAGAAGGACTGGACGGCCTCATAAATCTGGCTGGAGATGGAGTCGGCGGACCAGCTGTCCATCTGCCCCAGGCGCAGGGTAGTGTCCTGGGTGGTGATGACGGCGCTTGCAGTGATGAGCTCCTTTACCTGGACGGTGATGGCGCAGGTCTTAGTTACCGGCTGGCGGGACAGGGTTCCCTTGGGCTGGGCGGAGACAATCAGAGTGTAGTAGTGTACGCCCTCCTGTCCGTAGACCGAGGCGGGCAGGACGCACTCAGAGGTGGTGCTGACCTGACTGCCCTGACCGCTCTGGCTGTCCTGACTGCCCTGGTAGAGCCAGATATAGGTGAGGTTATAGTCGGAGGTGATGTTGGCGCTGCCCAAAGTCAGCTTGATGTCGCCGGCCGTGAGCTTGGCGCCGGCGTTATTGAGGGCCACAGGCACAATCCGGGTCTCCGGCAGGTCCATGACCACCTTGCTGTAGTTGAATGCGCCGCACATTTCGCATACGCCGTTAGTATTGTAGATGTGGGACATCTTCGAGATCGTTACAGCCGGTGTATGGTAATTGCAGATGCCGCTGTGGGTCCCGTCGCCGTTGTCGGTGTAGGTGGCGTCGTGGTTGCTGGGGTCCATTCCAATCTCCCTCAGGTTGGATGCCATACAGGAACTGCATACTCCCTTTATTATACCACTCTCGTGACAGGTCGCAGCCTTTACCACCGTTTCGTTGTAAGTGTTGAGTTTCTTGCAAGCTGAGCAAAACCCCGCCACTACAAGCGTCTCCGCTGCGGTGCCAGCCGGGGCCAGGGTCAGCGCCATAAGCAGCGCCAGCAGAGCGGCCACAGGCCGTAGTATTATCTTTTTCCCCATTCTTTCACATCCTCCTTTTGAATTTGGAAATCGTGCGGGACAGCCGTGATACGCCAGAATTGGCAAATTCATTATACCACAGCCCGTCCCAAAAATCTGTTACAATTTAGCAACAAGGCTTAAATTTTTCATAAGTGTACTATAACATATTTAAAAGGCTATTGCAATCCTGAAAAAATTTGAGTATGATGAAAGCAATCATTTCCAGGGAAGGAGCCTGAGGCGAGATGAGAAAGAATGAACACTATTTCGGCTGGGGTGTGACGGCGGTATGCGTGGTGTGCGCCGTTATGCTGATCTACGACCTGATCTTCCGGGACAGCATCGTCATGGCGTACACGGAGAAACTGCTGGGCATTCTCTCCCCCATCCTGTACGGCGCGGCCATGGCCTACCTGTTCACCCCCATTGTCAACGGCATCGAGCGGGCTGTTTTCCGCCGCAAGCGGGGGGCGGTGCCTGTCAAGGCTCTGCGGGCGATATCCATTGTGCTGACCTGGGTGCTGGTGGTGGCGATGCTGTACGGGCTGTTCAGCATCCTGATCCCCGAGCTGGTCACCAGCGTCCAGCAGCTGGCAGGCAACGCCCAGCGGTACTACAACACGGTATACAGCTGGGTCATCCACCTGCTGGAAAACAACCCGGACTTCGCCCAGCGGGCCAGCGAGATCATCACCGAGTATTACACCGACGCGCTGGAGTGGATCAATATCAACCTGGCGCCTCAGCTCCAGGTTGCGGTCCAGGCGGTCACCGGCGGTGTGGTGGGTGTGTTCGTATTTTTCAAGAACCTGCTGCTGGGGGCGGTGGTATCTGTGTATCTGCTGGCGGCCAAGGAGAACTTCGCCGCCATGGGGTGCAAACTGTGTTACACGCTGCTGCCCGAGGACTGGGCGGCGTGGACCATCCGGGGAACCAAGGCCACAGACCGCATTTTTTCCGGCTTCGTCCGGGGAAAGCTGCTCGACTCTCTAATTATCGGAATCCTGTGCTTTTTCTTTTCCAGCCTCTTTGAATTTCCCTACGCCCCGCTGGTCAGCGTGGTGGTGGGGGTCACCAACATCATTCCCTTCTTCGGTCCCTTCCTGGGGGCCATTCCCAGTGCGTTTCTGATCCTGCTGGACAGCCCCATCAAGTGCCTGTACTTCATCCTCTTCATCCTGGCCCTCCAGCAGTTTGACGGCAATATTCTGGGCCCTCGGATTCTGGGAGACAGCACGGGTATATCCGGGTTCTGGGTCATTGTGGCCATCCTGGTGGGCGGCGGGCTGTGGGGCGTTGGAGGCATGTTCCTGGGCGTGCCCATCTGCGCGTGCCTGTACGCGGGGGCGCGGGCCTTCTCCGCTTACCGGTTGAAGAAAAAAGGGCTGCCGGTGCCCTCCGCCAGCTATTCCACCCATCACCCTGTTTGGCCGGAAGATGAAAAGCCATCCGGCGGCGGGGAGAGCGAGCCCCCCAAGGCGTGAATGGGCGCACAGGCAGTATAGGCAGATCGGAGCGGTCTCAGACCGCTCCGATTCTCGTTTTCCGCCCTGGGTACGCAACTAAAACAAACATCATTTGCCGCCTTTCGTTGGTTGAATCCTTGATAAAGCATGGTATAATCAGGTATGAAAAATCAGAAAGGACGCGGACAGATGGAACAGAATCATTTGGCAAAGAACCTCTCCGCTCTCCGGCGGGCCGCAGGCATGAGCCAGGAGAAGGCCGCCGAGGCCGTGGGCGTCACCCGGCAGGCCCTGTCTAAATGGGAGACCGGCGAAACCACGCCGGACGTTCTCCACAGCGACAAGCTGGCGGAGCTGTACGGCGTGTCCCTGGACGATCTGCTCCACTACGAGCAGCACGCAGGGACCGTACCTCCGCCCAGGGGTAAGCACGTCTTCGGCGTGGCTCAGCTGGGCGAGCGGGGACAGATTGTCATCCCCAAGCGCGCTCGGGAGATCTTCGGACTGGAGCGCGGGTCCACCCTGGTGGTGCTGGGGGACACCAACCCCGGCACGGCGGGCATCGCCCTTGTCCCGGCCCAGTTCTTCACCAATCTGCTGGACCTGGCCGCCCAAGCCCAGCGGGCCGAGGAAGAACCGGGAGAAGAGGCGGCGGAGGTATGAACGCGCTGAAGGTTGAGGGACTGGCCAAGTCCTATCCCGGCTTTACCCTGGAGGGCGTGTCCTTCACCCTGGCCCGGGGACGGATCATGGGACTCATCGGGAAAAACGGCGCGGGGAAGACCACCGTCCTCAAAGCCGTTCTGGGCCTGGTGCCCGCCGACGGCGGAGAGATCGAGCTTCTGGGGCGGCCGCGGGCCGGTCATGAGCTGGAGTGGAAACAGAAGCTGGGGGTGGTGCTGGGCGGCATCGACTTCTATAGAGGCAAACGGCTGTCCGTCATCACGGAGGTGATCCGCCGGTTCTATCGGGGGTGGGACGAGAGGGCCTGCCGCCGCTATCTGGATGAGTTTGCCCTGGACCCCCGTAAAAAGGTGGAGGAGCTGTCCGCCGGGATGCGGGTGAAATATCTGGTGGCCCTGGCCCTGTCACACGGGGCGGAGCTGTTCGTGTTCGACGAGCCGACCAGCGGACTGGACCCGGTCAGCCGGGACGAGCTTCTGACCATCTTTCGCGCCCTGACCGCAGACGGGACGCGCAGCATCCTCTACTCCACCCACATCACCTCCGACCTGGAAAAGTGCGCCGACGACATCACCTACATCAAGGATGGACGACTGCTTTCCAGCGGTGAGAAGTCAGTCTTCCTTCGCTCCTTCCAGCATCTGCAGACGGCGGAGGACACCGGGCCGCTGACCCTGGAGGACATTATGGTGCGCACGGAGAGGAGGGAATTCCATGTTTGATCTGCTGTATAAGGAGCTGCGTCTGGCGGCCCATCCGTCCATGTATGTCTTCCTGTGTATGGGAGCGCTGCTGCTGGTGCCGGCCTACCCCTACGGCGTGGTGTTTTTCTTTGGGACCTTGGGCATCTTTCAGTCCCTCGTGTACGCCCGGGAGACCCGGGACATCTACTTCACCGCCCTGCTGCCGGTGCGAAGGGGGGACGTGGTGCGGGGGAAGCTGCTGCTGGCCGCCTTCGCCCAGCTGGCCCAGCTGGCCATATCCCTCCCCTTCGCCTTTCTGCGCACCCTCTATCTGCCGGAGGGCAACCCGGTGGGCATTGAGGCCAACGCGGCCTTCTATGGTTTTGGATTGATGATTTTTGGGATATTCAACCTGGTGTTCTTCACCCGATTCTTCAAAACTGCTTACAAGACGAGCTTTTCCTTCCTCATCGCCCTGGCTCCCGTGACTCTGGGGATATTCGCCATGGAGGCGGTCATCCATTTTCCAGGGCTGGGCTGGTTGGATGGCACGTCCCCGGAAGCGCTGCTGCGGCAGCTGCCGGTGCTGCTGGCCGGGGCGGCGACCTACGCCGCATGTTGGGCGCTGGCCCTGCGCATATCTGTACGGCGCTTTGAAAAGGTAAATTTATAGCGGATGCATACTCCCCTGTCGGCTCGACTGACAGGGGAGCTTTTCATGGCAGTTTCCAAAAATCCACTGTACATTTGGCCCAAAGTCCTGTATTATAATAGGTAAGATCACCTCGCTCCGTGCGGAGCGGGAAGGGAGGGCTCCGTGCGCATCAATCCGCAGCTGATGGAAAAAATCAGGGAATCCCTGTCTTCGGTTCTGCCGATCACGGCGATCGTACTGCTGCTGAGTATCAGCATCGTGCCTTTGACCCCGGGAGTACTGGTGCTGTTCCTGTTCGGCGCGGTACTGCTGATCGTGGGCGTGGGAATGTTCACCATGGGGGTGGACATGTCCATGACGCCCATGGGCAGCGCCATCGGCGTGACTATGAGCCGGGCCCGTCACATGGCCGTCCCCCTGGCGGCAGCCTTTGTCCTGGGGATGCTCATCACTGTGGCGGAGCCGGATCTGACCGTGCTGGCCGGACAGGTGCCCGCCATCCCCAATTTGACGTTGATTCTCACCGTGGCCGCCGGAGTGGGTCTGTTTCTGGTGGTGGCCCTGCTGCGCGTGATGCTGAAGATTCCTCTGTCCCGGCTGTTGGTAGGCTGTTACCTGTTTGCCTTCGTGCTGGCCATCGTATTTACGCCCAACGACTTTATCCCCGTATCCTTCGACTCCGGCGGCGTGACCACCGGGCCCATCACGGTGCCCTTTATCATGGCGCTGGGCGTGGGCCTGGCCTCGGTGCGCAACGATAAGAACGCCACCAGCGACAGCTTCGGCCTGGTGGCCCTGTGCAGCATCGGGCCCATCTTGTCCGTGCTGATCCTGGGCGTCTGCTATGCCCCCGACAGCGCCAGCTATACGCCCCCCGCTCTGGCGGAGGTTGCCACCACCCGGGACGCCGCCCGGGAGTTTGCCGCCGCCCTGCCCCACTACGCCGGGGAGGTGGCCGCGGCCATTCTGCCTATCTGCGGCGTGTTCCTGCTGTTTCAGCTGTTGACCCGGCGCTTCAAGCGCACCCAGCTGCTCAGAATCGTCAGCGGTCTGGTGTATACATACGTAGGCCTGGTGCTGTTCCTCACCGGGGTCAACGTGGGCTTCATGGGCGCGGGGGAACTGATCGGAGCGACCATCGCCCGGAGCAGCCATCCCTTCCTGCTGATTCCCATCGGGATGCTCATGGGCTATTTTATCGTGGCCGCCGAACCGGCGGTCCACGTGCTGGTCAGGCAGGTGGAGGAGATCTCCATGGGCTCTATCTCCCAGTCCGCTATGCGGCGGGGCATGTCCATCGGCGTGGCCGTCTCCATTGGCATTGCCATGCTGCGGGTACTGACGGGGATCTCCATCCTGTGGTTTTTGATCCCCGGGTACGCCGTGTCCCTGGCGCTGACCTTTTTCGTTCCCCAGCTGTTTACCGGCGTAGCCTTTGACGCGGGCGGCGTGGCCTCGGGGCCCATGACGGCCACCTTCCTGCTGCCCTTTGCCATGGGGGCCTGCGAGGCCTGGGGGGGCAATCTGATGACCGACGCCTTCGGTCTGGTGGCTCTGGTGGCCATGACGCCTCTGGTGGCCATCCAGCTGCTGGGCCTGGCGGGCCGGGTGCGGAAGCGTCTGGCGGATGACGCGCTGCGCTATGAGCTGTCCAAGGTGGAGGACGGCGTCCTCTATTACGACTGAGAAAGGGGGAACATCTGAATGAAGCGACCGGAGCAGATGACCCTCATCATATCCATCGTGGAGCGGGGCGGCGGAGGAAAGCTGGTGAAGCTGTATACCAAGGAGCAGGTCTTCACCCATATCCGCTGCGAGGGCCAGGGCACCGCCACCTCGGAGATCCTGGACATCCTGGGCCTGGGCGGGACGGAAAAAGATATTATCATCAGCTTTGCCACCCGCGCCGCCGCCGGCCGCCTGCTGGGGCGGCTGGACGACGAGCTGCGCAGCGCGGTCCCGGGCCGTGGGATCGCCTTCACCGTACCTCTGACGGCGATAAGCAACCTCATCGCCGCCTATATCGGCCTGAAAACCAAACCGGACAGCGAGGAGGCTGACAGCATGGACAACCAGCAGAAGAACAGCATGCTCCTGGTTACCGTAAACCAGGGCTTCACCGACGCCGTGATGGATACCGCCCGAAAGGCGGGGGTCCGGGGCGGCACCATCATCCGGGGCCGCTGGGTGGGGGACGAGAGCTTCGCCCAGTCCTATGGCATTACCACTCTCCAGGCGGAGAAGGAGATCATTTTTATGGTGGTTCCCTCGGACATCCGCAACCGGGTCATGGAGGACGTCACCCGCCTCCACGGTCTGCGCACCGAAGCAGGGGCTATGGTCAGCTCCATCGCCGTGGAACAGCTGGTCCACCTGGGATGACGGGTACGTGCGCGGCCCCGCTGGCAGTCATCCTGCCCCGCCACCCGCCCTACAGCGAGAAGCTGCGGGCTCTACTGGAGCCTCTGCTGCCCGGCGATGTGTTGTGGCGGGAGACAGGGATGGACGAGCTGTCTCTGGAGGACATGTCGGGGCGAAAGCTGCTGTTTGCCGTGGCTCTGGACGAGAGCGGGTGCAACCCGTCCTGCTACCGGCTTCTCTCCTTCCTCCGTCGGGGGAAAGAGAGCCTCTCCGGCTGTACCGCAGGGCTGGTGGTGACCGGGGAAGGGGAGTTGTACACCAAGGATACGGCTCGGGACTTGACCCTGGCGGCCAACCTGTCGGGCTGCGCCTTTTTGGGACGGCCCCTGGTGGAGGCCACGGGATCCCTGCGCAATTTTCAGGTCCAGGCCCAGCTCAACGGCACTGACGAGTCCACCGCCCTCCGGCTGGCTGTCCGGGAGCTGGCAGAGCGCCTGACAGCCTGGACCGGTCCGCCGCCCCTGCGGCGGTTGCTGGCCCTCCATGCCTCCGTCCGGGCCACCAGCAACACCCTGGCTCTCTGGGAACTGGTGAAGGCGGGTCTTCCGCCGGATGTGGAGGTTCAGGAGCTGGGTCTCCAGAACGGCGCCCTGGCCGACTGCATCGGGTGCAGCTATACCGCCTGCCTCCACTTTGGGGAGCAGGGGCGCTGCTTTTACGGCGGTCCCATGGTGGAGGAGGTCTTCCCTGCGGTGAGGGAGTGCGACGCTCTGGTGATGCTGTGCGCCAACTACAACGACGCTCTCTCCGCCAACCTGACCGCTTTCGTCAACCGCCTGACGGCCCTCTTCCGCCAGAGCCGATTCTATGAAAAGCGGCTGTACGGTCTGATCGTCTCCGGCTACTCTGGTGGGGACCTGGTGGCCCGGCAGCTTATCGGCGGACTGAATATGAACAAGAGCTTTTACCTTCCGCCCCGCTTCTGTATGCTGGAGACTGCCAACGAGAGAGGCAGCCTGCTGAAGCTCCCTGGTGTGGCGGAGAGGGGGACGGCCTTTGCCCGGAAGATGCTGCCGTGAGGGTCCGCCTATAAAAATTCGTCTGGATCGCACAGTTTTACTTGACAGGACCGGGGGTAAGCGAGTATTATTGAATAGGATTATTGTCGGCGGATAAAAAGGGGTATCCGCCGATTATTTCCGCATCCGGCGCGAACCGCCGGGGAAGCAAAAACCCCCATGCCATACAGCAAAATTGTAAGATAGGAGGAAATTCGTCGTTATGCCATGGCAGCAAAGCGTGATTACCCTGGTAATCGCGGTAGTTGTGGCGGCAGTTTTCTTCTGGCTCGGCATTCACTACCGCAAGAAGGTAGGGGAAAAGGAGATCTCCAGCGCGGAGGAGGAGGCCCGTCGCATCATAAACGAGGCCATCAAGAGCTCTGAGAGCAAGAAGCGCGAGGCCCTGCTGGAGGCGAAGGAAGACATCCTGCGCAGCCGCACCGAGTACGAGAAAGAAGAGAAAAGCCGCCGGGCGGACCTGCAAAAGCAGGAGCGCCGGTTGCAGCAAAAGGAAGAGAACCTGGACCGCAAGACGGAGAACATTGAGAAAAAGGAGGAGGCGCTGTCCCAGAAGCACGCCGCCGCCGACAAGGCCCAGGAGGACATTGAGCTCATCAAGCGCAGCCAGACCGAGATGCTCGAGCGCATTTCAGGCTTTACCGTGGACGAGGCCAAGCAGTACCTCATCTCCCAGGTGGAGGGCGAGGTCACCCACGAGACGGCGCTGAAGATCAAGGAGATTGAGGCTCGGGCTAAGGAGGAGGCCGATGCCCGTGCCAAGGAGATTGTGGCCACCGCTATTCAGCGCTGCGCCGCTGACCACGCGTCCGAAATCACAGTCAGTGTGGTACCCCTGCCCAATGACGAGATGAAGGGCCGCATCATCGGTCGGGAGGGCCGCAATATTCGCACCATCGAGACCCTGACCGGCGTAGATCTCATTATTGACGACACGCCGGAGGCTATCACCGTCTCCTGCTTCGAGCCCGTGCGCCGGGAGGTGGCCCGGGTGGCCCTGGAGAAACTGATCGCCGACGGGCGCATCCACCCCACCCACATTGAGGAGATGGTGGAGAAAGCCCGTCGGGAGGTAGATGCCGTCATCAAGAGCGAGGGCGAGCGCGCCGCGCTGGAGACCGGCGTGAGGGGCCTGCATCCGGAGGTCATCAAGATGCTGGGCCGCCTCCACTACCGCACCAGCTACGGGCAGAACGTCCTCCAGCACTCCATCGAGGTCAGCCACATCGCCGGCCTCATGGCCTCGGAGCTGGGTTTGGACGTTCATGCCGCCAAGCGGGCGGGTCTGCTCCACGACGTGGGCAAAGCTCTGGACCACGAGTACGAGGGCACCCACGTAGCCCTGGGCGTGGAGTTCTGTAAGAAATATAAAGAGAAGGACGACATTCTCAACGCCATCCAGGCCCATCACGGCGACGTGGAGTGCAAGACGCTGATGGCCTGTTTGGTCCAGGCGGCGGACGCGGTGAGCGCGGCCCGTCCCGGCGCACGGCGTGAAAATCTGGAGAACTATATCAAGCGCCTGGAAAAGCTGGAGGAGATCACCAGCAGCTATCCCGGCGTGGAGAAGAGCTATGCCATTCAGGCAGGCCGGGAGGTCCGCGTGATGGTACGGCCAGAGCAGGTCAGCGAGGACCAGATGGTGATTCTGGCCAGGGATCTGGCCAAGAAGATTGAGAACGAGCTGGAGTATCCCGGACAGATCAAGGTACATCTGATCCGCGAAACCAAGGTCGTCGAATACGCTAAATAATCACCCCAAGGGCGGCAGTGACACAATCCACTGCCGCCCTTATTATATTTATAGAATCAGCAGGAGACCCAACGCAATGAGCAGCTCTTCGTCCTCTCCCTCCCGAAACAGAAGGAAGATAATCAGCAGCAGCAGTAAATCCCCCGTGTCCAGGTCCCGGAGGTTCAGCTTATCCAGCAGGGCGGAGAGAAATCCCCTCCGCCCGCCCGGCGGCTTCTGCGACCCAGTCTGCCCTTCGCCGCAGAAGCCGGAGGGAGGCGGCTGAGCGTGGCCGGCTTCCGGACCTGGCGGGGGAGTCGGACCGCCGGAGGGAGGCGGCGGGGCCTCCTGAACGGGGATTCGCTCGTATTGGCCCGCGTCGTTTCGTATGTACCGGTTATACATGCTGCTCCCCCAGGGATTGCAGCAGCTTTTTTCCCACGTGGATCAGCCGCGCCGTTCGGGCGGCCCGCTCCACCTTGTCCCGCCTCTCCGGCTTTAAAAACGGCCGCAGCGCATACAGAAGCTGCATCCTCTCGTCATTTCCGCCGCCCGCCAGCTCCCCGGCCAGCGGCAGCAGCTTCTCCAACAGCTTGGGATCGACCTGTCCCAGCAGACTCCCCAGACCTGCCAGACCGCCCAGTCCCTCGGGCATTTCTCCTCCGCCGCCCGGCGGTGGGGAGCCCTCTGTACTTCCACCTTCCTGTGCTCCCTCGGCAGGGCCGCCGCCCAGGTTCAGCGACTGGGCCAGGTTCATAATCTGGCTCATGGCCTCCGGGTTGGAGAGAACGGAGTTCAGTTTTTCTTCGAAATCACTCATCCCGCCATTCCCTCCTCCCCGAAAATTGGTGCTACTTCTGCCCGAAGGTATTCCCCAATCGCTGGAGCAGCTCCGCGCCGCCGGGGGCGGAGCTGATGGATTGGATCAGAGCCTTGAGCTGGGACGTGTCTCCCTTGGCGGCGTTTTCTGCGATCTTCTTTAGGGACGACTGGTCAGTCCCCTGGGAGAGCATACTGGCCAGCGCCTTGGCATCCGGCGAATTAACCACCTGTTCCAGCATCCGCTTATCGCTCAGCGCCTGCTGCAGCTTGGATCGATCGTTTTGTCTCATACGGTGACCTCCCGGTTTGGTTTCCTTCCAGTATATGTGCCGCAGAGCGAAAATGTTCCCCTCTCCCGGACGGGAGAGGGGAACATATCGTCTCGTCATTCTTTTTCCCCACCGCTCCAGTGGTCGCACCAGGGGCGCAGAGTGCAGTTCTGGCAGTCGGGCCGACGGGCCACGCACACCGCCCGGCCGTGGAGCACCATCCGATGGCAGAAGTCGTTGCTCTCCTCCGGCGGAATGCACTGGCGCAGCTGCATCTCCACCTTCACCGGGTCCTTGCTGCCGTCGGTGATGCCCAGCAGGCCGGTGATGCGAATGCAGTGGGTGTCGCAGACATAACCCTCCCGGCCGTACACGTCCCCCAGAATCAGGTTGGCGGTCTTCCGACCCACGCCGGGCAGACGAAGAAGATCCTCCATATTGTCCGGCACCCGTCCGCCGAACTCCTCCACCAGCATCCGACTGGCAGCCACGATATCTCGGGCCTTGGCCCGCCAGAAACCGGTGGAGTGGATGATCTCTCCTACCTCCTCCTCGCTGGCGGCGGCCAGGGCCTCCAGGGTCGGGAACCGCTGGTACAGCACGGGAGTCACCATGTTCACTCGCGCGTCGGTGCACTGGGCTGCCAGCCGGACGGAGAACAATAGCTCATAGGCCCTCTCCGGATCAAAGGGCAGGGAACATTCCGCGGCGGGATACAGCCGCTTCAACTCCTCAATAATAGCCTCGACGGCCTGTGGGTCCTTCATATCCATCACCTCATCGACATTTTACCACAAGTGCCGGCAAATATCGAGGGGATTTTGAAATTTATTCTCCGCCGTGACAGCCGTGCTCCTGGCAGCCGCCCGCCTCATGACCACCGCAGCTGTGGCTGTGGTGGGTGCAGCGAGCCTCCGGATTATAGGCCAGTCCGCCGCCCAGAAGGGCGGCCACCGCATCATCCGCACCGCCGGTCACACCTCCGTAGAGCTGGATGCCCGCGCTCTCCAGCGCGGTGCGGGCGCCGCCGCCGATGCCGCCGCAGATCAGCGCGTCCACCCCCAGATCCCTCAGCACGCCCGCCAGAGCACCGTGGCCCTGGCCGTTCGTATCCACCACCTGGGAACCGGTCACGGCGCGGTTCTCTACATCGTAGACCTTAAACTGCTCCGTGTGCCCAAAGTGCTGGAAAATCTGCCCGTTCTCATAGGTTACCGCAATCCTCATGGTATCCTCTCCCCGTACAATAAATTTTTTCGTCAGGCACTCACATCACGTAGGACGTCAGAGTCCGGCATCCACCCGCCACTTGGTACTCTCCGCTGCCGGCGGGGAGGAAGAAGCACTGGCCCCTCTCGATCCGGCGCTTCTCGCCGCCGCAGGTCAGCTCGCCCTCCCCCTCTGTGACCAGCAGCGCGTGGAAGGAAGCCCCATCACATACGGCCCGGAAGGGACCGTTGTGCCCGTCGGTAGAGAAATACCGGCAGGACCCCAGATGGGGGCCGAAGTCCAGGGCCGGGGCCGGGCGGCGGTCCGTCACCTCCAGGGCCTTCTCCACGTGGAGAGCCCGGGGCTTGCCGTCCGGCCCCAGGCGGCCATAGTCAAAGACCCGGTAGGTGACATTGGAGTTCTGCTGAATCTCTGCGATGACCAGCCCTGCGCCGATGGCATGGAGAGTACCGGAGGGGATGAAGAACACGTCCCCTCTCTCCACCGGGACCTTCCGCAGCACCTCCGTCAGCGTGCCATCCTCCACCCGGCGGGAAAATTCCTCCAGGCTGACCTCCCGGTCAAAGCCATAGTACAGGGATGCTCCGGGCTCCGCATCCAGCACTACCCACATCTCCGTCTTGCCGTACTGTCCCTCGTGGGCCAGGGCATACTCGTCGGAGGGGTGGACCTGAATGGACAGATCCTTCTTCGCGTCGATGAGCTTGATGAGCATGGGGAAGTTTTCGAAGGACTGGCAGGCAGTCCCCAGAACCGCCTTTCCCTCCTGCGCCAGATAATCCGGCAAGGTCATCCCGGCACAGGGGCCGTCCGCCAGAACGGAGGGCCCGTCGGGATGGCAGGAGAGGACCCAGGCTTCGGCCAGAGGATTCAGCTCGCTCTGGACGCCAAAGTCGGTCCGCAGCCGCTGGCCGCCCCAGATATAGTCCTTACACGCGGGTAAAAGCTGATAAGCAGGCATAACAGCACCTCATTTTATATTTTATTCCGAAGATATGCCAGATTCTTTTCCACCAGCGCACAGCGCTGGGCCACGCAGTCCGCGCTGCGCAGGGGGTCGGCGGGGGTGTGCAGGGCATAGTCCATTATCCGCGCCACCGTGGTGGAGGCCACATGGAGCCGGGTGTCGGAGGAGGCGTAGTAGATATACAGCGCCCCGTCGTCGTCCACGATGGCCCCGTTGGTGAAGGCCACGTTACTCACGTCGCCTACCCGCTCCCCCGCCCGGGGGGCGATGAGGAAGCCGCCGGGCTCGGCGATAACCCGGGCCGGGTCATCCAGGGCGGTCACGAATACGTACACCACGTACCGAAGCCCTGCCGCCGTGTTGCGCACCCCGTGTGCGATGTGGAGCCACCCCTGGTCTGTCCTAATGGGCACGGCCCCTGCGCCGTTTTTGATCTCGGTGATGGTGTGGTATTTCCGGCGGCTGGTAATGCGCTCGTGGTCGATGACGGCGCATGTGATGTCATCGCATAGGCCAAAGCCGATGCCGCCGCCGGAGCCGGTGTCAATGAAGCCGTCCATGGGCCGGGTGTAGAAGGCGTACTTACCCTCTACGAACGCCGGCAGCAGGCAGACGTTGCGCTGCTGGGGGCTCTCCTTGGTTACCAGGTTGGGCAGTCTTTCCCAGGCTACCAGGTCCTTGGTGCGCACGATGCCCGCCGCCGCCACGGCGGCAGAGAGGTCAGGATTCGACGGATCCTTGCTCTCGGAGCAGAACACGCCGTAGATCCACCCGTCCTCGTGGGCAGTGAGACGCATGTCGTAGACGTTGGTCTCCCCAGGGCAGGTGTCCGGCAGCTGCACAGGGAAGTCCCAGAACCGGAACCCCTCCACAGGGCTGCTGCTCTCGGCCACGGCAAAGAAGCTCTTCCGGTCGCTGCCCTCCACCCGGGCCACCAAATAGTATGTCCCATTCAGCTTAATGGCGCCGGCGTTAAATACCGCGTTGACTCCCAGCCGCTCCATGAAAAAGGGATTGGCGGCCGGGTCCAGATCGTAGCGCCAGATAACGGGGGCGTGTTCCCTGGTCAGCACCGGATTTTCCCAGCGGGTGTATACGCCGTTGTAGAAATCAGAGGGCCGGTTGGGCCGGTTTACCAGGGCCTCATACCGGGCGTTCTCTCTTGCGAGGGCAATATCAAACATAGACATCTGGGTCCCTCCTCATCAGCTCCATGCACATTCTTCCGTTGTGATAGGGGCACTTCCAGGGCTCCACCACGGGCTTCTCTCTATCAGGTTCGCCCTGAGCGTCCAGCCGCCAGAACCACTCACCGCCAGGCCGGCGGTCCGCCACCTTTTCGGTGATGTACCTCCACAAGCTCGCCGCCGCATCCCGGCAGTCGGTGCGCTCCGGGTGTTTACAAAACTCGTTGACGAAGCCCAGCAGGGCCTCCGACTGAACCCACCAAACCCGGTGGCTGTCCACTGCGCCCCGCTCGCACTCATTGGCCAGGGAGCTGCCGTCGAAGGCCTCCCTCAGCACGCTGTCCGCCAGCTGGCTGTCAATAGCGGCGATCCTCTCCATCCGCGCCCCGCCGCCCAGCAGGCCGCAGCCCCAGTCGATGAGCCAACTCGACTCAATATCGTGGCCGTAGCTGGTCAGGTCGATCAAGCTGTGGTAGTCTTTGTCGAAAAAGACCTCCTGCCGCCGTCGGGCGGGGTTGTAGATCCTGTCGGCGTAGATGTCCAGAATCCGCTCCATGGCGGCGGCAGTTTTGGAGCTCTTTTTTGCTTGGTACAGCCCGGCATAGCCCTCGAAGACGTGGAGCAGCGTGTTCATGGTGCGGCAGGCCATGACGCCGTTCTCCGACAGCTTCTCGTTGGAGGCGGGCCTGAAGTCCCGGGTGAAAGCCTCCAGATAGCCGTTCTCGTCGGTACACCGCTCCTCGATCAGCCGGAACAGTTCCTCCGCCAGGGCTAGGGCCTCCGCCTCACCGGTGAGACGGTAGTAGGCGCTCAGGGCGTAAATGGCGAAGGCCTGGTTATAGGTGTGCTTGGTGGCGTCGAGGGGGCTCCCGTCACAGGTGACGGACCAGTACACGCCCCCCTTCTCCCGGTCCAGGCACCTCTCCATCAGAAAATGGTAGGCGTGACGGGCGTAGGGGAGAAGCGTCTCGTCCTTTGTAATCATGGCGGCCTCGGAGAAGAACCAGAGGATGCGGCTGTTTAGGATACAGCCCTTCTCCGCCCCTTTGTCCAGCCGGAGGTCAAAATCCATGTACCCGAAGAAGCCGCCGCGCTCCTCGTCCCGCAGCCTCTGCCAGAAGGGGAGGATGCGCCCGGTGAGCATCTCCCGGGCCGCATATGCAATGCGTTCCATCCGATTCCTCCCTCAGCGGACGCCCGGCTCGCGGTCGGTTTCGTCGGCCTCGTCGTGGGCCTTGATGTAACCGATAACCTCATCCGCAGTTGTGAAAGCCAGGCCCACATAGCTGTCGGCGCAACCGTAGTAGATGGCGATGCGTCCCGTGTCTCCATCCTGAAGGGTGGCACATGGGAAACACACGTTTGGCACGAAGCCCCTCTCCTCATACCACTCCTCCGGGGTCAGCAGAAAAGTACCGCAGCGGTACAGCACCCGGCTGGGCTCGTCCCGGTCCAGAATGGCCCCGCCGATGGAGTAGACATAGCCGTTGCACGTCCCTGTCACGCCGTGGTAGAACAGCAGCCAGCCCTCGTCGGTCTCAATGGGGGCGGCTCCGCCGCCGATCTTCAAACTCTCCCACCAACGGCTGCTGCGGCTCATGACGTGGCGGTGACGGCCCCAGAACTCCATATCGGGGCTCTGGCTGAGGAAGATATCGCCGAAGGGGGTGTGCCCCGAGTCGGAGGGGCGGGAGAGCATGGTGAAGAGCCTGCCAATCTTCCGAGGGAAGAGCACCGCGTTGCGGTTGAAGGGAATGAAGGGGTTCTCCAACCGGGTAAAGGTCTTGAAGTCCTTCGTCTCCGCCATTCCGATGGACGCCCCGTAGAAGTCCTGGCACCAGATGACATAGTAGGTGTCCTCCACCTTCACCAGTCTGGGATCGTAGGCGTAGACGGGCATAGCGCTCTCGCCGTTCCTGTCCACGAAGGGAATTTTCTCTCGCTCAAAGTTCCAGTGGATGCCGTCCCCGCTGCGGCCCAAGTAGATATAGGGCACGCCGTTGATCTGTTCCCCCCGAAATACGCCGATATAGGTCCCCTCGCAGGGCGCTACGGCGCTGTTAAAAATGCGGGCAACACCCGGCAGGGGATTGCGGGCGATGATGGGGTTCTCGCTGTACCGCCACAGCGGCAGCTCGCACCCGGCGGGACGGTCCTGCCAGGGGATGTTAGGCAGGCCGGGGCAGAGGAGCTTGGGCTGGCTCATAGTCATTTTCCTTTCTGCCGCGGGACGGATGTGTCAGTCCCGCAGATGGTTTTCCACGAAATAAAGGTTTAGCTTAAATTAGCTTATTTAATCATTCGGATTACTCGCCCCGCCGCAGCAGGTCCAGAGCCCCCACCTCAAGAGCCTCCAGACGCGCCTGGGCGTCCGCCTCGCTGCCGCCCCGGACGGAGAGGTACAGCTTCAGCTTGGGTTCGGTGCCCGAGGGACGGACGATGAGCTTGCCCTCCTCCTCCAGACGGAACTCCAGCACGTCGGAGGGGATGAGGCCGGTTTCGTCGTGGAGGTAGTCGGTCACGCCGGTCACCCGCTTCCCGGCAATCTCCGCCGGGGGAGCACCGCGCAGGGCACGCATCAGTCCGCTCATGGCCTCCATGCCGTCCTGTCCCTCGAATGCGCGGCTGATAAGGCCGTTGCGGTAGAAGCCGAAACGCCCATACAGCGCGTTCATGGCATCCAGCAGGGTCATCCCCTGCCCTGCATACCATGCGGCGCACTCGCAGGCCAGCATCACCGCGTTCACCGCGTCCTTGTCCCGAACGTGGCCGCCGGAGAGGTAGCCGTAGCTCTCCTCAAAGCCGAAGAGGTAGCGCTCCGCGTGCCCTTCGGCCTCTAACAGGCCGATCTGTTCGCCGATGTATTTGAAGCCCGTCAGCGTCCGGCGCAGCTCCACGCCGTAGGCCGCCGCAACCGGTGTGGCCATGTCGGTGGAGACGATAGTGGTCACGGCCACCGGGTCCCTGGGCATGGCGCCCCGGGCAGTACGGGTGCGACACAGGTAGTCCAGCAGCAACACGCCCATCTCGTTGCCGGTGATCAGCCGGTAACCGCCCTTTCCGTCGGGCACCGCCGCACCCATGCGGTCACAGTCCGGGTCCGTCCCCAGAAGCAGGTCGGGTTTCACTTCATCGCACAGGCTCAGGCCCTCTTCCATGGCCTCCCGGATCTCCGGGTTGGGGTAGGGACAGGTGGGGAAGCGCCCGTCGGGCCGTTCCTGGGATGGCACCACGGTCAGTTCCTTCACCCCCATTTTCTCCAGCAGCTTTTTCACACACTCCAGCCCCGAGCCGTTCAGAGGCGTGTATACCAGCTTCAGCCCACTCACATCGTTGCCGGGGCGCAGGGCCAGTACCGCATCCACAAAAGCGTCCAGGCACGCTTCGTCGATGAGCCGGATCTTCCCCTCCGCCAGGGCCTCATCGTAGTCTGCCAGCTTTACATCGTCGAAGCAGTCGATCCGGTTCATATAGGCCAGCACCTTCTCCGCCGCCTCCGGGGTGATCTGGCAGCCGTCCGCGCCGTAGACCTTATAGCCGTTGTACTGGGCGGGGTTGTGGCTGGCCGTGACACAGATGCCCGCGCCGCAGTTCAAATACCGCACCGCCCAGCTCAGCGCCGGGGTGGGCTCCAGCCGGGGGTAGAGCCACGCGGTGATGCCGTTGGCCGCCAGTACCCGGGCTGCCTCCCGGGAGAAGAGGTCTCCCTTGATACGGCTGTCGTGGGCGATGGCCGCCGACTTGGGCAGGTCCGACGCGTTGAGGTAGTCCGCCAGAGCCTGGGTAGCGCGGCGGACGGTATAGATGTTCATCCGGTTTGTCCCCGCGCCGATGACTCCACGCAGTCCTCCTGTGCCAAACTCCAGATGCCGATAAAAACGGTCGGACACCGCCTTTTCGTCGCCCTGTATCTCCTGCAGCTCAGCGAGCAGCTCCGGGTCCTCTCCGGCCCGCTCCAGCCAGCGGGCCGCATCCTCCTTATAGTCCATCGAGACGCCCTTCCTTTCTGTCGTTTCTCCGCGCCCGGAGGCGCAAAGGATTGTCGTCACAACTATATCACGCCCCCTATAAAATAGCAAGCGATATTTAGGCTATTTTTAGCTCATTTACCACAGTGATCCCGAGGCCGCCGTTGACGGAGAAACGAAAAAGGGTTATAATACAAGTGGAAAAATGTGACAACAACAGGAGGATGCATCTGATGGGAAAACCGGTGCGGATGGCGGACATCGCGGAGAGGCTGGGTATCAGCGTCGTGTCCGTGTCCAAGGCCCTGGCCGGCAAGCCGGGGGTCAGCGAGGAGATGCGGGCCAGGGTGGTGGCGCTGGCCCGGCAGATGGGCTATGAAGGGACCAAGCTCCACTGCGAGTTGGGGGGCACGGGCAACATAGGCGTACTGGTGTCCGACCGCTTTTTCTCGGAGAACGCTTTTTATGCCAATCTGTATCGGGCCCTGGCTCTGGAAAGCGGGTCCAGGGGCTTCGGGTGCATGATTGAGATCGTCTCCCTGGAGGCGGAACGGGAGAGGGCTCTGCCCTCCCTGCTGACAGGCCATCGGGCGGATGGACTGATTTTCATGGGGTGCTTTGACGAGGGCTATCTGCGGGCAGTGTCGGCGGGGGGCGTCCCATGTCTTCTGCTGGATTTCCGGATCCCCGGTGCTGCCTGGGACTGCGTGGTCAGCGACAACCAGGACGGCGGCTATTCCTTGACACGACATCTGCTGGACCGGGGAATCCGGGAAATCGGCTTTGTGGGCAGCGTTCTGGCCACCTCCAGCATCATGGACCGCTTCCTGGGTTTTCAACAGGCGCTGCGGACGGCGGGCGTCCCCTGGCGGGAGGACTGGCTGCTGGAGGATCGGGACGGGGACGGTTCCTTTTTGCCCCTCCGCCTGCCGGCCCAGCTTCCTCAGGCCTTTTTATGCAGCTGTGACGAGGCGGCCTTTTATCTGGTCCAGACCTTACGGGACGCGGGGCGGCGGGTTCCTGAGAACATGGCGGTGTGCGGCTATGACGACCACCGCTTCGCCACCCTGGCGGCCCCCCATCTAACTACCTACCATGTAGAGACGGGACGGATGGCCGAGGCGGCGGTGGAACGTCTGACCGAGCGTCTGCGCCAGGCGGACGCACCGCCGGTTATACAGATCATACCGGGCCGTCTGGTAGTCCGAGAGAGCAGCGGCGGACCGGTTTGATACGAATAGCCGGCCGCCCCCGTTGGGGCGGCCGGCTAAAAAGGCTTGCCGCAGGTGCGAAATTAAGTTGGAGAACTGTCCCGCCTTCAGCGGGATTCCTTTCTGCTTTTCCACACGCAGGCCAGGATATCTTTGAGTACGAGGAAGGCATTCAGCTCGTCATAACCCTGTTTCCTCCTCAGCGCCTCCAGCAGCCGCTCCAGCTCTGCGGCATAGGGGGCCGTGTCCATCTCCTGCCGGTATTGGGCCAAAATAGGATACTTCTTGCTCCAAGCTTTTGCCCAGTCAATTTTCTCTGAGGTCTCCTCGCTGGTCCGATCGATGACATCCTGAATCTCTTTTACATCGATGTCAAACTCAATCAGCTCATCCAGGGACAGCCCGTACAGCACTGCCAGCCGCTTGGACTGCCGGATGTCCGGCAGCGTCTCGTCCGTCTCCCACTTGGAGATGGTCTGCCGGCTCACGCCCAGCTTTTCGGCCACCGCCTCCTGGGAGAGGCCCCTGCTCTTTCTTGCCCGGTACAGATTGCCGCCTAATCTCATGTTCAATTCCTCCTTTTTAATGTGACCAAATCTTACCATAACCCTCCCCCAAATGCTACCGGTTTTTCTGTACAGTTTCGCCCGGATTTTGGACAAAAAGACGGAGCGGAGCTATTGACAAGCGTGGTATAATTGTATCGCTGCAGGTGGGGTCCGCCATGAGCAAGCGGCCCCTGCCCCAACACCAAAAGTGAAAGAAGGAGTGCTGGATGAAACAACACAAAAAAGCCCTGGTACTGTGGCTCGCGGCGATCCTGCTGCTGCTGGCCGGGGCGCTGCTCACCGGGTCGCCAGGCCGGGCGGAGAGCGTGCAGGAGATGATGCGGGACGCGGTACTTCACGGGACCAACCGGATCAGCCTATTTGGCTGGAGGTCGGTAAACCCCGGTCTGATCTCCGCTTTCACCGTCACGGCGATTCTCCTGCTGGCAGCCGTCTGTATCCGTATCTTTGCTGTTCCCCGATTCAAGTTCATACCAGGGCGGCTGCAGCTGCTCCTGGAGGAGGCGGTGGGGCTTTTCGACCACATGGCCAAAAATAACAGTCCCCACCGCTGCCGCTTTCTGGGGGCCTATATTTTCGGCGTGGGCGCGTACATCTTTGTGGGAACTCTTTTTGAGCTGCTGGGCGTCCAGGCTGTCACCACCCTGGGCCACCCCGTCACTCTGCCCGCCCCCCTGTCCGACGTGAACGCCGCCATCGCCCTTGGCACTCTCTCCTACCTGGTCATTGTCTCCGGCGGTGTCGTCGGCAACGGCCCGGGCGGCGTAGGGAAGGCCCTCAAGGAGTTCTCCCTGCCCATCTCCATGAGCTTCCGTCTCTTCGGCGCACTACTCAGCGGCCTGCTCGTTACAGAGCTGGTGTATTACTATGTCAGCCTCAGCTTTATCCTGCCCGTGGTGGTGGGCGTAATGTTTACCCTGCTCCACGCGCTGATCCAGACATACGTGCTGACCATGCTGACCGCCCTGTACTACGGAGAGGTCTCCGAGCCGTCCCACAAACCCAAAAAGAAGCGGTCCAAGGCATGATGCCCTTTTTCCGGGCTTAACTGTTATTAACTACACTTTTAGAACATATTGGAGGTTATCTGCCATGAATACTCTACTGAAAAAGCTCTGTGCGCTGACCGGCGTGCTGCTCCTTGTCCTGGCCCTGGCGGCTCCGGCTTATGCCGCCGCGCCCGACGGCGCCCCCGCCGCCGAGGAACAGGCGCAGGACGATTCCATCGGTCTGAAGGCCATCGCCGCGGGTATCGCCGTGGGCGTGGCCGCCGCCGGCGGCGCGGTGGGTATGGGCCTGGCCACCGCCAAGTCCGCCGAGGGCATCGCCCGCCAGCCCGAGGCCGAGGGCAAGATCCGCACCATGCTGATGTTGGGTCTGGTCTTCATTGAGACCGCCATCATCTATGCACTGCTGGTGGTCATTCTGATTATCTTTGTGTTGTAAGGCAGGTGGGGACAATGCCGTTGAATATTGATCTGCAGCAGATTTTGCTGCACTGGATGAACCTGGCCATCCTGGTGGGCGGTCTGTACTTCATCCTCTTCAAGCCTGTCAAGCAGTTCATGGAGAAGCGGGAGGCCCACTACCGGGAGAGGGACCGGCAGGCCGAGGAGAAGCTGGCCGACGCCGAGCGGATCATGGGCGAGTACCAGGCCAAGCTGGACGGGGCCGACGAGGAGATCCGCCAGTCCCGGGCCAAGGCCCAGCAGGCCGTGCAGCAGGCCGCCGAGGAGCAGCTGACCCAGGTTCAGACCCAGGCTCAGCAGATTCTCACCCATGCCCGGGCTGAGGCAGAGCACGACCGGGAGGAGATTCTGCGCTCCTCCCAACGGGAGCTGCGCCGTCTGGCGGCGGAGGCCACCAAACGGCTGGCCCTGCAGAGCGACCCCTTCGATCAATTCCTAGACCTGGCGGAGGAGGGCGGAAACAATGAGAAGCGCTAGAGGCCGCCTGACCGCGGAGCTGCGCAGCGCCCGTGAACCCACCCAGGCCCAGCTCCAGCGCTTTTCCGACTTTCTCAGCCGGACTTACCAGCGCAAGGTTCCCCTTCACTGGGAGAAGGACGAGGCGCTGCGCTCCGGCTTCCGGCTGCAGGTGGGATCCGACGTGTACGACTGGACCCTGGACGGACGGATTCGGCAGTTTACCGACTACCTCCGCCAGATCCAGCCCGGGGAGAACGACCTGCTGCCCCTGATGCGCCAGGCGGCGTCGGACTGGACGCTGTCCGTGATGCCCGAGGAGATCGGCGAGGTGCTGACGGTGGACGGCGAGATTGCCACCGTAGGCGGACTGGAGCACGCTCAGTATGGAGAGATACTTCTCTTTGATTCCGGCGTAAAGGGTATGGTTCAGGACCTGCGCCGGGGGGAGCTGAGCTGTATCCTCTTTGGCGACAGTGAGGAGGTCAGCGCCGGCAGCATGGTCCGCCGTACACTGAAGACCGCCGGCATGCCCGTGGGCGACGGCTTTCTGGGCCGGGTGGTGGACGCGTTGGGCGTGCCCATCGACGGCCGGGGCCGCATCCACGCCGAGGGCCGCCGGCCCATCGAGGCCCCCGCCCCCGGCATTCTGGACCGCCAGCCGGTGAACACCCCCATGGAGACGGGTATTCTGACCATCGACTCCATGTTCCCCATCGGCCGAGGCCAGCGGGAACTGATCATCGGTGACCGCCAGACCGGCAAAACCGCCATCGCCGTGGACGCCATCCTCAACCAGAAGGGGAAGGGCGTGGTCTGCGTTTACGTGGCCATTGGGCAGAAGACCAGCTCCGTAGCTCAGCTGGTGGAGAACCTTGCCCGCCGGGGAGCCATGGAGTACACCGCCGTGGTCAGCGCCTGTGCCGGGGATTCCGCCGCCCTGCAGTATATCGCCCCCTACGCCGGCTGCGCTCTGGCTGAGTACTTCATGTACCAGGGGCAGGACGTGCTCATCATCTACGACGACCTGAGCAAGCACGCTATCGCCTACCGGGCTTTGAGCCTTTTGCTGGAGCGCTCCCCCGGGCGGGAGGCCTACCCCGGAGACGTGTTCTATCTTCACTCCCGCCTGCTGGAGCGGGCGGCCCACCTCAGCGACGAGCTGGGGGGCGGCAGCATGACCGCTCTGCCCATCGTGGAGACCCAGGCGGGAGACGTGTCCGCCTATATCCCCACCAACATTATTTCCATCACCGACGGCCAGATTTTCCTGGAGACCGAGCTGTTTTTTGCCGGGCAGCGGCCCGCTGTCAATGTGGGCCTGTCCGTCTCCCGTGTGGGCGGCGACGCCCAGACACGGGCCATGAAGTCCGCGGCGGGGGCCATCCGACTGGAGCTGGCCCAGTATCGGGAGATGGAAGTGTTCACCCAATTCTCCAGCGACCTGGATGAGGCAACCAAGCGCCAGCTGGCCTATGGACAGGGACTGATGCGCCTGCTGCGCCAGAGCCAGTACGCCCCCTTCTCTCAACACCAGCAGGTGGTCGTACTCACCGCCGCCCTGCACCACGTAATGCAGGACATCCCCCTGGAGAGTCTGGAGGCCTTCCGCCGAGAGATGCTGTCCTTTGTAGAAGCGGAAGCCCCGGATCTGTGCCGCCGGATCGATATGACCGGTCTGCTGCCCGAGGGGGATCGGGAGGAGCTGCTGAAGCTGTCCCGGCGCTTCCTGGAGCTGTATCAGGCCGGCGGGAAGCGTGGTGGCTGATATGGCCGGAACGAAGGAAATCAAGTCCCATATCGCCAGCGTTCAGGAAACAAAGAAAATCACCAGCGCCATGTACCTCATCGCCTCCACTAAGCTGCGCCGGGCCCGGCAGGAGCTGGAAAACACCCGGCCCTACTTCCTGGCTCTGCGAGGGGAGATCAAACGGGTCTTCCGGGCGGCGGGATACGTGGACAGCCCTTATTTTTATCACAACGACGACGCCCCGGATCCGGAGGGGACTTACGGCTGCCTGGTCATCACCGCCGACAAGGGCCTGGCGGGGGCCTATAACCAGAACGCCATCCGGGAGGCCATGCGCCTTCTGGCGCAGCACCCGGATATGAAGCTGTTTGTAGTGGGAGAGTACGGCCGTCGGTTTTTTGCCCAGCGGAAGATCCCCATTGAGCACTCCTTTCTTTACACCGCCCAAAATCCCACCATGGCACGAGCCCGGGAGATCAGCGCCCTGCTGCTGGACGGCTATGACCGGGGGGAGCTGCGGAAGATTTTTGTCGTCTACACCGACATGGCCGGCACGATGTCTTATGAAGCCCGGTCTACCCGGCTGCTACCCTTCCGCCGGACCCATTTCGCCGATACCGGCGAGGCGGAGGAGCCGGTGAAGACCCCCTTCGAGTTTTTGCCCAATGCGGCGGCGGTGCTTAACAACATGATGCCCAGCTACGTGTCCGGGTTCATCTACAGCGCCCTGATCGACAGCTTCTGCTGTGAGCAGAACGCCCGCATGACCGCCATGGACAGCGCCAACCAGAACGCGGAGGGGCTGCTGGGGGAGCTGTCCCTGCAATTCAACCGGGTCCGCCAGGCCAGCATCACCCAGGAGATCACCGAGGTCTCCGCTGGGGCCAGGGCCCAGCGGCAAAAGCACCAGAAGAAGGAGAGGTAAGGGATTTGGAAAGAGGAATCATCGTACAGATTTCCGGGCCCGTTGTGGACGTGGAAATACAGGAAGGCGAGCTGCCCCGGCTGCGGGAGGCGCTGACCGTGGAGCGGGACGGGACCGTGCGGGTCATGGAGGTAGCCCAGCACATCGGACGGGGCACCGTGCGCTGTGTCATGCTTTCCCCCAGCGAAGGGCTGGCCCGGGGTCTGGCCGTGGACGTACCAGGCCGGACCATACAGGTGCCCGTGGGCCGGGCTACGCTGGGGCGTATGTTTAACGTGCTGGGTCAGCCCATCGACGGAGGCGGTCCCATGCCTGAGGGAACCCCCGTGCAGAGCATCTACCGCAAGAGCCCCACCTTTGAGGAGCAGAGCCCGGCGGTGGAGATTCTGGAGACGGGCATCAAGGTCATCGACCTTTTGGAGCCCTACCCCAAGGGGGGAAAGATCGGCCTCTTCGGCGGGGCCGGCGTGGGCAAAACGGTGCTCATCCAGGAGCTGATCCACAACGTGGCCATGGAGCACGGCGGGTATTCCATTTTCACCGGCGTGGGCGAGCGGAGCCGTGAGGGTAACGATCTGTGGCGGGAGATGCGGGAGAGCGGCGTGTCCGACAAAACGGCCCTGGTTTTCGGCCAGATGAACGAATCCCCCGGCGTGCGGATGCGGGTGGCCCTGGCAGGGCTGACCATGGCGGAGCATTTCCGGGACAAGGAACACAAGGATGTGCTGCTGTTCATTGACAATATCTTCCGCTTCGTCCAGGCAGGCAGTGAGGTGTCCACCCTGCTGGGCCGTATGCCCTCTGCCGTAGGCTACCAGCCCACCCTGGCCGGGGAGATGGGGGAGCTCCAGGAGCGGATCGCCTCCACCAAGGAGGGCTCCGTCACCT